>JAWLBW010000169.1:0-9696 GCA_041687475.1 bacterium
CGCCGCTTCGTAGCGCTCATCGTAGCGCCGCAGGGGGTGCTTGACGGTAAGCGCCCTGCAGCCGTCTGCTTCCACATAATCGGCGCGCAGCAGAAACTCGAGTTCGCGCACGAGCGATGAAGGTTCGAGGGGGTCGCCGGTCTGCGCATTCCGGCAGACATGGCAAAGATACAGGCGTTCGCGCGTCGAAAGCAGGGTCTCGAGAAAGCGGTACTTGTCGCGCTCTCGCGGCGACACGTCGCCGGCAAGGCGTCGCGCCTGGCGAAGATCGAGGGGGTTGGTGCGGTCGCCGTCGGGAAACCGGCCTTCGTCAAGTCCGAGAACGAAGGCAACTCGAAAGGGAACGGCCGACAAGCCCGCCACGGTCACGCCGTCGGTCAGGAAACGCCCCGACCCACCGCTGAGGCCGGTTACCGCGTCGTTGAAGAATTGCAGGGCGAGGGAATAGGGCATGGCGACATCGTCGGGGTCGCTGTCGCCCACGGATTCCATGGCGGCGAGGCAACGCTGCAGGGCACGCCGATCGTCTTCTTCGCCGGGAACCAGGTAGGCCCCGACAAACCGCGACAGAAGCGCGGCCCAGTCGTTCAGCGTTCGGTCGCCCCGACGGCTGATTTCTCGGCAGTCGGCAAGCAACGAGCGCACGAGCAGCAGGAAGCGGCCGGCCTCGTCCATGTCGCTTTCGCCGTACTCTTCAATCAGATACGCCTGTCCGTCGGGTGCGCGATAAACCCCGTCGACGCCGCCGTGCTCGCCCGCCATGAAACCGCCCAGGCTCAGGCGGCGCAGCCCCTGGTCCCAGGTGAGCAGATCCTTTTCGATGTACGTATTGCGCAGCGACGAGGCATCTTCGTGGAAGACGATATTGAGTCGCTCCGTCCACTCTTTCCACCGCTCGGGATTTGCGCCGGGAAAGCGGGCCGTAACCACCGGGTGGGTGAGCAGTCGCAGAAACGACGAACGCGTGAAGTTTCCACCCGGCAGCGAAAGCAGAAGCTCGAGGGCTTCGGGCACGCGGCTGGTCGAAGCCAGCGTGGGCATGGAAACGCTTACCGGAATATGGTGCACCCGTTCGAAGGTCGACGAGATATGGGCGATGTACGACGCGGGGTCGGAACCCGCGATGAACACGCCTATGTCGCTGAAGCGCAATGGGGCAATCCGGGCGTCTTCGCGGCGCTCGGCCTCGTTGCGGCGAATGAGTTCCCATATTTCGTTGGCGACGACTTCGGTCTCGCGACGCATGTCGGAGCAGGCGAGAACGCGTATGCTGTCGTCGCCTTCCATGCGTTTTTCCGGACCCCGCCGGCGTTCGAGCACGTCATGCTGCAACCGGCGCAGCAGGGTCGGGCGCTCCTCTACCGCGAGGGGGTCGACAAAGTGTTCGGTAAAGTCGCAATCGCTAAGTTCGTTCAGGAGGCGAATGTTCTCGCGGCCGGGTCGCCCCCACAGGCGCAGGGCCGCCGGGTCTGCAACGTCGGCAAGGCCGAAGGGGTCTTCGTCTTCATCGAGTCGTTTGCGGCCGATACGCAGGTCTTCCCAGAACTCGCGGCAGGGGTTGAGGGCGTACACGTGAATCTGCACGTGGTGGGCAAGCAGGCTCAGAATGTCTTGAAACTCACGACCGATGTACGACAGGCCGAAGATGTGCACGTGGGCGGGCAGGGCCGCTTCGGCCAGACGGGGCTCGGCCGCGATGCGGCGCCAGACGTCGTGAAGGAACAGCCGGGTCGACCCGGGGCCGCCGCGGCCGAGTCGCTCGCGCAGCATGCGCCAGAGCGTCGACTGCCAGGCTTCGGTCGCGGCCCAGGCCGGGGTCGATGCCAGAACCCGGTCGCCGCGGTCCCAGGCGTCGAGCATGTGCGTGCGGGCGTAGCCGTATTCGAGAAAAAGGGTGGCCAGCTGGCCGGCCAACTCGAAGCGTCGGCGCAACATCGCGTCGTCGTGGGCGTCGTCGTGGGCGTCGTCGTAACCCTCGTCGTCGGCGCCTGGGCCGCCTTCAGCCGAGCCCAGATAGGCGCGCACGGGGGCAAGCTCAACGTCGTCGCTACGGTCGGTAGCGTCGGCGAGCAGGTGCGCGATCTGCACGTGCAGCTCTTCGCGCGTGAGCACATGCAGGTCGGGGGCGATGTCGGCGGCGAGTTCGGCCAGCAGACGCGAGAGAAAAAGATACCGGTGGTGCGCCGCGATGCCCGCCTGATCGGCCAGACCCAGCTTGACGAAGGTTTCCATCTGCTGATCGGGCACCACGATACGTACCGGCGTAAAGGCGCCGCATGCTTCCCGCTCGCGCGTGAGATTGGCGGCAAGCGGCGGTAGCAGGGCTTCGAGGCGGTTCGAATAGTGGGCGTCGATGTGCAGCGGCATGTCGGGTTCTCTGGGCTATCGGCCTGCGTGCGTACTGTGTGACGGTGGTATCGCCGAGAGCGGCAGAGGTCATTTTACCGTTACGCGCCCGCAGGCTCCAACTTGCGCTTAGCTTCGCATGACGGGTGGACAGATGCTGTCTGGAAGGCGATTTTTCGTGGAGAACGACAGGCCTTCGTGTTAGCATGCATCGACAGGGTCGGCGCCGGACTTTGCAAAGCGCCCGCTGCCCGTTCGTGTCGTTGCTGCTGGTTGAAACCGTGTGTCGACCCGGTTCCCAGGTTCTCTGCTGCTTGTTCATCGTTCCCTGCTCTCGCGGTTTCCCACGGCGCTTTTCTTTTCTTCAACCCGGTCGCACCGCCGGCGCTGCGACCTTCTTCTGCTGAACCCTACCGCAGGCTTATGTTTCCCGCTCACTGGATGACGGCTCCCGACGCTCAGGTTTTTGCCGAGGACTATCTATTCCGCGCCGAAGCCCTGCGCGAACAGCAACGCTTCGTCGAGGCGGTGCCCGACTATAACATTGCGCTATGCTACTGGACGAACCTGCCGTCCGTCGAAAGGGTCACGCATGCCTGGTTACTCGCCCGGGCCTGGGTGGGCAGGGGGCAATGCCTGCAGATGCAGGCGCCCGAACGGGCGCTCGAAGACTACGCCAACGCCATTGATCTCATGCGTTCGGCGCCCGAAGCTCCCGGCTATGGCGAGCGCATTCTGTTGCCGGTGGCCCTGCGCGGGCGTGCCGGTCTGCTGGCCGACGAAGAACGTTATGAAGAGGGCCTGCGCGACGCCGGCGAGTCGCTGGAACTCTGGCGGCGCCTCAGCGAAGAAGGGCATGCCGTGGGCGAAGATCTGGCCGACACATTGTTGAAACGAGCCGGCATTTACATGGCCGCCGACCGCATGGACGAGTCATGGACCGATTGCGACGAAGCGGTGCGCGTGCTCGACGGACTGCGTGGCGACGGCTATGAAATCGAGTTGAACCTCGATGGTACGGCCCTGCTCTGCCGGGCCATGTCGGCCGAAAGGCGCGGCATGGACATGGATGCCATGGCCGACCTCGATGCAGCCGCGGCAAGGCTCGAAGTCGGGTGGCCCGACGCGCCCGAACTCAGCCTGTCGCTCTTTGCCGGGGTGCTTTTCGAGCGTGCCCGGCTTGCCCGGAAGCTGGGCGATGACAAGCAGGCTCTCGACGATTGCGAGCGTAGCCTGCAGGCATCGCAGCTGGCCCACCGGCGCCAGGGGCAGGCCGACTATGCCTTGTGGGCAGAAATGTACCTGGAACGGGCTGACCTGCTGGCCGGTGGCGGGGTCCACGGCCGGGCGCTCGACGATCTCGAGCAGGCTCTTCATTACTTCGAATGGGTGCGCAAGTACGGCACCGGCTATGACGAAGCCCGCGTCGAAGAAGCACGCGAGAAGCGCCGCGAGTACGTCGCCCGCATGCGCGATGGCCGCACGTTCGACGCGTGACGAGCCAGGGCGGCTGAACTTCAGGCACCCAGACCCTCAGACCGGCCGACAGGAAGACGCGAGAGGGGTCTCTTCTTACTCGGCCCGTTGCGTTTGTGTCGGAACGGCGACATGATGGGGGCGCCGGGGCCAGGCACTCAGAACCGCCTTGACGACCGTCGCCAGCGGAATGGCGAAGAACACGCCCCAGAATCCCCACAGGTTTCCGAAGAACAGCACCGCCACGATGATGGCAATGGGGTGCAGATCGACGGCTTCGGAAAACAGCAGGGGAACGAGAACATTGGCGTCGAGGGCCTGGATGATTCCGTAGGCTGCGGCCAGGGTCAGAAACTCGTTCGACCAACCCCACTGCGTAAAAGCCACGAAGAAGACCGGAAAGGTCACGACGGTCGCGCCGACGTAGGGAACGAGCACAGACAGGCCAACCAGCGCCCCGAGCAGCACTGAGTAATTTAACCCGAGGGCGGTGAACGTGACCCAGCTTACCATGCCCACGATGAACAGTTCCCAGAACTTGCCTCGCACATAGTTGCCCAGCTGGCGGTCGACCTCGTTCCACACCCCCGAGGCCAGGCGGCTGTCGTCGGGCAGATAGCTCATGACCCACGCGAGAAGGTCGTCTTTGTCCTTGAGCATGAAGAAGACGAGCAGGGGCAGGAGAATCAGGTATACCGCCATCGTGATGATGTCGGGCAGAAAGCCCAGTGACTGCGCGAGCGCCTCGCCGCCCAAATCGCCGGCCCGGCTGCGCAGCGTGTCGAATACCGACTGCACCTGGGCTTCGCTGATGAGGGACGGATAATGTTCGGGCAGACGCTCGAGAATGCGTTGTCCCTCGCTCAGGTAAATCGGGAGGTCGCGCACGAAGGACGCGATTTGCCGGGTCAGACGCGGTATGACAACCAGCACCACGAAGAGCAGAATGAGAACGAAAAGCAGGAAGACGATGCCGAGGGCCAGGCTTCGCGGCATGCCCAGTCGGCGCAGCTTGGCCAGCGTTCCCTCGAGAAGATAGGCAATAACGACGGCCGCCAGAACGGGGGCCACCATCTTCGCCATCACCAACGTCATGACCGTGACGAAGATGAGAAGAAGGGTGAGAACAACGACCTGGGGATCGGAAAACTGGCGCTGGAACCAGCTGCGAATGAAGTTGATCATGAAAATAGAGGGGCGCTCCCACGCCGCAGAGCACGAAGCCACCATTGTGACACGGTGCGACGGGGGTGGGCAACCGAGTGCCGGTTCGATGCAGAGTTCGATGCACAGTTCCTCATGCGTAATGATTCGCAATGACTAACCGGTTCGAAGCCCCGGGCCTTCGGGACCCGGTCGGGCGCTGGGTTGGCTCTGTATGCGTGGAATCAGGTAAGATCAACCTTTTCCCATCATGAAGGGGGTAGGCCATGCGGGCATACCTGGACCTGCTGCAGAAAATTCTTGACGAAGGCCGCGACCGCGACGACCGCACGGGCACCGGCACCCGGGGTATCTTCGGGCACCAGATGCGCTTCGACCTGCGCGAAGGCTTTCCGCTGCTCACGACCAAGAAGCTGCACCTGCGTTCCATCATTTACGAGCTGCTCTGGTTTCTGCGCGGCGACACCGATATTGCCTGGCTGAAGGAAAACCGGGTCAGCATCTGGGATGAGTGGGCCACCGCCGAGCAGACCGCCCGATTTGGTCGTCGCGAAGGCGATCTGGGTCCCGTGTACGGCCACCAGTGGCGTAACTACGGCGCCACTGCCCGTTCCGACGGTAGCTGGGAGAACGACGGCGTCGATCAGGTCGGCAAGGTGGTCGAGCAAATTCGCACCAACCCCAGCAGCCGTCGCCTGATTGTTTCGGGGTGGAACCCCCGTGAAGCCGACCAGGTCGCCCTGCCGCCGTGCCACACCCTTTTCCAGTTCTACGTTCAGGACGGCGAGCTGAGCTGCCAGCTCTATCAGCGCAGCGCCGACGTGTTTCTCGGCGTACCCTTCAACATCGCCAGCTACGCGCTGCTTACCTTGATGGTGGCCCAGGTCTGCGACCTGCAGGCCGGCGAGTTCGTACATACGCTGGGCGACGCCCACCTCTACCGCAATCACCTTGACCAGGCGCGCCTGCAGCTGACCCGCGAGCCGCGCTCGCTGCCGCGCATGAAACTCAACCCCGAGGTTAAGGACATCTTCGGCTTTCGCTTTGAAGATTTCGAGCTGGAAGGCTACGACCCCCACCCCCATATCAAGGCCGAGGTGTCGGTGTGAGTGCGCGAGAACCGTTGGCCCTGGTCGTGGCCATGAACAAGGCGGGCGTCATCGGCAAGGAAGGCGGGTTGCCCTGGCATGTTTCCGAAGACTTGAAGCATGTCAAACGCATTACCACCGGCCACGCCATCATCATGGGACGCCGCACCTACGACTCCATCGGTCGTCCGCTGCCCAACCGGCTGAATATTGTCGTTAGCCGCCGACCCGGCCTGCAGATTGAAGGCTGCGAGGTCGTGCCCGACGTGGCCACCGCCATTCGGCGGGCGCGTGAGTGGGGCGACGACGAACCGCGGATTTTCGGGGGCGCTTCGCTGTACCGCGAAGCCCTGGCCGACGTTACCCGCATCTTCCTGACGGAAGTCGACATCGATGTGGAAGGGGCCGACACGTTCTTTCCTGTGTGGAATCGCGACGAGTGGGTAGAAGAAGAGCGCACCCCCGGCGAAGACCCGCGCGTGGTCTTTCGCACCTTGGTGCGGAAGACCGGTTGATACCCCGCAGGGACACGGCATGCCGTGTCCTTTCGGCAGTCTACCCACGTATCCTGCCGTGTACCGACTCCCCCCGTCACTGTCTCGCTGTCATGGCGCCCGGTACAGCCGGCCTCCGAGCACGAGCCGCAGCGTAAGCTGGGCGAATCGCTCACGTCTTTGACCGTCGAGATCGGCCAATGCCTGCCAACCTTCGTTTGCCTGGGAATAGCGTAAGGCCATGGCGCGCAACACCCCTTCCACATTTTCGGGGGGAAGGGTGAGGGCGCCCGGCGCTGCGAGCAGATTATCTTCCAGGGGAAGAAACCAGCCCACAAGTACGTCGCCCGCATGGGTCGATTCCGCTTCTACCCGCACAGTCGTTCCAGTGAGCAGGTCCCGGTCGGGGTCGCCCTTTTCCACCAGAGAAAAACGCGCGTTTGCCAGGGCCTTGAGAAGTTTGTCGTCGCCTTCTTCGGGCGGAAGGGCCGGGTTGGCTGAATATCGCTGTGCAGGCGTTCGTTCTCCCGGTGAGAGGCCGAAGGCCGCCACATCACGCAATAGCAAACCCGCCACGGGGTCGAGCCTTCCACTCTGAATCTGCCAGAGCGGAAGCCCCAGCTTCATGGCCGCCTTGTTCAGGAGCGATTGGGGTATGCGGGCCACCGCGTCGTTGAGCAGAAGCGTCAGTCGCTCGCGGGCTCGCCGGGTTTCCGGGGGAATGCTTTCGTCGGTCGTCATGGAGTCAACGGGTGGGGGACGTAACCGCCGTTTCTACGAAAAAGGCGCGCGACTTCGTTGCCGCGAGCTTGATGAGATCGCCCATGGCGACATGAAAATCGTGAAGATGCAGCCCCAGTTGTCGCTGCGCGAGGAGCCCGGACAACGCGAGCGGGTCGTCGCGTTCGTCGGTGCCGCTCACAGGGGCATGCAGGCCGATGGCCAGGTAGCCGCCGCCGTCGGGTGCGGTGCGGCAGGTAGCCGTGTAGCGGCCGGGCAGGGCCAGCAAAGGGGAATCGGAGAAGACGCGTCGGCGCGGCAGTACCGTCTCGCCGATCAGCCGAATATCGCCGGGCTTAGCCGGATTGCCCTGGGACGTGAGGGCCTGCGACGGCACGAGAGGGCCGCCCTGTGCCGGATTCACGCAGGCCACGGTGTCGCGATTGCCGTCGAATGCGCGGAACAGCAGACCTTCGCGGGCCAGCACCTGATCGGCGCCTACCCCCCATGGTTCCTCGAACGTGTGCCCTTCGGCATAGGTGCGGTAGTGAACGACGCAGCCGATTTCGTCTGCCCGCGCACATAAGGGCAGGGTATTGAATGCGCCGCCGGTGCGTTCGCCGCGAGGCACGTATACGTGAAAGCCGAGCGGCAACGCGACGACCAGCCGCTTGCGAAGCTCGGCGCTGCTGCGGCTGCCGGGAATGTCGGTGACCTGTCTGTTACCGTCGAAGTAGGCGTGCAGGAGGTAGGAAACCATCTGCGCGCCCTGCGAGTGACCCAGGAGAATGAGGGGACGCCCCCGGTTGACGTGGCGCAGGTAGAACTCAAAGGCCGCGGCCACGTCGACGAAGGCCTTGCGAAAGACCTCGGCCCCTTTCACGGGACCGACGCGATAGGAGCCGAAGGTGGCCTGTCGATAGATGGGCGCGAAGACCCTGCATACCGATGAAAACGGGCCGGCCTGGCTTCGGGTAACCAACTGGGGCAGCCAGTCGTAGGTTGTATCGTGGTGTACGGCCGCCGTGAAGATGTTCAGGTCGAGTGTGGGGTAGATGTAGAAACAGTCGACGGCCGCTCGGTGGTTGGCTTTCAATACCGCGGTCTGGCCGGTTCCGTCGGTGAAACGGCGCTCCATGGTGAAGTCGCGGTTACATCTGTCGCCGGCGGTGCCGGTGCATAGCCAGTGCTCGGGGTTGCGGTAGTCGATCGGCTCCCAGCCTGCGCGGTTCGACAACCGTTCGGCAAAGGTTTCGGCGCGGGCGGGGCCGGCAAGGGCGATGAA
Source organism: bacterium (assembly GCA_041687475.1). Lineage (GTDB taxonomy): Bacteria > J088 > JAWLBW01 > JAWLBW01 > JAWLBW01 > JAWLBW01. Next base: position 8,574 of record JAWLBW010000169.1, read on the forward strand.
TACGAGCAGGAAGCCGAGGCGGTGCATGCAGTCAGGGTACCAGCCGCGTTGATGCCTGGGAATGTGGAACGGAAAAAACGCCTTGCCCGACATGGGAACAGTGAGTATGATGTGCGCCAAGGAAGAGGGGGAAACATGAGTACCGGGTGCGAATTCATTGATGACGATTGGCCGTTGGTGCGCGTGAATTATCGGCGGTTGATGACCGACGAAGAGTTCGATCGCTACCTGGCTCTTCACGACTCCGTTCTGGCGCGCCGCGAGCCCTTTGTGATGCTGCACATACCGGGCGGCGACTTCGGAACGGTGCCGCGCAGGCACCGGTATCTGCTGGTCGACTGGTTGCGCAGGAACGAAAGCGAGCTGCGAAAGTACCTGGCAGGGTCGGCGTTCGTTGTCGAAAGCGTCATTCACCGCATGACGATTTCTTTCGTCTTTTCGCTCTCTCCACCGCCGGGCGGGTACAAGGTTTTCACCGAGCTGTCCGAGGCCGAGGCCTGGTGTCGTGAGCGGCTTTCGCAGCGTCATCGCCTTCTGGCCGGCGGTGCTTCGCCGGTACCCACGGTTGACCCCGTGCCCCCGAGGGTCTGGAAGTTCTGATCCAACAGTTGAACGATCATAACCGATGGCGCCCTTGCCCTTCGGCACGACGCAGGGTGGGGGTGGCGGCCCGATACGCACGTGTGAGACCACAGTGCGGGCGGGGGCAGTGAAAAGGCCAATAATGAATACCCCATTCATTTTTCCCGGGCGATTACGGCGTCGGCGCCCGAATTTCGCCTGCAATAGTGAATGCCCCATTCATTTTTGCGGTTTCGGCGTCTGAGCGGCGAGACCCCGGTTTCCAAGTGGCTCTTTGGGCCGACAGGGCCCCCGATTCGTCTGCCGCATGCTCGAACCCGCCGAGCTGGCGGAGCGGGTGGCAGCGCTGCTCGGTCCCGAAACAGGCGGAGGCGCACTGCGCGGACGCCATCTGGTGATCACCGCCGGACCCACCCGGGAGGCGATCGACCCGGTGCGCTACGTCTCCAACCACAGCTCCGGCAAGCAGGGATTCGCCCTCGCCTCCGCCGCGGCGGAGGCGGGCGCCCGGGTGACCCTGGTCGCGGGTCCGGTGGCGCTG
>JAWLBW010000170.1:0-9694 GCA_041687475.1 bacterium
CCAACCCTTTGAAATGATTAAGGATTAGGGATTGGGGATTGGCGTCAGGCGCCAATAACAATCCGTTCCCGTTCGGGAGCCGGCTCGTCGAAGGAGAAAATGTAGGGCTTGAGCTGCTGCAGGGCGTGCTTGTAGGCCATGTTCACCGCCCTCTCGACCCCCCGACGCGAGAGATCGAAGTGCTCGGCGAAGAAGAAATCGGCTTCTTTTTCGGGGTGTATGAAAATGAAGTCGACGCCGGGTCGGTAGCGCAGCGTGAGCGCCAGTTCATCGAGCAGCAACCTGCGCAGCCGATCGTCGAGCTGGTGCTCGCGAAAGAAGCGGTCGACCACTTCCATGACCACCTGACGGTCTTCGCGGCTGCGCTTGTGCAGTCGGATCTTCTGCTCGATGGCCAGGTAGATGGCCTGCACGATAATGGCGGGCACGCCGTAGTTGATGAGCGAACCGAAGGCGTGATGGTAGCTGTACGGCGTGTGGGTGTACGATGCGATAACCAGATCGGCGCCCACGTCCTTGGCGGTGCCTGTCGAGAGGGTGTCGCGAATTTCGCCGTCGAAATAATACCCGGGGTAGGCGCCATTGCGTATATGATACGGGCGATACACCGGGGGTAGCGCCGCCGAGGTGGCCACGGCATCGGATATGGACACCCGGTCTTCGTAGAAAACACCGTCGCGCTCTTCCTGGCGACGTGGGCCGAATACGGCCTTGCGGTTGTGGTCGAGCGAGGTGCCCGTGATGTACAGCTCGGGCGCCAGGGCATGAAAGTCGTTGGTGGGCAGCACGGTGTTCTGCAGGTATTCGGCGATACCCTTGCTTGTGAACAGGCCGCTGCCCGGAAAGGCCCACTGCAGGTAGCTTTCGATACCCCGAATGGGCCCGGCCTTGCGAATGGCCTCGCGCACGTAGCGAATCGGCTTGGGGCGCACGGGGCGAAACACCTGGTGCCACGCAATGCGTTTCAAGCGCCCGTTGCCGCCGCCGACGAAAGAATCGGCGATATCTTCGAGCGAGTAGCCCGAGGCCAGCATGGCTGTGAAAATAGCCCCGGCGCTCGATCCCACGTAGGTCGTAAACGTGCGGTCGGCGGCAAAGTCTTCGGCCATGCCCGAGCGAAGGCCGCCCTGAAATGCGAAGCCCCGTTCCTTGAGCGCCAGGCAGACACCCATGTGAAAACAGGCGGCCTTGACGGCGCCGCCACTGGCGACGAATGCAAGACGCCGTTTGGGCGCTACCCGGTGACGTGTTTCGAGGTATCTGCTCATGCTGCGTTGTGTCAATTGTAGCACGTGACGATCGTCGGCCACAATGAAGGCCCCGCGGCGGGAGAACGGGGGGGTTGACCGGCTTACCTGCGTTCTGCGACGAGCGTCGTCACCAGGTCGGTGTGCCTTTTTCGCTGCGGCGCGGCCAGGGCAACCACTGCAGCAGGCGCTTTCTGGGCCGGTGGCCGGGAAGGCTCGTATACAGGCAGATTACCTCGGGCGAGGCGTCGAGATGAATTCCCCAGGCTCTGCGCATGGTCTCGCCGGGGTCGCCGCCGGCCAGGGCCCCATTGTGTTCCCATTCGTCTGCTGCGCCGATATCCTGGGTAATCACGTCGCCGCTGCGAAAGAACCAGCGTTTGCGAACCCCGGCTTCGAACCAGCCGTAGCCCAGCGAATCGCCGGGCGACCTGGCTACGAAGACCACGACGGGAGTGTCGAAACGCCGCGAGAGGCGGGCATGCACGCTCTGTTCTTCCCAGAGAATGAACCAGGGGTCGTAAATCAGGGTCCACCCGCCGTCGAAAAACACATAAAAGGGCACCGTGCCCTCGAGGGGGTGTTGACGCCATTCGACGCTGAACGGATTGCCCGTATTTTCGCTCTCCGACTGGTCGAGTACCGAAAAGCCGTAGTAACGAAGCACTTCCGACAAGTCGCGCCTGACGTCGGCCCGAAGGGCTATCCAACTTTCACGTGCCACACAAACTCCGCATCGCGCTCTTTCTACCGTTAGACCACAAGAACGATGCAGCCAACGAAGGCCGGCCCCCGGAGCGATGCAGCTTACCGGGAAACCTTCGTTTCTCATGCGCCGATACCGGCCCCGGAAACGCCTTGCCCGCGCGGCCGTAGGCAGGAACAGGCCGATTGTCCCTTTTCCTTTCCTCCTTTCTGCACCGGCGCTCGCTCTTATCGGGCATGCAGCACAGCCTTACGATAAAGGTCGTGGAGGGATCTATGGCCAATACCGGACTCGAAATCAAGGAACACCCCGTACACCCGATGATCGTAGCGTTTCCCATCGGCTTCTGGGTGGGCGCGCTGATCGGCGATATCATCTATCTGTTGACGGGTACGTTCTTCTGGTACGAATTCTCGTACTTCAGCATGGGCCTCGGCCTGCTTACCGGGGCAGCGGCGGCCATTGCCGGCTCGGTCGACTACTTCGCGGTCAACCGGAAGACACGCGCCAAACGGTTGGCGATGTATCACGGGCTCTTGAACGTTGCCGTCTTCCTGATTTTCCTCATCAACTTCATCTTCAGGGCAGGCGCCACGGGGGGAATTGAAATTCCGCCCTCGACCGCGCTGGTCGGCAGCGCCCTGTGGGCCGGCTTTCTTTTGTCGCTCTTCGGCAACCTGGTGCTCGTGGCCTCGGGATGGCTCGGCGGAGAGTTGGTGTACGTCGAAAACGTGGGCGGTCGTCGCAAGGCTCTCGAGCGGGGAAGGGACCTGCCGCTACCCGAGCAACCGCAGCGTGCGCAGCCTCGGTCCGGCCGTGCGGATGTGCCCCCGGCGCACCCGCCGGTGGAAACGCCGGTCGAAGGTAAAGAGAACCGCCCTTGACCCGGCGGGCTCAGGCTTGGCGTCGATTACAAATCGATGTCGGCTTTCGGCGTCTCATATTATGAGACACGATTGCGGGCTGCTGGGTAGATCTTGTAAGGCGCTGAAATTATTAGGGAACATGCCGGGTGGACGAACATTCATGCGTCTGTCTCATAATATGAGACAAACAAGGCGGCCTGCGTGCATCGTCGCTCCGGCCTTCCCTTCGTGCCGGACGATGTCCCCGGGGCGCCGGTAGGACAAACCGGTCGACCATCGGTTTCGCCGGTTGCCGGGTACCGGCCGTAGTACAATCGTAGGATGGATGCACGCCCGACCTCGGGGCATGAGCGCGCCCGGCGCTATGCCCGTACGAAGCTGATTGTGTCGCTGACCGAACGGGCGGTGACGCTCACGGCCGTTCTTCTGTTGATTCTAACTCCTCTGAGCCGATCAGTCGCCGCCTGGGCCGAAGCGGTAACGGTGTACGGTGGTTGGCAGTGGCTGCTCTATTTCGGCGTGGTCGGGGCGGGGTTGGGCGCCCTCGGCCTTGTCTTCGACTTCCTGTCGAGCTATCGGCTCGAACACCGGTACGGCATGTCTACGCAGTCGTTTTCGGGCTGGGCCAGGCAGCAGGCGAAGGCGCTTCTGCTTACCGTCGGTCTGGGTGTTCCCCTGCTTATGGGTTTCCGCCTGCTTATGCTGCAGGCGGGCGATTGGTGGGGGCTTGTGACCGGTGTGTCGGCGTTCGCGGTGGTGCTTGTGCTGGTGCAGTTGACACCCACCGTGCTCATGCCGCTGTTCTTCCGCTTCCGGCGAATCGACCGGCCCGAGCTGGTCGACGAAATTCGTGAAGTCTGCAACCGGGGCGGCCTCGATCTCGAGGGCGTGTACCAATTCGACATGAGCAAGCAGACCCGAAAGGCCAACGCGGCTTTTACCGGCCTCGGACGTACGCGGCGGGTCATTCTCGGCGACACGCTGCTTGAAAATTTTCCCCTCGAAGAAATCCGCGCCGTGGTGGCCCACGAAGTCGGGCACTATCGCCATGCTCACCTCATCAAGGGCCTGTTTTTCAGCGGCCTGCTGCTCGTACTGTTCTTCTGGGGGGCGCAGGTTGCCTATGAATGGCTGGCCCCCCGGCTGGGCTACGGCCCTCCGGGCGATCTGGCCGGACTTCCCCTCATCTTTCTGTTGCTGGGGGTGGCCGGGTTTCTGTTTCAGCCGGCTTCGAACGCGCTGTCACGGCATTTCGAACGGCAGGCCGACCGGTATGCCTTCGATGAAGGCAACGCCGTGCCCATGGCCAATGCGCTGCGCCGGCTCGCCCGGCAGAACCTGGCCGACGAGCAACCTCATCGGTTGGTCGAGTTTCTTTTTCACTCGCATCCGTCAATCGCCCGCCGCATAGCGGCCGCCGAGCGGTATGAGGGGTGAAATGAAGCGGGCAGGATGAGTCTCCGGCTACCGTGCTAGTGTGGAACCGAAACCCTCGGCTTCCTTCCGCTGAAAACGGCTTGCGACCGCCTATTCGCGAACTTCGGGGGTCGCCGGAAGCTCGCTCGTTTCTTCTTCGCGTATGGCGTAGGTCAGGGCCGCCCAGACCACCACGCTCAACAGCAGTCCGATGAGGGCCGAGAACTGAATGCGATAGAAGGCGAAGAACTGGGCCACGAAAATCGAGATCAGGCTTGCGCGTAGAAACCAATGGTATGCCGTGAGTCGCGAATACCGCAGGGTTGCCAGGCCGATGAGAACGAGCCCGGCCACGGCGGTGGCCGAGATTGCCATTCCCCAGTCGGCGAAGCCTGATCCCTCGCCGTCGCGACCGATGGTGATGTAGGCCTGTACCAGCACCACCATGGCGCCCAGGGAAAAGACGCCCACGATGACGGCCCGGAAGGCCGGGTGCTGCACCAGCGCCGCATAGCGATCGTGCAGCATGCGCAGGAAGCGTTCGGGCCGGCCCGGCGGGTCGACGGGTTTCGCCTCGATCCACTCGAACAGGGCGTGCAGGGCTCTGACCGGCGGCGCCTGGGGGTCGCAGTGGCGCAGGTACTGCAGTGCGCGCTGTTCTTCCTCGACATCGAGATCGCGCACCGCCGATTCCTTGGCAATTTCCATGGCGTTTGCGAGGTAGACTTCGGGCGAGGGCCTGATGCGGGCTTCCATGATGCGCGCCAGGGCGAAGATGCCCAGGAACAACAGATACATCATGGCTACCGCCGGACGGAAGAAATAGTCGTTGTCACTGGTGACGAACTTGCCGATTTCGTCGATGAAGGCGCCGAACCCCAGGCCGCCGACAACCATGGCGATGATGAGCGAGGTATGGCTGAGAAAAGCCATGACCATAATCATGGCGACGAGCATGCCCATGCCCCCGAACATGACATGGGCCACGTGCAGGCCGCCGCCGCCGATTTGGGGATATCCGGTAGCGGCCAGAAAGAAGCGTATGCCCAGCACCGAAGCAACGGCCGATACGAGAAAGATTTCGACCAGACGGCCGAAACCCAGGCGGCCGAGAAAAATGCGCTGCAGCGCCAAAGAGCTTGTCATCGGTACCCTTTCCCGAAGCAGACCACCGCGTTCCATCGTAGCGCGGGCCCCGTGGTTTCACGCGCGCCGGGGCTCGGGGGGCGACCGATTGTCCGCAGCCCGTGCTTTCCGTAGACTGCGAATACCAGTGGTTAAGGGGATGTATGACGGGCGGTTTGGATGGGAGAGAGCCTGTGTGGCTCGGCAGAACCGCCTCCCCCTACTTCTGGGGCAGGTCCGGAGGCAGGCGATTGGCTTGGGCCAGCGCCCGCTTTTTGTCGGCCGTAAGTCGCTTGATGGCGTATTCGGCCTTCGACGCCGATGAGCGGTCGGCGTGTTCGAACGCGGCCAGCAGGCGCTTCGGGCGATGCGAGCGGGTGTAGCGTGCGCCCTTGCCGGCGGCGTGCGCGGCGTACCGTGCCTGCACGTCGACGGCGATACCGGTGTAAATCGAGCCGTCTTCACACTCGATGAGGTACACGAACCATGGGCGCGCGGCTGTTTCGGACAAGGGCGATACCGTTGAAGCGTCGGGTGAGCGTGAGGTCGCGTTTCCGGCCGAAGCGGGTCGGCGGGCCTCACGGGGTGCCGGCACAGGATACCAGAGGCACGGTCCAGCCGCGAGCGCGCGCGGTGCCCGGCACCGTCCTGTGTGCATGCGCAGACTGGTATCATGAAGGCATGTGCGGACGCACCACCCTGAAAACCACGCGCAAACAGCTCGAAGAGGCGTTCGGCGCGCCGTTGCCCGAACTCAAGCCCCGCTACAACATCGCGCCCTCGCAGGACATGCTTGCGGTACGGGCCGCCGAAGGCGGCGGGCGTGAAGGTCTCTTTCTGCGCTGGGGCCTGATTCCGGGTTGGGCCAAGGAAGCTTCCATCGGCTACAAGATGATCAACGCCCGCTCGGAAACGGTGTTCGAAAAGCCGGCTTTCCGGTCGGCGGTGAAGCGGCGCCGTTGCCTCATTCCGGCCGACGGATTTTACGAGTGGAAGAAGATCGGCAAGCAGAAGCAGCCGGTCTACATTCACCTGCGCGACGAGCGTCCCTTTGCCATGGCGGGGCTGTGGGAACATTGGAGCGGTCCCGACGGTCCGGTCGAAAGCTGCACCATTCTCACGACGCGGCCCAACGAACTGCTGACCGACGTGCACGACCGCATGCCCGTCATTCTCGCGCCCGATTCCCACGGTCTCTGGCTCGATCACTCCGTGGTCGAGAGAGAGGCCCTCGAACATCTGTTTGCTCCCTACGCTGCCGCCGAAATGGCCTGGCACCCGGTTTCGACGCTGGTAAACAGTCCGCGTAACCAGGGCGAAGAGCTGATTGCACCGCTACCGCCCGACCCACAACCGCTCGCCTTCGAGTTCGCCTGAATTTCCTCTGTCCGAATTTCCCTCGGAAAATAATTTCCCGCGCTCTGCGTCTTTCGTTGCCGTTCGTCGTCTCTTGAGATAAAGGCATTCTCAGGAGACTTCATGAACAACGGAACAAATACCGATACCTGCTGCGCGAATGTGAGTGCGTCGGCTGACGGGCAACTTTCACGGCCTGCTCACGACAGCCGTCGCGATCCGAAGAAGGGCCATGCACCGGAGGCGACGCATGCGCAGGGGAAGGGGCATGTGCACCACCACGACGCCGGTAGTCACCCGGGCCGTGACCACAAAGACGAAGAGCGCGTTGAAGACCCCGTATGTGGAATGCGCATCGACCCGGCAACCGCCAAGGGTGGTTCCCACACCCACGAGGGACAGACCTGGTACTTCTGCAACCCGCGCTGTCGCGAAAAGTTCGCGGCCGATCCGTCTGCGTTTTCTATTCCGGCCCCCCGTCCGGTTGCCGTGGCCGCACCGGGCACGAAGTATATCTGCCCGATGGATCCCGAAGTGGTTTCCGACACACCCGCCGACTGCCCGATCTGCGGCATGGCCCTCGAACCCGAAACCCCTCTTGCTGCGGTCAGGGTCGAATATACCTGTCCCATGCACCCCGAGGTCGTGCAGGGGCACCCCGGCGATTGCCCCATCTGCGGCATGGCGCTGGAACCCCGAACCATCGAGGTCGCGGTCGAAAACCCCGAACTCGAAGATATGACGCGGCGCTTCCGGTTGAGCACCTTGCTTACACTGCCCCTGTTTCTCGTGGCCATGTCCGATCTGATTCCGGGTCAGCCTGTTCAACATACCGTGCCCATGTGGGTACTGTTGTACGGCCAGCTGCTCCTTGCCACGCCGGTTGTCTTGTGGGGCGGCTATCCGTTCTACGTTCGCGCCTGGAACGCGGTGCGCAATCGCCATCTGAACATGTTCACGCTTGTAGGTATCGGCACGGCGGCGGCCTACGGTTTCAGCGTGTTCGCAACACTGTTTCCCGGTATGATTCCCGATTCCATGCGCATGCATGGGGGAATGCCGGGGGTCTACTACGAAGCGGCGGCCGTCATCGTTACCCTGGTTCTGCTCGGCCAGGTACTCGAAGGCAAGGCGCGTAGCCGCACGAGCGGCGCCATACGCGCGCTCCTGGGCATGGCCCCAAAGACCGCGCGTCGGGTGAACGAAGACGGCAGCGAAGTCGATGTACCGCTCGAGCAGATTGTGGTCGGCGACGTGCTGCGCGTGCGTCCGGGCGAAAAAATTCCCGTCGACGGCAACGTGGTCGAGGGCGCGACGACGGTCGACGAAAGCATGATTACGGGCGAACCGATACCCGTGCAGAAGGTGGCGGGCGACAAGCTCACCGGGGCCACGGTGAATGGAACCGGCAGCCTGCTCCTACGGGCCGAACGGGTGGGATCGGACACCCTGTTGTCGCAGATTGTACGTATGGTAGGCGAGGCCCAGCGCAGTCGCGTCCCCATTCAAAGGCTTGCCGACCAGGTATCGGCCTGGTTCGTGCCGGCCGTCATTCTCATTTCTTTTCTTACGATTGTTGCCTGGTTCGTCTTCGGCCCCGAACCCCGGCCGGCCCATGCGCTGGTCAATGCCGTGGCGGTATTGATCATCGCCTGCCCGTGCGCTCTCGGTCTGGCGACGCCCATGTCGGTCATGGTCGGCGTGGGGCGCGGCGCTTCGGCGGGCGTACTCGTGCGTAATGCCGAAGCGCTGGAAGTGCTCGAAAAGGTCGACACCCTGGTGATCGACAAGACGGGCACGCTGACCGAAGGACGCCCGGTTCTCACGACCATCGAGGCAGTCGGCGGCGGCACTGAGGAGCAACTGTTGCAGCTTGCCGCCGGACTGGAACGCGGCAGCGAGCACCCCCTGGCCGAGGCCATCGTGCGCGCCGCCACCGAGCAGAATCTCATCGTTCCCCCCGTTACGGGCTTTCAGTCGATCACGGGCCAGGGTGTCGTGGGCTACGTCGATGGCCGCCATGTCGCCCTGGGCAATGCCCGGCTTGCCGAGACAGCCGACCTGTCTGCCGTCGGGCTGAACGAAGCCGCATACCAGCGGGCCGAGGCGCTGCGCCGTTCGGGCAGCACGGTCATGTACCTGGTGGTCGATGGACGGCTGGCGGCACTGATCGCTGTCAGCGATCCGGTAAGGCAAACGACGCCCGAAGCCATTGCAACCCTGCGGGCAGAAGGCTTGCGGGTGGTCATGTTGACCGGCGACAACCGGGATACCGCCCGGGCGGTTGCCGACGCACTGGGTATCGACGAAGTCATCGCCGACGTTCTTCCCGACCAGAAAGCCGCCGCGGTAGAACGTCTGCAGCGTGAGGGCCGGATTGTCGCAATGGCGGGCGACGGCGTCAACGACGCACCGGCCCTGGCGCGGGCGCACGTGGGTATCGCCATGGGCACGGGCACCGATGTCGCCATGGAAAGTGCCGGAGTGACCCTCGTTCGGGGCGATCTCACCGGCATCGTTCGGGCCCGCCGTCTGAGTCGACAGGTGATGAAGAACATCAGGCAGAACCTGTTCTTCGCATTCGTCTACAATGCCCTGGGCGTGCCGGTGGCGGCCGGTATTCTCTACCCCTTCGGGGGAATGCTGCTCAGCCCCATGATTGCGGCCGCGGCCATGAGCTTCAGCTCGGTCTCTGTCATCGCCAACGCGCTGCGGCTGCGTCGGGCAAAGGTCTGAGTTCTACGGGGAAGTGCGTGGAAACCTATGACCGGCGCTTCTCATGAAACGAGGGTGAGAAGCGCCCTTTTACCTGCCGGTCTCATACGTTACCGGCGCCTGCGGGCAGAAGTTTCGGCTACAATACGATGAACAGCTGTTGACGGGTGAATGATGAACGTACTGCGCTTTCTCGGCTCCCAACTCGGTAAACCGGCGGGCACCTTCGGCAGAATTGCCATGCCGCGAATTCTCAACCGCAT
>JAWLBW010000171.1:0-9690 GCA_041687475.1 bacterium
TTCTACTCATGCCCTCGTTCGATGCGTCGATCAACATGATCTCGCTGTTCGCCTTCATTCTCGTGCTCGGTATCGTGGTAGACGACGCCATCGTGGTGGGCGAGGCCATTTTCGAACGCAGGCAGCGGGGCGCCTCGCGTCTCGACGCCGCCATCGGCGGCGTGCGTGAAGTCGCGCAGCCGGTCAGCTTCTCGGTTCTCACAAACATTACGACCTTTGTTCCCCTCTTGTTCGTTCCGGGGCTTTCCGGAAAATTTTTCGCCGTGATTCCGGTGGTGGTCATCAGCACGCTGGCCATTTCGCTGGTCGAGTCACTTTTCGTGTTGCCGGCCCACCTGGCGCATGCGGGCGAAGCGAAGGAGCAGGGGGTCGGCGCCCGGGTGCACCACTTTCAGCAGCGGTTTACCCGGGGGCTCATACGCTTCGTAGAGTCGGTGTTCACCCCCTTTTTGCGACATGCCGTGAACCATCGCTACATCACGATGGCGGCGGCCTTCGCCCTTCTTCTGCTCACTTTCGGACTGGTTGCCGGCGGGCGCATTCCCTTTACCTTTCTGCCGCGCATCGACAGCGACATCATTACCGTTACCGCGAAGCTGCCCGTGGGTACGCCGGTGGCCGAGACGACGCAGGTGCGCGATCGCATTCTGAATGCTGCCGATAAGGTGCTTGCCGAGGCGGGGGGCGCCGATAGCCTTACCCGGGGAATTTTCGCGCAGGTCGCCAATCAGGGGGCCGCCGATTTCTCGCCCGTGCGCCTGGTCGAAGAGCCGGGGGCGAACGTGACCGAAGTCATCATGTACCTGACCCCGTCCGACCTGCGCGAGCTTACCGCCGGCGATGTGGCCGAGCGCTGGCGCCGGGCGGTGGGGGAGATTCCGGGTATCGAGACGTTGACTTTCAAGTACTCGACCGGTCCCTCGGCGCAGGCGCCAATCGACATTGCCCTCAGCCACCCCGACACCGTGGTGCTCGAACAGGCCGCCGAAGACCTGGCGGCCGCCTATGCAGGGTTTGCCGGCGTACGCGATATCGATTCAGGCGTCTCGCGGGGCAAGGAGCAGCTCGATTTCGAACTGAAACCCGCCGCGCGCAGCCTGGGCATTACCGAAGGCATGATGGCGCAGCAGCTGCGCAATGCCTTCTTCGGGGCCGAGGCGGTGCGTCAGCAGCGCGGCCGCGACGAAGTGCGAACCTACGTACGGCTGCCCGAAAGCCAGCGCGACTCGGAATACCATGTCGAGCAACTCATTCTGCGCGCGCCCGGCGGGCAGGAAATACCCATTCAGCAGGCCGCCGAAATCGAGCGGGGCCGCTCCTACACCGTCATTACCCGCACCGACGGACGCCGGGTGGTCAACGTAACCGCCGATGTCGACGACAAGGTGACGAACGCCAACGAGGTCGTGAGCGATGTCATGCAGAACGTTCTGCCCGAGCTGGCCGACAGGTACCCCGGCCTGAGCTACGCAACCGGCGGGCAGCAGCAGGATCAGAGCGAAAGCATGCAGGCCCTGGGGCGCAACTTCATCTTTGCTCTTCTGGGCATGTTCGCGCTGCTGGCGATTCCGTTTCGCAGTTATGCGCAGCCGCTCATCATTCTCACGGCCATTCCCTTCGGGTTCGTGGGCGCCGTGGCCGGCCACCTGCTGCTCGGCTACAGCATGAGCCTGATGAGCATGATGGGTATCGTGGCGCTGGCCGGCGTCGTCGTGAACTCGTCGCTGGTGCTCATTCATGCGACCAATGCCTTCCGTAGCGAGGGCTTGAGCGCCTTCGAATCGGTGGTGGCGGCGGGCACGCGGCGCTTCCGACCCATTCTGCTGACTTCGCTGACCACCTTCTTCGGCCTCATGCCGATGATCCTTGAAACGTCGGTGCAGGCCCGCTTTCTCATTCCCATGGCGGTGAGCCTGGGCTTCGGCGTGATATTCTCGACCGGCATCACCCTTTTCGTGGTGCCGTCGCTGTACATGATGCTCGAAGACATCAAGCGCAAGGGCCGGCAGGCGGTCGACGCCGTTTCAGAGTAAGCTGGGGCCCAGAGCCCGGATCCCGGATCCCGGATCCCGGATCCCAGATCCCAGATCGCAAAGGGGAACCTGGATTGCACGGTTCCCCGTTTCTCTTTCCGCCATCCCCATCCGCTTTCCGCTTTCCGCGTTCCGCGTTCCGCGTTCCGGTGGTCATCCGGCATTCGCTCGCAATCCGACCGCGCGTCCTTTGATTTCCCCCCGTTCTCAACGGGTGAACACTGCCCTATACTGAGGGCAGTTCGTATGGCATGACTGCGACCGGTTGCCTCTGGGGGGAAACGACCGGGAGGCGGTATGGAAATGCAAACGAAAAAACCGGAGCCCATCGGCAAAGTCATGGCCATGATGGCCTTGTTCGTGGTGCTGGGTACGCCGATGGTGGGCTACCTCTGGGAAGTACTGAACGAAGTGCTCGCCCTGGAGGCCTCGCAGACCCAGATTCTTGTCGCCATACCCGTGCTGGCGGTCTTTCTGGTGCTGCTGGGGTTCATGGCGCGGGCCCTGCGCGGTGTGTGACGACGTCTCGCTCACAGGTGAGGTTCATGGCTGAAGACGAAGAGAAGAGATCTCATACGACCGGCGCAGGCGAGAAAAGGGCGCCGGCCACCGGAGCCGAAGAGCCTGAAAAGACCGAGCTGAGTCCCGAGGAGGGGCCCATCGTCAGAGGTACGGTCTTTCTGACCCTCATTCTGCTCATGGCCATTTTCGGTTTCTGGATCCTGATGTACTGGATGATGTTGAACCGGTGAAGCCATGAAAGTTCATCAATACGAGAAAGCGTTTCTGACGCTGGGTGGAATTCTGCTCGTACTGTGCGTCCTGGTTCTCGCGTACTCGACCTTCGTCATGGGCATACACCTGCCCGACCGCGGCGGCACCATCGACCCCGAAAATGTCTACGCAACGCCGCCCTTCGACAACCCCGGCGTCAGGCAGACCGGCGACAACGCCTACGAGGTCGTGTTCATCGGGCGCATCTGGTCGTTCATGCCTGACGAGGTTACCGTGCCCGTCGGCGCCGACATTACCTTCACGGGTACCACGGCCGACGTCATACACGGCTTCAACATCGAGGGCACGCGACTGAACATGATGCTCATCCCGGGACAGATTTCTCGGAATACCTACCGTTTCGAGCGGCCGGGCGAGTACCTCATCATCTGTCATGAATACTGCGGCCTGGGACATCACACCATGTACGGAAGGATCATTGCACAATGAGCGCGATAACGCCTATCGTCGTCGATACTACCGGATATGAGCTGCCGGCCGACCAGCGGCGGGCCCTGCGGTGGAATCTGTACATCGGTTACCTGGCTCTGACGGCAGGTATTTTTCATGGGCTCGCCCAAGCGCTTTCCTACGCCGGCATCGACATACTCAAGTTCTTTCCGGCCATGCGCAGCTACTACCAGGGACTTACGGCGCACGGCGTGGCCAATGTGCTGATTTTCACCTTCTCGTTCAGCAACGGTTTTCTTCCCCTCATGACGGCCCGTGCCCTCTCGCGGCCCATGAAGTCGTCGCTGCTGTGGGCGGGGTTCGGGCTGTTGCTTGCGGGCAACATCTTCGTCATCTACGCCGTGGTCACCAACCAGGCGAGCGTGCTCTATACCTCGTATGCGCCGCTGATGGCGCACTGGAGCTACTATTTCGGGCTGGTGCTGGTGGTGGTCAGTACCTGGGTCGCGCTGTTGACGATGCTGCTTGCCCTGCGGGGGTGGCGCAAGGACCATGTGGGCAAGCGCATACCACTATTGGCCTATATTTCGGTCATGTCCTACATCATGTGGGGCCTCGCGTCGCTGCCCATCGCCGCCGAATTCATCGGCTTTCTGCTGCCCTGGTCGCTGGGGTGGACGGAGAAGGTCGATCCCCTGCTTACCCGCACCATGTTCTGGTTCACCGGCCACGCCATCGTCTATGCCTGGCTGCTGCCGGCCTATGTCTCGTGGTATGCGCTCGTGCCCCGGCAAGCGGGTGGGCTCATCATCAGTGACTCGTACACCCGTTTCGTGTTCATTCTCTTTCTGTTGTTGTCGATTCCCACCGGTTTTCACCACCAGTACACCGACCCGGGTATTTCCAACACCATGAAATTCATTCACGGTGTGCTTACCTTCGGCGTCTTCTTTCCCAGCCTGGCGACCGCGTTTTCGGTGTCGGCCGCCCTGGAAATCGGGGGGCGCAGGGCGGGGGGGCGAGGCCTGTTGGGGTGGATCACGAAAATTCCCTGGCGCGACCCCTCGCTCACGGCCCAGCTGCTTGCCATGATCACCTTCGTCTTCGGCGGCGTGACCGGGCTCATCAACGCCAGCTTTACGGTGAACCAGGTCATTCACAACACGACCTGGGTGCCGGGGCATTTTCACATGACGGTGGGCAGCGCCGTGGCCCTGACGCTGATGGGCGTAGCCTACTGGCTCATTCCCTACCTTACGAGACGGCAACTGTGGAGCCGGGGCGCGGCCCAGATTTCGAATTGGATGTATGCCATCGGCGTGCTCATCTTTGCCCGCGGCATGATTTCGGCCGGTTTGAAGGGCATGCCGCGACGCACCTTCATGGCCGAAAGCCCCTACTATCAGGAGTCGTGGAACCTGGGAGGCATTCTGACGGGTATCGGGGGCACCTTGATGTTCGCGGGCATCTTTCTCTTCTTCGTGGTCATCTGGCTGACCGTATTCGCCGGTAAGAAGGAGGGCGCGCCCACCGACATTCCCTGGTCGGAAACCCTGACGGCCCCGGCGGCGAAAGGGTGGGAGCTTCGCTTTGATAACCTGGGGCTCTGGGTGCTCGTGGCCATCGCGCTGATTCTTATTGCCTACGGGCCGTTCTTCCTCAGCTACCTGCCGCCGAATCCGGTCTCGCCCGGCTTCCAGATCTGGTAGCACGGCGGGCAGCGTCCGTTCTCGGCTGATTCTCGTGAGACGCCCGGCGAACCTTTCGGTTTGCCGGGCGTTTCCCTTTGGGGCGCGGCGGGAACCGGGCAGGCGTTGGCGTGTCCTCATTCTGTGTGAATGTTACCTTTATAGTCGGGATTGTTTGCCATAAATCCTATTTGAGTGCTATTATTAGCTCTGTGTCGGTATCGAGGGCTTAATCTCCGGCAGATGGAGTCTGGGCTCGTTTCGCAACGGTTAATCTTGACTTTATTGGTGTGGGTGCTGGATGCTCATGGAACAGGCCTCCTATCGAAAAGAACTGGATATCTTTCACGACCCCTCGCATCTGGAGCGGCTCGAGTCGGAGTCGATCTTCATCATGCGCGAGGTGGCCGCCCAGTTTGAGCGGCCGGTCATGCTGTTTTCGGGCGGGAAGGACTCGATTGTCATGACCCGCCTCGCACAGAAGGCCTTCTGGCCGGGACGCATTCCTTTTCCGCTGTTGCACATCGACACCGGTCACAATTTTGCCGAGACCCTCGATTACCGCGACTGGCTCGTCAAGGAGCTCGATGCGCGGCTTATCGTTCGCTACGTGCAGGACAGCATCGACAGCGGCCGCTGCGTCGAAGAAAAGGGCCGTAATGCCAGTCGCAACGCCCTGCAGACGGTAACCCTGCTCGACGCGCTCGAGGAGTTCGGCTTCAATGCCGCGTTCGGAGGCGCCCGGCGCGACGAAGAGAAAGCGCGGGCCAAGGAGCGCATCTTCTCCTTCCGCGATGAGTTCGGACAGTGGGATCCGAAAAACCAGCGACCCGAGCTGTGGAATCTCTATAACGGTCGTCACCATCACGGCGAGAGCATTCGCGTCTTTCCCCTGTCGAACTGGACGGAAATGGACGTGTGGCAGTACATTGCCCGCGAAGGCATTCGCGTGCCGTCACTGTACTTCAGTCACAGCCGTCGCGTGGTGCTTCGCAACGGGGCCTGGCTGGCCGAATCCGAGCATTTGCAGATCGACGACCGCGACCGCATTGAAGAGAAAATCGTTCGCTTTCGTACCATCGGCGACATGACCTGCACCGGGGCGGTCGAGTCGACGGCGGCGACTATCGAAGACGTCATTGGAGAGGTGGCCGCGGCTCGGCTGACCGAACGGGGCACCCGGGCCGATGACAAGCGGTCGGAGGCGGCCATGGAAGAACGCAAGCGCGCAGGCTATTTCTGAGGAACAGGATCATGAGTCACGAATTGACCGGCCCCGACGGTGGTCGGCGGGGCCTTCTTCGCTTCGCCACGGCCGGAAGTGTCGACGACGGAAAAAGCACGTTGATCGGGCGGCTGCTGTTCGACAGCAAGACCATCTTCGAAGATCAGCTCGAGGCGGTCGAACGCAGTAGCGTCGACAGGGGCCTCGAATCGGTGAACCTGGCGTTGCTGACCGACGGCCTCAAGGCCGAGCGCGAGCAGGGCATCACGATTGACGTGGCGTACCGGTATTTTTCGACGCCGCGCCGCAAGTTCATCATTGCCGACACGCCGGGCCATGAGCAGTACACGCGCAATATGGTGACGGGGGCGTCGACCGCCGACCTGACGATTCTACTCGTCGACGCCCGCCGGGGTATCGTCGAGCAGACCCGCCGTCACGCCTTCATCGCCTCGTTGTTGCGCATTCCCCATGTCGTCGTGGCCGTGAACAAGATGGATCTGGTCGGGTATGCGAGCGAGGTGTTCGAAGGCATTCGCCGTGATTTCGAGGCCTTCGCCGGTAAGCTTGCGCTCGGGTCGCTCACCTTCATTCCCATCAGCGCGCTGAACGGCGACAACATTGTCGAGCGTTCAGGGTCCATGCCGTGGTACGAGGGGGCGACCCTGCTCGATCACCTCGAGGCGGTCGAGGTGGGGCAGTCCAGCCCCGATGTGCCGGCGCGGTTGCCGGTGCAGTGGGTCATACGACCGCAGTCTGACCTGTGGCACGACTATCGGGGTTTTGCCGGGCAGGTTGCGGCCGGCGTATTCACCGAGGGGCAACGGGTGGCCGTGCTGCCTTCGGGGCTCGAGTCGACCATCGCGGCCATCGACGCGCACGAGACCTCTCTTGAGCGGGCGGGCGAAGGTCAATCGGTTGCGGTACGGCTGGCCGACGAAATCGACGTGAGCCGCGGCGACATGATCGTGGCATCGGAGGGTCGCCCCCGCGTGACCTCGGAGTTCGAGGCCATGGTCTGCTGGCTGCACGACAAGCCCCTGCAGCCGGGCGGGCGGTATGCCCTGCGCCACACCACCCGCGACGCCCGGGCCATTGTTCGCGAGTTGAAGCACCGCGTCGACGTGCACACGCTCGCGGAAGTCGATGCGCCCCAGCTGGCCATGAACGACATCGGGCGCATCAGGTTGAAGACGACGGTACCCCTGTTCGTCGACACCTATGCCGAAAATCGCACGACGGGGGCGTTCATTCTGATTGACGAAGCCACCAACGCCACGGTGGGCGCCGGCATGGTGCTGCCGCCCGAACCGCCCGGCGCCGACTTTGAGATCTGACGCAGCACCGCGCCAATGGCGCGCAATGGCCAAGACTCAATGACCGATGGTCAATGCGTGCCGCACGGTCGAACGAGCACCGAAGGTGCGAGCCCACGTACGACCGTGCCCCCGTGTCATTCCACCCGGAGCGAAGCGAAGGGTGGAATCTGTACCCACCAGCCGTGCGGAAACATGCCGGCCGTGCAGCACGGCTGACCCCTCTCCGGACGCAATTGCATGGTACTCCCCTTCGGCAAGGGGAGTACCCGGGTTGTAGGGCACGTGCCGATGGATTGGCCGACAACGATCACGTTTCGCGCGTTTCTGCATCCGGAGAATCCTGCCCACTCCCCGCCGGGGAGTACAGGCTCAAAGCGACCGGCGAGGGGGCGCCAACCGTGCAGCATGTCACCGGCCACCGGCCACTATCGTGCAGCTGTGCAGGACGTCGCCGCTGCCCTTATTCCGCCGTCCGCCGTCGGCCGTCCGACGACCGTCCGAGGACCACCGTGCAGCAAGGCTCCCCCTCCGTCTCCAACCCGCGATTGACGAAAGACGATGAGGTGTACACTACGGCACGCTCGCGTGCGTATGGAGAGAGGAGGGGGAGATCGTGCACCAGGTGCGTCACGGAAGCAGGGGGAGGAAGAGGCAACGCGGCGCCAACCGTGCAGCACGTCGCCGCTGCCCTGATTCCGCCGTCCGCCGTCGGCCTTCCGACGACCGTCCGAGGACCACCGTGCAACCCTGCAACCGCTCTACACGGCCTCGGCCACGTAATCGCCCGCCAGCCTTGCCGCCGCCATGATCGTGATCTGCGGATTCACGCCCAGGCAGTCGGGGAAGATGGAGGCGTCGGCCACGAAGACGTTCGGTACGCCGTGCAGGTTGAATTGGGGACTGACCGGTCCCCTCTTCGGATCGGCGTGAATGCGCACCGTCGCCTGCGGATGGCTGGCGTACGTCTGCAGCTGCGAGGCGTGCGTTACCTTGCTGAGCGTACGTTCGAGCTCGGCCAGGCTGTACGCAGGGGCGCCGCCCTTGAGGCTCGGAATCACCGCCTTGGCACCTTCGTTGAAGTAGGCCTCGGCCACCAGCAGCATGCCGCGCCGCAACCGGCGAATGTCGTTTTCCGCATAGTGGTACTTGATGGCGGCCTTGCCGAACGGGCCGTTCTTGACGGTGCCTTCACCCTCGTCGTGAATCATGCAGCCGCTCAGGGCCAGGTGGGGCAGCATGCGCATCCACTCGTACGGCTCGATGTCGACCGAGGTGCCGGCCGCGAAGAAAATGCCGGGCGTCATCGACGCGGCCGATTCGAGCAGAATGCCGTCGTCCATGAACTCGTCGCTGTAAATACCCTGGGTCACGCCGTTCCACATGCCGATGTTACGGTCGGGGAAATAGCCGAACACGCCCACGGGCGGGTGAATCTTGAGGCCTCGGCCGATACCGTCGCTCACGCCGCCCAGACCGCTGCGCTGCAACAGCATGGGGGTGTCGATGGCGCCCGCCGCAACCACGACGGCTTTGGCATCGACTTCGAAACGACCGCGCACCTTGTTGCCGTCTTCGGCCAGCAATACGCCTTCGACGCCGGTGGCCTTCTTGCCCTTCATGCGAACTTTGTCGACGCGGGCGCGCGTGAGCACGCGCAATCCCTTTTCCATGCCCTCGACAATCTGCGC
The DNA here is from genome assembly GCA_041687475.1 of bacterium. GTDB lineage: Bacteria > J088 > JAWLBW01 > JAWLBW01 > JAWLBW01 > JAWLBW01. Next base: position 9,139 of record JAWLBW010000171.1, read on the forward strand.
CTTGTCTACGCTGTACTTTCCGCCCGAGGGGCAGCCGAAATTGCACACGCCGCAACCCACGCAGGTCGGCGTGTTGCGCGGAATGGTGTCGACGTGCCAGCCCATGCCGGCGTAGGCGCTGCGGGTAACGAGGTTGTGGGTGCCGAGAATGTGGTCGGGCTGGGGGGCCACCTTCATGTAGGTTTCGACCCAGCTGAAGAGCGGATCGATGATGTCGGGTTCGGCCCAGTGAATGCCTTCCTTGTTGACGAAACCGTCGAGAATCTCGCGGGGCGAGCGAAAGCAGATGCCGCTGTTGACCACCGTCGACCCGCCCAGCGTACGTGCGGCGAGCAGGGGAAAGTTTGCGTCGCCCGAAACCAGGCGCATGCCGCTCTCGTGATACAGCATGGGCAGGGCCGCCGCGTCTTCGCCTGAAAATTCATGCGACTGTTTGTTGCCGCCGTATTCGAGCACGAGTACTTTCAGGCCCAGTTCTACCAGACGAAGGGCGGTGTTGGCGCCGCCGGCGCCCGAACCCACGACGACTACGTCGACCGATTCACGATGGGG
>JAWLBW010000172.1:0-9675 GCA_041687475.1 bacterium
TAGCGCGTGACCACGTCTTCGAGAAAGAGCGCCCGCAGAATCCACACGAGAAACGAGGGGGCGCTGCGCAAGAATAGCTCCGTATTCAGCTGCTCCTGGCCGTTCCGCCGCAGCAGCGGCGTGCTGGTGTCGATGTAGAGCAGCTGTATCTCTTCGGGAAGCCGCGTCTGTCCTTCGTCGAAGCCGGCAATGGCCCAGTTCGAGATCTGGCCGTCGAGCCCGAGCTCGATTGTTCCCCGATTCGCGCGGTTGAAGCTGAACAGCCGATCGCATTCGCGAAGCACGGCAATGACAAGCCGTCTGATATCGTCGTCGCTCAGCCGGTGAATGGCGTTCTGGCCGATGGAGGCGGCGGGAAGCCGTCGCTGCGCGATGTAAACGAGGTTTCGCCCGTGTATTTCGTCGCTGAAGCGCGCCAGCGATCCGGGTACGACGCGAATACCAACATCTTCTTCGAGCGTATCGATGTATTCACGATAAAGCTTCTCGTAGGCCTCGGCCTCGTCGACCGAGCGAAACATGGGCATGCGCTTGAAGGCAAGCTCGCGGTCGGGCCCCTGCCCCAGTTCGAGCACCGTCGAGATTTCCCCATAGCCGAGTACTTTGGCGGGAATGGGGCTGGCTTCGGGAAACCGGGTGTCGAGCCCTTCTTCGAAGGCCTTGAGCAATTCGAGATTGACGCGTACCTGCTCCATCGTATTCCTCACGAGCCCATGAGCTGCTGTACCTGCGCCAGCGCGCGGTCGGCGCGCGCCACGATTTCTTCGGCGATGGGCCGGTCGATGATCAGCGGGGGCAGGAACTGGGCCACACGGGGGTCGTTGCCGGCGTACACCGATAGCAGGCCGTTGTCGTACGCGGCCTTGGTAAAGACCGGGCCGCACATTTCGTTCGCCATTTCGATGCCCATCATCAGCCCCTTCTGTCGCAGGCGCACGACCACCGGATACTTTTCCTTGAGCCCGAGAAAGGCGTCGGCGAAGAAGTCGGCCTGCGCGCGCACATTGGCAAGAAAGGCCTCGTCCGACGAGATTTCGAGCACCTTCATCGCCACCGGACAGCCAACCTCGGCTCCGCCGAAGGTCGAAATGTGAATGAAGGGGTCGTCGTGAAAGACGCTCTCGTAGCGGGGGCGGAAGCAGGTGGCCGACATCGGATAGATTCCCCCTGAAAGGCCTTTGCCGATGACCATGATGTCGGGTTCGACGCCCCAGTGGTCGACGCCCCAGAGGCGCCCCGTGCGGCCGAGACCGGCCTGCACTTCGTCGATGATGAGCGTAATACCCTCGCGGTCGCACAGGTCGCGCACGGCCGGCAGGTAGGCGTCGTCGGGACTGTAAATGCCCCAGGTCGCGGGAATCGTTTCGAGTATGACCGCCGCCGTGTCGCCGTCGATTGCAGCGGCCAGCGCGCCGATGTCGCCGTAGGGCACCTGCACGAAACCCGGCGCCATGGGGCCGAAGGGCTTGCGGTACTTCTCGTCGCCCGTGGCCAGGGCAAAGCCGGTGTGCCCGTGGTAGCCGCCGCGCGCCGAGATGATTTTTGTCTTCTTCGAATAGCCGCGCGCCACCTTGATGGCCAGATCAATGGCTTCGCCGCCGCTCACGCCGAAAACCGTGTAGGTGAGATCGCCGGGGGTGAGCTCGGCCAGCTTTTCCCCCAGCAGGGCCCGGTGTTCGCTCAGCAGGTGGTGATTGCCGATATCCAGCTCGCCGAGCGATTCCACAAGGGTGCGCACGACTTCGGGGTTGCGGTGCCCGAGGTTGAAGACGCCGCCGTTGCAGTGGCAGTCGAGCACCTGCTTGTCGCCGCTCACGTCCCAGAGCCAGGGACCCTCGCGTTTTCCCATGACGAAGTCGATGCCGGCCGATTTGAAGAAGCCTGCCTTGCCCGACGAGACATGCCTGGCAAAGGTGTCGATGGTTTCGCTCTTGCCGCGGGCGCCGATGAGGGAATGCGATGTCATGGGGAACTCCTGTAACCTTTTGTATATCGCTTTTCCCCAGACAGGGCAACCGTCTACCCCATCAACAGCAGCGCCGCGTAGAGCGCAGCCCCCAGAAGAAAGGCGGGAAACCGGCTCTCGCGCTCTTCGGGCAGCTCTTCCTTAAGCACGTTCAGAATGATGCCCCCGGCCAGAAAGGCGAACAGCACGGCCGTGGCGGCATCGTGTACACGATATGCCAGCCCCAGCGCCCACCCAAGCACGCCGGCGCCCACCAGAACCCAGCGACCCGCCCTGTCGTATGCGCCCGGGTGGTCGTGCCGCAGGCCGTAGTCGACCACGAGCAGGTGCCCCCCCACGGCAACGCCGTACCAGAGCAACCCCACGCCCTCGCCTACCTCGGCCGCCGCCAGAAGATACCCGATGAGCAGGTTGTAAAGTGCGAAAAAGCCGATGTGCATGGCGAATACGCCCGGGGCCGACTCTTCGTGATGGGCCTTCGTACGACGATGCTTACGAATGACGCGCTCGACCCCGTAGAACACCACCAGCCCGGCCAATGCAATGAGCCAGGCGTGGTGCTCGATGAACGTCAGCGGCGTTGTTCTGGTATTCTGGGCCAACACCCTCTGCTGTTCGGCCAGTTCCGGCAGCACGTCGACGAATACGTACGCAACCGAAACCCCGCCGGCCGCCGAAAGCCAGCGACTACGGGGTATGACGTCGAGATAACGAATGCGGGGCGCAAAAAGATGCACCACCGTAAAAGCCAGCACGGCGAGCAGAGATGCCAGAACCATATTCACTATTCTGACGCCTGGCGCATGTCACGTAAATACGGTTCGCCGCGCCTAGCCGTCCTGCCGACCGCTGCAAAATTCTCAATCCTTAATCCCAAACCGATTGACTGGCAATCACGTCCCGGAAATGGCAGATAGCTGGGCACCCTGGGCAGGGACCCGCAGGGCCCCAGGGGTCGGACCCGCGTAAGTGCCGGAATATCCAATATTTAAGGTCCCCCAGGATGGCCCTGTATCCTCTTAAACTGGCCATTCTGCGCCCAGAAACGTACCGCTAAGCGCCTGCATTCTTACCCCGGTAGAAAACGACACCGGCAACCTCTCCGAAGAACCACCTTAGAGGTCCTTAGAGGGGCAAATTCGACGGTCATTTTAGCCCTGTAAGGCTCCCAGAGGGCCTGATTGCCCCAGCATTCGTAGTGATTTCAGCAGCTTGGGCAGGTCCGACCCCTGCGCCTGCCCCTGGGCCTCTGCCTGTCTGTTGCCGCGTCTCTGTGCGTCTCCTGTGTTCTCTTTCGAAACACTTCCGTGACGCATGACGCACCGTTCCGTTGCAGAATCGGAAGAACTACCCCGACTTATGGGGAACGGGCACGGAATTTGCGATAGGGTAGAGGCAGAACAGGCCCGATGCCTGTTGGAAAAGCAAACTCCCGTCAGAAGGTATCAACACCATGCCTTTTCGCACCCTTTCTGATTGGTTCGTCCTCGTGATCTTCGTTGCCGTTACCGTGGTTTTTCTGCTTCACGGCGCGACCCTTCAGGGCGAAAGCGACGCCCATGCCGTTTCTTCTCCTCCGGCAGAAACGCGCTGACGCCCGATTCCTGCGCGACCGCCGCCGTTTTCCCCCCTTTTCCTGCGGAACGGCCCGGCGGTCATACGGCCTGCCCATTCACTCGGGTAGGCCGTTTTTCTTGCTGCACGTTCATTACGAAATGGTCAAAGACCGATGGCCGATGCGGAAACGGCATCTCGATGTCACACCGCGCTCGCCCCCCTTCCCCCCAGACACCGCCTCGCTTATCCTGCTCGAAACACTATGGGAAGGGGGATGTACTGATGAAGATACTGCGTCTGATGACCTGTGTTCTCTGTGCATGGGTGGTGGTTTCGTGCGCCGGAAACAGCGGCAATCGAAAAAGCGAAGACAGCCAGACGGGTTCGATGGAGCAGCGGCAGGCGAGCCCGCACGAGGGAATGCCCGAAACGACCGCCGAATCGGTCTGGAACTTTCTCGAGGAGCAGGATTACGCCCGTACCTGGGCCATGTGGCCGGGCAAGGATGAATTCTACGAGGGCACCGAACCCCACGGCATGCTGCTGACCACCTACGTCGACCCCGTTGCCCTGGCAAGCCTGGAAACCATGGGGGAAAACGGCGGCCAGCTGCCCCACGGGGCCACCATCGTGAAGGAAAACTACACGCCCGACCGCGAGCTCGACTCCATTACCGTCATGTTTAAGGCCTCCGAAGGCTACGCCCCCGCGCACAACAACTGGTTCTGGATGAAACGGCTGGCCGACGGTACGGTCGAGGCTTCAGGCGCGGTCGAGGGCTGTCAGAACTGTCACGCCAAGAGCGACAACGACTACCTGATGACGCCGCTTCCCTGACGTGCTGCACGGTCGGCACGGGATGGTCGATGTCGATGGCCGATGGTCGATGTCGATGGCCGATGGTCGATGGTCGATGGCCGATGAGGAGGAAGACCGCCGGTCCCTGAATCTTCGCATGGGATACAAACGGCCTGGTGAAAGCAGTGTGCGCGCGGTGACAGGTGACCTTTCCAACGTCTCACCTCTCACCTCTCACCTATCACCTCTCACCCGGGGCGCCCCGTACCGCACGTTAGAACTGCACGTTCAGTCCGACCACTTCGTCGGTGAGAAACAGCGACCAGCTGACCTGCTCGTCTTCCAGGCCGCCCGTGCCGTAGCGGTTCTGATACTCGCGCCACGCTTCACGCCCGCCCCGCGGGGTCGAGTGAATGCGCAGCTGCGAGACGAGAACGCCCGAGATAATCTTGAAGGCGCCGCCGCCGAGAAAATTCACATCCTTCGACTTACTGGCGAGCCAGGGCTGGTCGAAGTAATACACGGTCACGAGCGCGGCCGAGGTCGAGACCAGCGCGCTGAGAATGTAGGGCTGCCACGAGGTACCCTTGGCTTCGCCGCGCGCCGTGTCGTGGAGAACGCGTTCGGCACAGGCCACCTTGGCGGCGTCGGTCGATTCGTTACGGCAGGCACGCACTTCTTCGGCCGAAGAACCGCCGTCGACCGGTGAAATGACCATGTCGGCCGTGCCCAGAAAGGCCGTGGCCGCCCCCACGTAAGCCCCTTCGGGGGGAAGCAGCCCGGTCAGCCCACCGCCCAGCTGCACCAGCGTGGCGCCGCCGAAAAAGCTCATCCACCCGTACTTCCACCAGGGGGCGTATTCGGCCCGTTCATCCAGGGCCGATTCGATGAAAGCCAGCCGCTCTTCGGCCTCGCTGTATTCGGGCGCGGCCTCGGGGCGGGTTGCCTGGGTGGCGGCGGCCGGCGCCGAATCTTCACGTTCAACTGTGGCTTCGGGTGCGTCGGCCTCGGCGGGCGTCTCTTCTTCCGTCGACGCAGGCGGGGTCTGCGGCGCAGCCGGTTCCTTCTCGGGAATGTCGAGGGGTATGGCGCCTTCACCCGCTTGAACGGCGGTCGCACCGGAGGTATTCGTCGGCTCGGTTTCGTCGGCGACGACCGGACCGGCAAGAAGAAGTACACCAAGAAGAGCGATGTGAAGGCGAGCGGTCATCCGAGAGCCTGCGCAAAGGGGGTGAGACATTTGTGTTACAGGCCGATACTTTACCTGCTGAACGCTCGGAGTGCAAGGCTCCCGCCCGCTCGGCGCAGGAATTTCCGAGAGGCGGCAGCCGACCGGCCCGCGCTGAAAATGCCCGCGTGCTCGCCCGCGAGAATCACGAGCAATACTCACTGTCGCTGACGAATCACTGCGAGAATACGGCATTTCTGCAAGCTTCAGGTTGTTCGTGATACCGTGTTGAGGTTCTCACCCTTACCGGATTCGCGAGGCTTCATGTCGGACTGCGGCTGTGAAATGACGGCACGGAACGAGCGCGAGCGCAAAACCCTGCGCATCGTGCTGGGTATCAACGCCTTCATGTTCGTTTTCGAGCTTACCCTGGGTCTTCTTGCACAGTCGACCGGGCTGGTGGCCGACTCGCTCGACATGTTCGCCGATGCCTCGGTCTATACGATCAGCCTGCTGGCGGTTGGCCGCAGCCTCGCATCGCAACAACGCGCCGCCCGCGTCAGCGGCGTAGCCCAAATCGGCCTGGCCCTGCTCGTGGTCGTCGACGTGGTTCGCCGTTTCCTTGTCGGCAGCGACCCGGTCAGCGCCCTGATGATGGGGGTGGGCGTTCTTGCGCTCATCGCCAACGCCACCTGCCTTTACCTGATTGCGCGCCACCGCGACGGCGGGGTGCACATGCGCGCGTCTTATATTTTCTCGGCCAACGATGTCGTCGCCAACGTGGGCATCATTCTCTCGGGCGCCCTGGTCTGGCTGCTCGATAGCCGTTACCCCGACCTGGTCATCGGCGCCGTCATTGCCCTCGTCGTGCTGCGCGGCGGTATCCGGATTCTCGGCGAGGCACGCACCGCAGGTTCCAACCCCGTGGACGAAAATTTCTCGTAACGGCGGAACCTCGGCACGGGCTCCGAACAGACTCACCGGTAAAGCGGTCAACCCCGCCGACGGAAGACGGTGAAAGCGGTATCTCAACGCCGTAGGTCAGCCGGCTGCCTGCCCGGCCGTCCGTCGTTCTACCATTTGCATGCCGGCGCCTTTCGAGCGACCCTCGCCTCACTCAGCGCTACACCTTCTCGTCGCCGTGTGGTAAACTCTCCCGACACCAGTTTGTAACACGGCTGACATTCCCCCAACGAGAAAACCATGTCCCGCCGACCGACGCTTCCACGCCTGGCCCTGCTGTTGGGCTCGCTATTGACGGCCGCCTGCGCGCCGATGCACCTGCTCGGCTATTCGCTCTTTCCCGATTATCCCGATGCCCCCGAAACGGCCGAATACCGGCTGCCCGGTATCTCGTCGCCCGTCACGGTAACGCTGCGTGATGACGGGCTCTATCGCATCGCCGCCGAGAACGAGGCCGACCTTTTCTACGTGCAGGGCTACCTGCAGGCCCGCGACCGCCTGTTCCAGATGGACTTCATCCGGCGCATGGCCGAAGGTCGGCTCAGCGAAGTGCTGGGCAACCAGTCCATGGGCGACAAGACCACCGTCGACCTTGACGTCTTCAACCGATTCATGGGTTTCTCGGAGCAGGCCGAAGCGCTGTACGCGGCCATGGGGCCCGACGAACGGGTCGCCCTCGACGCCTTCGCCGACGGCGTGAACGCGTGGATTGCGACCGGCGAACGCACCTTGGAACACCGCCTGCTCGATGCAACCATGCGTCCCTGGCGGGCAACCGACTCGCTCACGATCTTTCGCGTGCTGATGTTCGGCCTGACGCACAACTATACCCGCGAGCTGCGCCGCCTGGTCATTGCCTGCGCCTCGGGTATCGACGCCATGGAACGCGTGTGGCCCTCGGCCATCGAGTTCGGCCCCTACTTCCTGCCGACCGAAGCCCTCGGCGAAGGCGAGTATACGCTTCCGCCCGCCGTGGTGCCGGAAATGCGCGACGAGCTGGCCGCACTCTGCCCCGACGGCGCCGGAAAGTCGACGCTGGCGCAGAACGACAACCTTGAGCTCTACAATCCACTGCAGCTGCTGCAGGGGGGCATTCAGTCGAGCAACAACTGGGTGGTGGCCGGTTCCCGCACCGCAAGCGGCAAACCGCTGCTCGCCAACGATCCGCATCTTCCCCAGCTGAATCCGCCCATCGTGTGGGGCATTACCCAGGCGCTGCCCGAAACCGAGGTGTCGGGCTTTACCATCGTGGGCGTACCCCTCGCTTTCGTGGGCCATAATTTTCACGTGGCCTGGGGGTCGACCATCAACAACGTCGACCTGCAGGATCTGTACGTGCAGAAGCCGGCGCGCCTGTCCGACGGCACCGACGGCTACGCGTACGACGGAACCGCCGTTGCCTGGGAGCGACGTACCGAACGCATTCACGTCAAGGGCGAGAAACCCGTCGAGGTTACCGTTCGCTTCTCGAAACATGGTCCGCTGCTGAACGATCTCGACCCGTTCCTGCGCGACCGCATACCGCTGACGGCCCTTCACTCGGTGAACCTCGACGACACCAACGATGCGCGAGCCCTGCGTAAGGCCGCCTACGCGAAGAACGCCCGTGAATACGTCGAGGCCATGCAGGATTTCGATTCGGCCTGCATCAGCTGGGTCTTCGCCGACACGTCGGGCGACATCGGTTTCACCAGCCCCTGCCGCGTGCCCGTGCGCCCGAGCCACCTCGGCACCTTTCCCGTACCCGGGTGGACGTCTGCCTACGAGTGGACCGGTGTGTACGATAAAGCCCAGCTGCCCCGGGTCATGAATCCCGAACAGGGGTGGATTGCCACGGCCAACAACCGTTCGCTGCCCTCGTCGCGCTTTGCCACCCCCTACAACAACGACCCGTCGCCCCCGAACCGCTACGTTCGGATTGCCGATCGTCTCAATGAAAAGCCGACGCTCACGCTCGAAGACATGTCGGCCATTCAGATGGACACCGGTCTCAGCTACGGCCCCGCGCTGGTGGCCGAGTTCCGCGATGTGCTCTGCGGGCGCAGCTTCGGCTCGCCGATAACCGACACGGCGGCGGGGCATCTCTGTGAGTGGAATGCCGACGCGAGCGCCGACAGCGTGGGCGCAACCCTGTTCGCCCTGCTGACTCACGCCGTGCTAGACCGGGCCATGGCCGACGACCTGCCCGGCGGCGCCGAAGGCGAACTGTGGAAGTTCGTGCAGAGCATTCCCCACTTCGAGACCAATGTCGACTGGCTGTGGACCCGCGCGGCCATCGACCCAGTCTGGGACGACGTGCGTACCCCCAAGGTCGAAAACCGCGCCATGATTCTGCGCGCCGCCTTCGAAGACGCCGTCGGGGTTGCCCGCGAACGCTACGGCGACGACCCCGCCGCGTGGAAGTGGGGCACGGTGCGACCCTTCGTGCTGCAGCACCCTTTCGGCGGCAAGGGCGGCATTCTCGGTTCGGTGTTCAATGCCGACGCGCTTGCGGGCACCGGCGCCCCCGAAACGGTGTTCAAGAATCAATACCTGCGTTCCGACCGTGCGCGCATGCACGTCATGGCCGGCCCGTCACTGCGCTTTGCCGCCGATCTCTCGGATCTGCACAAGAGCCGTTTTTCGCTGGCCGGCGGAGAGAGCGGCTGGCCGGGCAGCCCGCACTATGCCGATCTGACGCAGGAATGGATGGAAGGAAAAACGCGCGCCCTCTCGCCGCGTCCCGAAGAAACTAAGGTAAAGGCCGTGTGGATCTTCGTCGACGGCCGCCCCTCGGAGAAACAGTAATGCGCAAGTCAATCACCACAGCCGTTCTACTTACGCTTCTTTCTACCCAGAACGCCGACGCCGGCGGGTTCATCATGCCCAGCACCGGCGCCAAGGCCTCGAGCATGGCGGGCGCCTGGGTCGCGCAGGGCGATGACCTCTCGGTCATGGACCACAACCCGGCCCAGCTCGTGCGTCAGGGCAATTACGGCGCCGAGCTTCACTATACGGCCTACAATTTCGCGGCTCGCTTCGAACCGGCGCCTGTCGAAGGCTACGGCAGCGCACCGGTCGCCGAAAACGCGGGCGACTTCATCAACCACATTCCCAACCTGTACGGCGTCTTTCCCATTCACGAACGCCTGGTGCTGGGCGCGGGCATCTTCACGCCCGTGGGGCCGCGTCACACCTACAACGACGGCGGCGCGCAGCGTCTGCAGATGCAGCAGGCCCAGCT
>JAWLBW010000173.1:0-9664 GCA_041687475.1 bacterium
CCGGCCAGGAAGAAGCCTGAGCTTCCACCCAAAAAGTGATTTATGTAGCCCGCCCTCTCGGCGGGCTTTTTTCGTGCGCTGCGACTGGAGAGTCAGCCGCTCAACCGACGAAGGCGCAGGCCGGTAGTCGGCGTGAATCTGTTGTCGTTCGTCCAGAGCTCTGATGCGCCGTTCTGCCGGCAGACAACGGCTATTTGAATATCAAAAAGCCGGTCTCCTGCTACGCCTGATTTTTCCACCTCCTGGAAAAGTGCATCGGCATATCCCGCGAGAGGGTGTAAAACTCGAAGGGTGGGCGAGCCTGTCAGTGCGCGAAGAGACGACAAAGCCGCATGGAGATTCGTCGGAGGCGAAAAGATACGAGGGTGCGTTACGACGCGGAGAAACTCCGTCAAGCAGAAAACCGGAAGCCCCCAAGGGCGCCTACCTTCAGCGAGATGGGTCAGTAACGCTGTGGCCTCGTCGTGCTCAGGGGTTTCAGCGCGGTGCGCATAGACCAGAATATTCGTGTCGACGGCCTCCATCAGTCTTCATCGAACACGTTGTAAAGCGCCTCGCGATCGGCCACGTTTACCGCGGGTGGCTTTTCGCCACGTACAACCTGCCAACCTGTCAAACGGAAAGGCTTTTGTTCTGCAGAATGAAGATAAGAACTCAAGGCCTGCTCGATTACCCTGGTAAGGCTGGTACTGGTCTCGGCAGCCCTCTTGCGGGCCTCTTTGATGAGATCATCACGAATATCGAGCGTTGTTCTCATAACGTTTATCTTAAGGGCGAATGCATAAATCTGCAATGACCTGTACTGTCGGGAGTCTGCTATGCTGGGCCGAAGAAACCGCTTGAAGGAGAGGTAACTATGGCGAACGAGGTTGCAGGCAGAACAATTATCATCACCGGCGCCAGCTCGGGAATCGGGCGAGCAACGGCCCTGCGCTTCGGTCGCGAGGGCGCGAACGTGGTCATTGCCGATGTGAACGACGAGGGCAGCCGTGAAACCGCCCGCCTGGTCGAAGGCGAGGGTGGAAAAGCGCACGTACTGCACGTCGACGTGTCGCAGGCCGACGACGTGAAGCGCATGGTAAGCGAGACCGTACGGCATTTCGGCGGCCTCGACTACGCTTTCAACAACGCCGGTATTGAAGGGCCCCAGCTACCCATCTGGGAAACGCCCGATGAAGATTGGCATCGTGTCATGGGCGTCGACCTGACCGGCGTCTGGCTGTGTACGAAATACCAGATGGCGCACATGGTCGAAAAGAAGGCCGGGGCCATCGTGAACATGGCTTCCGTGGCCGGGTTGGTGGGCTTTCGCCACATCACCCCCTACACGGCGGCCAAGCATGGCGTCGTAGGCATCACCCGCGCAGCGGCTGTCGAAGCGGCGCCGTTGGGCGTGCGGGTCAATGCCGTCTGCCCCGGCGTCATACGCACGGAAATGATTGACAGGGTAGAAAGGAGCGATCCCGAGATGCTGCGCGAGATTGAGAAAGCACATCCCATGCAGCGGGTGGGCACGCCCGACGAGGTAGCCGACGTCGTCTACTGGCTGTGTACCGGCGCCGGCTTCGTTACCGGGGTGGCCGTGCCCATCGACGGCGGCTATACGGCGGTCTGAACGCGAGCCCCCGCGCTCGCCGCGAGCCTGGCCGACCCCGAACATGAGAGACGAACCTTTCATGCGGGAGAGACTGCGCCATGGCTGAAAAGATATTGAGGGGCCTTCGCGTGGCGGTGCTGACCGCCGACGGATGCGAGCAGATCGAGGTTACGCGGCCCGTAAAAACGCTTCGCAAGCGGGGCGCGCTGGTCGATATCGTTTCCCTGCACCCCGGCCGCATCATCGGCATGAATTTCATCCTGCGGGGTAAGAGCATCGGCGTCGACACGACGGTGTCGAATGCCAACCCCGATCAATACGACGCCCTGTACATTCCCGGGGGCTTCGTGGCGCCCGACCTGCTGCGGCAGAACCGCCGCGCCCTTGACTTCGTACGCTCCTTCGACCTGCTGGGCAAGCCCATCGCCACCATGTGCCACGGACCCTGGCTGCTCGTATCGGCCGGACTGGTCGAGGGCCGCAGGCTGACCTCGTGGCCGGGCATCAAGGACGACATTCGCAATGCCGGCGGCAACTGGGTCGACGAAGCGGTCGTATTGGAGGCCAACTGGCTGTCGAGCCGGGGTCCGCTCGACCTGTTGGACTTCGATCGCGTGCTGGTCGAGCACTTCACCCCCCTGATGGTGGTCGAACGCCAGGGGGCGCCGGCGCCCAACCGCGCCTTGACGTGGGGGTTGGCCGGGTTGGCCGCCGTCGTATCGGGGGCGGTCGCGAACATGGTCATTCAGCGCACGTACCAACGTGAGCGCGACGAGTTCCGCCCCGAGCTGCCGGTGGTGTCGGAAGACGAGCTCCCGATTACCCCGGTCGATGCGGGCTTCGCCGAGAACGGCAGGCGCGTGCAGTAGCCTGTCCGTTCAGCACGGATTAACCGTAGAAGGGGAGAAGAGGCGAGCGAGAGAAGGGGCGATTCGTCGGAGCACGTCTGACTCCTCTCCGGATGTTATTGCTGCGGGCTCCTTACCTCACGTCGTTTCGGCACATGCTTCACAAGAGGAGCACCCCCTGCTGCACGTGCCGCTCTCATGGCTGTACACCGGTCTTTGTCCGGTAACCATCGTTCGCAAAGTCGTTTCTTGCGACCCGGGTCCCCTTCTCCTCCAACCCGTGATTGGCGCCGAGTTATGACGGTGACACTGAAATAGCCAAGCACGTGCGTATGGAGGAAGGAGGGGAACATCGCCCGGCACGGATATTCGGGAGTAGGGGAGGAGGTGGGACGGCCCCCCGTGCTGCACGTAGCCGCTGTACTTATTCGGACGACCGACGTCCAGGACGTTCGCCGGATGCACGTCGGGCATGCCCCGCAAGGGGACATGCTGCGTCCGCCGACCGCCGTTCACCCGTGCTGCACGTGCCATGCTGCACGTCATCGTGCACGCACTTGAAGAATCCGGCGACTTTTGCGGCCGGCTTCGTCCTGCACGAGAATTTCGTGGCTGCCGGCTTCGGGCGTCCACCAGACGCGCGAGTCGGCGCGGGCGGCGGCCAGGAAGCGTCCGTTCACGAACCAGCTGAGCGTGGCGCCGGGAACCTGCGTTTCGGCCTCGAAGGGTATTTCCTGGTGGTCGGCGTCGAGGCCGGCGATGAGCACGACGACCTGCCCCGGCGTGGGCGAGATGATCTCGGGGCGTGCGCCATCGCCCGCCACCGCGCACCAGGGGGCGCGGGCGGGGGGCTCGGGCAGGTTGCGGTTGCGGTCCTTGAGCCAGCGGCGAATGGTGGCCGGAAAACGAAGAAACGTTCGGCCTTCGGTCTCGCGGCCGGCCCGGCAGAGCGGCCCCACGGCAAGCCCCGAGGCCTTGTCGATTTCCAGGCCCACGTGATAGGGGCAGGGGGCGGTCGGTACGTTATCGGTGCGGGCAAGTACGGTGCGCCGGGTGGGGCATGCGTGGGTGGGAATGTGTCCCGAATAGGCGCAGACTTCGACCGGTGTGAGGTCGCCCGGGGGCAGGTCGGGAGCGGGTGCATTTCCCCGTGACACCAGGCCCTCGAGCAGGTCGAAGAGCACGGGACCCGCCGCTTCGGCGCCCACGAGGGCCGTGCTTGTCGTGCGGTCGAGGTTGCCCTGCCATACCACGGCGGTGTAGCGTCCGGCCGAGCCGGCGGCCCAGGCGTCGTGATGGCCGTAGCTGGTGCCGGTTTTCCAGTGAATGCCGGGGGGCAGCGCGGCGTGCTCCATACGCAGCGGAAAATCGGGCCGATCGCGCAGGGAAAGGGCCTGTCGGGTAAGCCAGGCCGCCCCGGGCGACAAGACCGGCACCCCCGGCGATTTCCTCGAGGCATCTGTTCCGGTTCCGGCGGTGATCGCGAGGGGAAAGGCGCGACCGTCGCGGGCCAGTGCCGCGTAAATGCCGGCGGCCTCCAGTGGGCTCATCTCGAGCCCGCCCACCGCGGCAGAAAGCCCGTACCAGCCGGGCGTTTCGACCAGGCTCTCGACGCCGAGCCCGCGCAGCGTACCGAGAAAGTTCTCGATGCCGATTTGCTGCAGAAGGTTGACGAAGGGTAGGTTCAGCGATTGGGAAAGGGCGTCTTCGAGACGAACCAGTCCCCGGAATTCTCCATCGTAATTCTGCGGTTCGTAAGCGGGATAGGCGGTGGGAATGTCGGGAATAAGGTAGTCGGGCAGGGCCAGGCCACGGTCGATGGCCATTGCGTACAGGACGGGTTTCAACAGTGAGCCCGGCGACCGCGGCGCCGCGAAGGAAGGTATCTGGCTTGCGGTTTCGTCGTCGAAGCTGAAATTGCCCACCAAAGCGAGCACCGTTCGACCGTCATGATCGGCAACGACCACGCCGGTGTTGCGAATGCCGTTCTGCCGGGCGCGGGCTGCTTCGTCGGTCACGATGCGCTCGGCGTGCAGCTGCACGTCACGCGAGAGCGTCGTTCTGATGGCGTGAGCATGCCGAAAGCGCTCACGCAACCACACGGCGGCATGGGGCGCCTCACGCGGAAAGGGCAGGAGCGCGCGGGGTGCCGCCGGCGCCGCAGCGTCTTCTTCGCCCAGAATGTTCTCACCACGCAGAAAGGCGAGAATGTCGTCGCGGGCGGTGGCCAGCCGTTTGGCGTTGTGCACCGTCGGATAGCGCTTTTCGGGGTGTTGGGGAACGGCCAGCAGCGTCGCAATCTCGGCCGACGACAGCGCCCCTGCCCGATGCCCGAAGTAAGCCAGGGAAGCGGCCTCGACGCCTTCGATGTTGCGTCCGAAGGGAATGTATCGCAGGTAGGCCTCGAGTATCTCGCGCTTGGAAAGGCGCAGTTCGAGCTGCACGGCGCGCAACAGTTCCACTATCTTCGAGCGGTAGTTGCGGGGCCGGGGTTCGAGCACCCGCACCAGTTGCATGGTAATCGTCGAGGCGCCCGAAACCACCCTTCCACCCAGAAAATTGCCGACCGCGGCCCGCGCCAGGGCCAGGGGGTCGAACCCGGGGTGCAGGTAGAAGCGCTTGTCTTCAAACCGAATCAGCGCTTTGACATATTCAGGGGCGATGTCTTCGAGCGGAACCGCGATGCGCCACTTATCGTCGGGCGAGAGAAAGACATGGGCCGGTGTACCGTCTGCGTAGTACACGACGGTCGAAGGTCCCGACTCCAATCTATGGGGAAGGGGTACGAGCCAGGCCCCCGCCATTGCCGCCGCTGCCAGCAGCAGACAGAACCCGGCGACGACGGCTGGAAACCGTCGCCACCGGGCGGATAATACCGGCAGGCTCACCATTGCGATCAGTCTTCGAGATAGGGACCCCAGGGGCCCGTGACGGCACCCCGTCTACCGGCCTCGCGGGCCCAGATGCGGGCGTCGTACATGGCCTCGGCCTCGACCGGGGGAATGGTGAAGCGACCGGCGGTTACGGCGCGCAGGGCGTACACCACCTCACGCTTCTCGCCGGGCTTCAGGCCGCCGAACATTTCCAGCCGGTCGTCGCGCAGGTTCATGTAGTCGGCGTCCCAGAGGCGGTCGGGCGTGAGCCAGTTGAGGGCCTGGCCGCGACCGAGACGGGGGTTCTCGATTTCCCAACCGGCCGGAAAGCGGTCGATCAGAGCGACGTTCTCGAGCTGGTCGTTGCTGGTGTTTTCAATGGCAATGCGGGTGAACACCATCTGCCCCAGGGGTATGCCGGTGGCGATGTCGAGGGTTTTGCCGTCGGCATCGAGGTATTCGCGCGTCAGCTTCAGGCCGGTTCCGCCGACGGACCATTTGGCGTCGCCCCGAATGCCCTCGGAACTGAGGAAGAGATAGACCGGCGTGTCGGGACGTCCGTCGATTTCCAGGCTGAGTTCGCCGTATTCCGAGGCGCGCGCCAACGTCCACGCGCGGTCGTCGCCCTTGGGGCCGTCGTTGCCCTTCTTTTCCCAGGGAATCGATTTCCGGTTGGCCTTGAGGGTGGGCGTGCCCACCTTGTTGCCGAGGCCGCTGACCCAGCGGCCGAGCGAAGTGACGCTCCACACCAGCTCCTGTGTGGTGTAGTAGCCGCTGCGCTTGCGTCCGAGCTGCTTCGCTATCTGTTCGGCCACGGCCTCGCCGCCGTCGGCATTACCGAAGAGGTCCTGGTAAATATTGAACACGAAGGCCCGGCGGCGCAGATCGGAGTAGAAGTTGCCGCCCAGGGAACGGTACTCGCTGATCTGCGTCTGGTCGAAGGTTTTCAGGTCGCGCTCGTAGGTACGGTCGCCCGCGAGGTGCAGGGCCGCCTTGAGCACGTAGGCACGCTCGGCTTCCTCGCCCGAGGGATTGGCCGAAAGTGCGTCGATGAGCTGCTGAATGCGGGCCTTGTAGCCCCGGCCGGCCAGGGCGAGTACGTAGTGCATGTAGTACTCGGGGTCGCCGCCGAAGTGCGAATATTGCCGGTTGCGGCTGCCCCGGCCGCCCACTTCCGACTCGAGCCAGTCAAGGGCGTTGTTCAGGCGCGACTCGGGCACCGCGAAGCCGACCTTACGTGCGTCGAACAGGGCGTGCGTGGCGTAGGCCGTGCCCCAGCGATGCGGAGTGCGGGCGCCCGGCCAGTAGCCGAAACCGCCCGAAGGCGTCTGCATGGAAAGCAGGCGGTCGATGCCCGCCGCCACCCGTACGTCAATGGCCTTGCCGCTCGCGTACTGAGGGTCGACGTGCTGCAGCAGGTTGCGCACGTGCAGCATGGGCCGCATCGACGAAGTGGTCTGCTCGATGCACCCGTGGGGGTAGCGAATGAGGTAGTGCAGGTGATCGAAGCTTTCGCCGTAGGGGTTGGCCGTAATCCAGAACGTGCTTTGTTCGGTGCCCGGCAACCAGCCTTTCAGGTAGGGCTTGAGGTCGACCTTGTCGTTGCCGATGAGAATGCGCTGTACCTCGCGCGTGCGCGGCGCCGCCGGTTCGAAGGGTACCTCGAGGCTCTCTTCCGACACGAGCTTGCCGGCGGTCGCCTTCACCCGGAAGCGGGCCGCGCCCACGGTCTTGAGGGCGACGGCCTTGAAGACCACCGTGCCGGACTTCGCGTTCTCGAGCGAGAGCTTCTTTTCGGCCGGTCCCATGAGCTTGACGGGCAGTACCTCTTGAAGCGTGTACACGCCGGGCAGCGGCATGTCTTCGACCTCGAGGGCGACGGACACCTTCTGTGACTGCCCCGAGAGGTTGGTAATGAAGACCGGTATTTCGACTTCATCGCCCGCCGTGAGGAAACGCGGCAAGGTCGTCTGCACGACGAGGGGATCACGCACCGGTACGCTCGCTGCGGCCCGGCCCATGCGGCGCGGACCGGCACTTACGGCCATGACGCGCAGACTGCCGCGGTACTGGGGCACGTCGAAGTGAACGCGGGCCTTGCCGTCTTTTTCGACCGGCACCACGCCCGACCAGAGCGCGACCGGCTTGGCCATCTGCACCCGTTCGGGGGCTGCGAGCTCGCCTTCTTCGTCGCCGCCGGTGCTCGACGAGGGGCCGGCGGGGGGCAGGTGCAGCGTCCACCCCACGGTTTCGTAGGTCTGAATGCCGAGCGAACGGCGCGTGAAGACATCGGTGAAGGGGTCGGGGTCCTTGAACCCGGTCAGCGAGAGAATGCCTTCGTCGACGGCGGCGATGGTAACGACCGTGCCCTCTTCGACCTTGCGGCCGAGATCGACGTCGACGGTCAGCCGGCTGTTCGAGCGTATTTCATCCGGAACCTTGAGGGTAACGGTGTCGGTGAAGTCGACCGGCTCGACACGAACCGAGGCCACGCCGAAGGCGCGATCGGGCAGGAAGGCATCCTTACTGTCGAGGTGCGGGTCCTTGATGAGCAACGCGCTGACGTAAACGTTGGGGGCGAATTCGTCGATGCTGAAGCTCCACTCTTCTTCGCCGGCTTCGACTTCGAGCCACTCGGCGGCGACCAGCTTGTCGGTTTCGACGGTAACCAGCATGCGGCCCCGATAGGGAATCTTGAATCCCACCGTGTTTTTCGCGTCGGTATGCACGGCATCGGGCAATTCCATGGCCAGGGTGGTCGGCTTGAGCGGTCGCGGCGTCTGGTCGACGCTGTTGTTGTTCCAGTCCCAGTAGTAGTACCAGGTGCCGTCGATGCGCAGGTCGGTTTCGGCGCCGTCCGATCGGGCACGCACCAGGTAGCCCTGGGCGTTTTCGCCGGGGGTCAGATTCATTTTGAAACGCCCGTCGGTAACCTTGACGGTCTGCGACGATTCACGTACCGGGCGCAGGCGGCGCACATACCGTTCGTAGCCGTACTGCTCATCGTATTCGTAGTTGTACTCCGACTCGATGCGGTACAGCGCGATGTCGACGTTCTCGACGTTTCCGACCGGTTCGCCCAACCAATCGACCACGATGCCGCTGACTTCAAAGGCCTTTCCGGCAGCGGCCTTGCGCACGCCCGACTGCAGGCCGATGTAATACTTCTCGGGATGTACGGCGACCCGTGCCGCGCCCCGGGTCGTACGGCCGCTGCCCGCTTCGAACACGGCGGCGTTGGCGGTGACACGGCCCATGCCGCGCAGGCCGCGGGCCTTTTCGAGGTTGGGGCATTTCAGTACGATGGCGCCGTCTTTGTCGAGCGATCCGTCGACGCTGCCCAGGGCAACGGGCCTGCTGTTGCTTTCGGCCGTCCAGACACCGTATTCGTAGTTGGCGTTCTTCTTCGGGCTGAAGGTGGCCGGCGCATATTCGCAGTTCATCTGCACGCGGTTGCCTTCGGCCGTACCGCCGAAGAGGTACTTCGCGCGGAAGTTGAATTCGGGCGCGTCGGCCGCGAAATAACCGGGCGCCATGGCGTCGCCCTCGACCTTCATGCGTTCGGGCACGAACTCTTCGACATTGAAGGCGTATTGGCCGACGGTACGGTCGGCCACGTTCACGGCCACCTGGTAGCGACCGGTCTGGGCATAGGCGTTGAGGGGAATGTCGAGGTTCACGAGGCCCGCGGCGTCGGTCGAAAGTACCACCTTGCGGTACTCGCGCGAGCGCGGATCGGTCACGCGCAGCTCGACGGGCAGGCCCTTGTCGGGTGCCACGAAGTCGTTGTCGCGCACGACGGCGGCCAGGTGCACGGTGTCGCCGGGTCGGTATACGCCCCGGTCGCTCCACATTGACGCACGGTAGTTACGGTGTGACGTGTAGGGTTCGCCGTGTACCAGCGCCGCGTCGATCTCGGTTTGCAGCTCGTCGAACTTGAGGAAGGTCAGATCGTCGCCCTTCGAGGCGATGACGGCGATCGGAGGCGACCGGTCGGGGTCGTCGGCATTCGGCGCAAGGCGGCAGCCCTTGCCGCCGTCGGTTCTGCACTCGGCGACGGCATGGCCGCTGGCGCGCACGAGCTTCACGTCGACGCCCGACAGGGGCTTGGCGGTGTACATATCGAGGGCCCAGACGTGAACCTCGCCGGTTGCCCCCCGGCTCACGCCCAAGCCGCGCCTCCCCAACAGGCGCCGCCGCCGCAGGTCCAGCAGCTTCTGCAGTTGCTGCAGGACCCAGCCGTTCGCGAGTGGATCGACCAGCACCGGCAAACGCCGCTCCAACCCGAGCCGACACAGCCTCATGCCGCGTCGGAGATGATGACGGGGCGCATCTCCCTCTTGAAG
>JAWLBW010000174.1:0-9646 GCA_041687475.1 bacterium
CTCGCGCTCGCCCTCGGTCTGGCCTCGCTCTCATCGCACCGGGTGCGCGTCGAATCGCTCTTCATCGACGAAGGCTTCGGCAGCCTCGATCCGGAAACGCTTCGGGTGGCCATGGACGCGCTCGACAGCCTGCAGAGCCAGGGCCGCAAGGTCGGCGTCATTTCCCACGTGCAGGAAATGACCGAACGCATCGGCGTGCGGGTCGAGGTGCGCAAGCAATCGGGCGGCCAGAGCCGGGTAACCGTGAGCGGGGGCGACGGGGTGGCGGTGATGGCGTGAAAAATGCCCCGATGGCCAATGGCCAATGCCCGAGGCAGACCCCCGTACGTGCAGACCGTGATGCACTTGCCCCCTGAAAGGGGACCGCATTTGGCTCTTCCCCCCGAACGTGCAGGGCGTGACGCACTTGCTTCGCCCCCTCTCCGGCGATCGTTTGTCTGCGTATTCCCCGCCGGGGAGTGGGCACTGATCGCCGGCGTTCCAGTCCGAAACGGATCCCCTCCGCCTCCAACCCGCGCCATCGGCCGCAACGGATAGCCGTTGGCGCGTGCGTATGGAGGTAGGAGGGGAAGAGCGTGCACCGCTCCGCACACGGGAGGAAGGGGAGGAAGAGGCGACGCGACGGCCGTGCATCCGAAGCCGCAAGTGAGGCCCCCTTTCAGGCTGATGATCCTACACATCTTCAGTCCCGGAGGGACGACTCAGTTGTAGCCCAGGACGTAAGTCTTGGGTATCAGAACGAAAATGGAAATGAACCCCGAAGGGGTGACTTCTCTTTGCCCGGGGTGATAACCCCGGGTTCTTCACACGACCGACTGCAATAACGAGGGTCAATTTCTATGCCGGGAGACCGCCGATACGGCCCAGGGTTACACACTGGGAAATCATGAGCCACCCCTCCGGGGTTCCCAGGGACTTTTCCCAGGTAACCCAGGACTTACGTCCTGGGCTTAGCATAAGCCGGCCCTCCGGGCCTCAGCACTTAATCCGGAAACCGGTCATCAGATTCGACGCAGGGCATTGCCTGGAAATGTGATCAATGATCGGCCTTTCAGGGGGCACGTGATTCACGTGCATCCATTCGGGGGTCAAACCGGTAACCGACAACAGGCAACAGGCAACTCCCGTCCAACCGTGCAGCACGACGGGCTTCGACGGTGCTCAGCCCGAACGGTACCAGGTCTTCTCGTTCCCCCCGTGCTGCACCTCGCGCTGTACTTATTCGGACGACGGACGACGGACGTCCGACGACCGCCGTACACGCATGCAGCACGTCACCCCTGGTACCCGCCGGCCGGTAGGTACGGCGCCGGCTCGGCCACGATATCGGCAACCTTGAGCGCCGTTTCAGCTGCCATGCCGAACGCCACGTGGCCGACAAGGGCACGGGTATGCGTCTGCCAGGGGAAGGCCCAGGGACCGGGGGTATTGCCGGTAAGCCAGTTGACCAGTTCGTCGTTAATTGCGAACACGCCGAGACCGAAGGCGGCGCCGTTTCCATTCTTGATACGTAGCCAGCGCATACGGACCAGCGCGTACCCGATGCCAAGACCGGCGCCCAGTAGCTAATGCAGCCACTCGCCGGCCAGCGCCACGTCTTCCTTGTCAAAATCACGCCCGAACCGGCGGGCCGTGCGTTCGAGCATGATGGCGTCGGCGGTTCTCCCGCCTCGAGCTTCGTATTCACGTCGGCGCGCCTCTTCGGGCTCGAGCCGATATCCGGCGGTGGTAACGCGGTCCATGGCCCAGGTCGCCAACAAACCGGCGGCCGCACCTTCGAGCGCGTGGCGCAATACGCTTCGCATCATTTACCTTCCCTTCAGGTACCTTCCTTCCAGGTACCTTCCTTTCGGGGCACCTTCCCTTCGCAGACACGGCCGCACTTTCCGTCGCTTCCTGCATGGGACTAAGGGGTGGTAGGTCGCGACTTGGAGCTCGGCCCAAACGCCCCTCTGTAATTTCAAGCACTTACAGGCACTTGGCAATTAATTGCGAAAATTCAGGCACATGAATGCCTTGCTTCACTACCCCCCCCCGCCTACAAACCGCCGGCCCGTGCCCCCTCTCCGATTTGCCGAGCCTGCGTCCGCGGGTTGGGAGAGGAAGGGGAGCACACGGACGATCGATTTTTCTTAATCTGAATAATCAAGCCACTCCCCGCCGGGGAGTATGAAGTCACGGAAGCACGGCGGGGGGCTTCGTGCCACGTGCAGCAGGGAACCCCCAAACCCCCTCAGCGAGGGGGATTAACTGAGCGCCGCCAGGGGCGTCGACCATTGTTTGTGGTAAGCGAAGCGTGTTCAGTTGATGCTCGCCGACGGCGAGCCACAGTCATACCCCCAAGCGATGGGGGTGCAGGGGGAAGCCCTGCAGCACGCGTCCTGTATTTATTCGGACGACCAGAGCCTGCACTGAGCGGAGCGAATGTGTCCGACGACCGCCGTCCAGTAATAGCCTGCCACGCGGCGTTGAGTTTTCTTGCCGGTCTTTGCCGCCTGCTGTACTATTGAGCCTTCTCCAAAAATCCGAATACCCGGCGCACGCCGACGTGGGATGCGGCCGGTACGAACAGTGAGTCTTTTTCATGATGAAGTCCACCACCTTTCTGGGGCTGTTGCTCACGGCACCGGCATTGTCCGGGTGCGCTGTTGAGCCGGGCGATATTACCGACGTGGCCCGCGAACTGGCCGCGGCCGATCGCACCAACCTCGATTTAAAGCCGGGCGAATATCTGGTTTACAGCCAGGCGGCCACCGAAACCGCGCAAGAACTGCGCTTGGAAGCCGATGGTACGGTTACCGTGGGCGAAGGTGGAGCGACGACCGAGTCTGCACGCACGACGGTGCAGAAGGTCATCGCCCGCGCTCGCATCCAGAGCACCGAAGCCGACGGGTTCGTGATGGCCGAGGTTTCGCAGATGACGAAGCAGACCGAGATCGTCGACGGCGACGTCACCAACCTGACTGATTTCACACCCGAGCGGGCCGAGTATCACCTCTACGCCGCCGACGGGTGGGTGCGACGCATCGATGCACACTCCGACAGCGATGAAGACAGTGCCCAGGGTATCGCTACCTACCCACTGAACCCACGTCCCGGCGATTTTTACGTCGACGATCGCGGCGACACGTACGAGGCGGTCAAGAAACCGGTGTCGGTCAGCGGTACGCGAGCCGTCAAGCTGGTGCAACACGCCAAGGCATCGACGTTGGCGATCGAAGAACTCTTCAGCGAGTGCTACGAGATCGTCGAGGCCGAGTCGGGTATACCCGACAACCTGGACATTCGACCGCGCCTCGATCGAAACTGCTTCGGCCCCGACGGGTTCGTCACCGGCACCTTTACCCACCGCGCCGATACCTACCGCCTCGTGGGGTCGCAACTTGTTCTGCGCGACCGGGTTTACGAAGAGACGTACATCGTTGAAAGCATCTGGTGTGGTGCGCCCGGCGATGAGTTCCCCTTTGCGGCCGGCCCTCTCGGCACTACGCTGGAAGACTGCCACCCCGATGCCGAGGTCTACTTCACCGGCGCGAAAGTAACACGCGACGAAACGACCGAACTTGTGAAGCGCGCCGTCTCGACCGATGCAGAGACCCTTCCTGAAATCGCCGACGCGGCCGAGTGATTGGAGACCAACATGAAAAACGTCAAGAAAATCGTTCTCGGTGTTGTTTCCCTCACGTTTGCCGCCTGCGGCCTGAGCGATCAGGAAATCGAAAACGCATTGCGAGATGCCGACGACTCGCCCGCCGGTCACCTCGATTACCGCGTTGGCCTGAAGTGGACTGAAAGTACGCGCCGGACCGATACCCACCTGCTGCTCAAGTACGAAAACGGCGCCTACACCTACTGTGACCTCGGCGACCTCATGACGGGCAGCGATTGCCCCACGCCCGTTGAAGGTGAGGCGACTGTTGCCGAAACCGAAACCGTACACCATGTCGTCGGCAAGGTCGATGCGGCGTCGCTGGCCTTGCCGGGCTACGCCGTACGCACGACCACGACCACCCGTGAGCGCCTCGAAGGCTATGATCCCGAGACCGATACCTTCTCCGAAGACGGCGAGGAGGTCGAAAACAGAGCCACCGATCTGTTTACGTTAGGCGAACACAACGGCTTCGTGGTCTGGCTCGACGGCGTCGACAACGACGTAAGCCGCGGCAAGACCCTGTTTCCCTCCAATCCGCGCGTCGACGGCGTATACGTCGACGACATGGGGGGATCGTGGCGCGTGAACGAGGTCGCCACGGTCGACATCGGCGAGCTGACCGGCCTCACTGCCCATCGTATTCACAAGGCGACGCGTCGAACGATGGAGCAGCCCGATCGCGATTGGCTCGTGCGCAACTGTGTGCTCAAGGTTCCGATCAGCGACACCGAATTTGAGATTGTTACCTTGAAGGGGAACGGCGATCCCTGCAAGGGGCCCTGGCTGCTTGAAGAAACCATTGAATTAAGCCTTTACCACGATGTGCCGGTCACGTACGCGCGCAAGCAGCGGTGGCTTACGCTGATTTCCGCCAAGGCCCGCTCCGACGACACATTTCTTGTCGACTACTATGAGAAGGCACGGGGCGACGATGCCCTTGTCTTCCGGTTCGACGAGCGAACCATTATCGAGACTGGCGAGGTTACCAGCTTGACCTGGTAAGTCTCGACATCCATTCTTGCTGCACAGCCCCGGCCCACCACGGCCGGGGCTTTTCTGTCGGGACAAGGCCGTACCCCCGGATCCCCCGCGCCATCGATCTTCAGCCACACCGTGCTGCACATTGCGCTGTACTTGTTCGGACGTCCGACGTCCAGAGCCTGCACTGAGCGAAGCGAATGTGTCCGACGACCACTTTAATCGCCGTTCGCAGCGTCAAGGCCCGCACAGGGGCTTCTTGCCCGCACGTGGGCCCGGTGCTACCATTGAGCTTCCCTGCAAAAGCCGACCTGCAAAGCGGCTTTCCAGTCGACAGATACGATGAGTATTTCCATGTTGAAGTCCATGACGTTCCTGGGCCTGCTGCTCACCCTGCCGGCGTTGGCCGGATGCGCCGTTGAGCCGGGCGATATTACCGACGCCGCGCGCGGTCTCGCCGCGAGCAAGCGCCTCAGCCTCGACTTCATTCCGGGCGAGTATATGGTTTACGCCGGTGCTGCAACGGAGCTGACCCACGGGCTGCGCCTCGACAGCGATGGCGCCGTCACTTTGATGGAAGACGGAGAAAAGCTTGAGTTCCATAGCGTAGCGGTACACAAGATTATGGCGCGGGTGCGACTGGAGAGTGCTGCGCAGGACGGGTACGTGGTGGCTGCGGTTTCCAGGGTCACGGACGCAACCCGCACCGTCGACGACGAGGTAACAAATCTGGCCGGCTTCATTCCGGAGCGGCAGGAGTACCACCTCTATGTCGCCGATAGATGGGTGCGCCGGACGCTTACCACGTCAAGCGGCGACGACAAAAGCGTCATGGAACTTGCCGCGTACCCCCTGAACCCTCGTCCGGGTCTGTACTACGTCGACGATCGCGGAAACACGAGCGAAGCCGTAGAGAGTACGGAAAGGATTCTCGACATTCCCGCCGTCAAGCTGTTACAGCAGTCGGCGCCGTCTCCGCTGGCGATCGAAAATCTGTTCGAAGAGTGTTACGAAATCGTAGAGTCGGAAGCGGGTACCCCCGACCGGGTAGATGTCGTGCCCCGGGCCGACCGAGGCTGCTTCGGGCCCGATGGTTATGTCGACGGTGTCTTTCCTGGCCTGTCCGACAGTTACTCCCTGGTCGGCGGCGGATTGTTGTTGAAGAACCGGGTGTACGAAGAGTCGTTCCGGATAGATGAGATCTGGTGCGGCGCCGCTGAAGATCCGATCGTTGTGTTTGCCGCCATCGGAAACAAGCTTTACGATTGCGCGTCCGATGCCGAAATCTATTTCACAGGCATGAAGACCACCCGTGACGAAACGACCGTGCTCGTGAAACGGGGTCTGTCCGACAATTCCCAGACTCTTCCTGAAATCGCCGATGCGACCGAGTGAGCGGAGACGTAGAATGAAAACCACGTGTCGATTCCTGCTTGGTCTTGCTTCACTCGCTCTTACCGCCTGCGGCCTGTCCGAAGAAGAGCTTCGGCAGGCGCTCGAAGCCGCTGAACCGCCGCCTTCAAGTCAACTTGACTTCCGGGTCGGCCAGTCGTGGACCGAGTCTTTGACCAACAAGAAAACGAGACGGCTTCTCAAGTACGAAAACGGCAGTTACGCTTACTGCGATCTCGGCGATTTCAACACGGGCAGCGAATGCCCCAGCGAAGTTGTCGCCGACACCAACGTCACCACCAGCGAAACGGTGAACTATGTTGTCGCCAAGGTCGATGCAGCTCCGTTGGCCCTGCCCGGCTTCGCCGTTCGTGCGACAACGACGACATCGAAGAATTGGGCGTACCTTGACGACGTCGTAGAGAGCCGGTCAACCGAGCTCTTTACGCTCGGCGAACATAACGGTTTTGTCGTAAAACTCGTGGGCGACGGCGACCTCGATGAAACGATGCGCGAAGCCCTTTACCCGGCCCGGCCTGAGATCGGTGGCGTGTACGTCGACGACAAAGGCGCCGCATGGCGCGTACCCGAGGCCACGACGGTCGACATCGGCGACCTGACCGATCTGCAGGCCCATCGCATCGTGAAGACGACCAAGCTTGCCAAAGAAGGCATCGACCGCGACTGGCTGATTCGCAACTGCGTCTTGAAGACGACGCTGAGCGACACCGACACACGGGTGAGAGCCTTGAATGACAGCGGCGAGCCCTGCAGGGAGCCATGGCTGGTCGAAGAAAGCATCGAGACGGTCGTGCACGACGACATCCGGGTGAAATACACGCTACGGCAGCGTTGGCTGTCTCTGTACACGGTCGGCGCCCGAATCGACGGTTACGTGCTCGTCGACCATTACGAAACGGCACGTGGCGACGACGCCCTGGTTTTCGGTTTCCATGAGGAAGCCATCACCGAAGAAGGCGAGGTCATCCGGTTGACCCGGTAACGCTCGCTTCTCCCACATACTCCCCCCGGTAAGCACCGGGAGTTGCCCCGCATGAGGGATATGCCTGCGACCTTTTCGCCCTGAGCGGTCGCCGGACTTGCATAATACGCGGTAAGCGACTAGAATCTTGATTGACGAATCAATCAATCACTGGTTACGCCATGGCATTCTCTAAAATACTCATTGCCAACCGCGGCGAGATTGCGCTGCGGGTCATTCGCTCGGCCAAGCGGCTCGGCTTTCAGACCGTGGCCGTTTACTCCGAAGCCGACGCGAAGGCACTGCACGTACAGGCCGCCGACCAGGCCGTCTGCATTGGTCCGGCGCCCGTGGGCGAGTCGTACCTGAAGGTCGACGCCATTCTCGAGGCCGCGAAGAAGACCGGCGCCGACGCGGTGCACCCCGGTTACGGTTTCCTCTCGGAAAACGAGGGATTCGCCCGCGCCTGTAAGGAAGCCGGTATCACCTTCATCGGTCCCGACGCCGACGCCATCGATCTGATGGGCAACAAGCGCGCCGCCAAGATTGCCGTCATGAAGTATGACGTGCCCGTGGTACCCGGCTACCAGGGGTCGGATCAGAGCGACGAGACCCTTATTGCCGAAGCGAAGAAAATCGGCTTTCCCCTGATGGTCAAGGCGGCTGCGGGCGGCGGCGGACGCGGCATGCGCCTCGTGCACGACGAAGCCGAAGTAGGCCAGGCCATTCAGTCGGCCCGCTCCGAGGCCACGAACGCCTTCGGCAGCGGCGAGCTGATTCTCGAAAAGGCCGTCATGAACGGCCGGCACGTCGAAATCCAGATCTTCGGCGACACGCACGGCAACGTCATTCACCTCGGCGAGCGCGATTGCTCGGTGCAGCGACGTCACCAGAAAATTGTGGAAGAGAGCCCCTCGCCCGCCGTCGACGCGGCGCTGCGCGAGAAGATGGGCCAGGCGGCCGTAAACGCCGGCAAGAGCTGCAACTACGTGGGCGCCGGTACGGTCGAGTTCATTCTCGGCCAGGACGGCGAGTTCTACTTCCTCGAAATGAACACCCGCCTGCAGGTCGAACATCCCGTGACCGAAATGGTTACCGGGCTCGATCTGGTCGAATGGCAGCTGCGCGTGGCGAGCGGCGAGCCCCTTCCCCTCAAGCAGGAAGAGATCAGGTGGAACGGTCATAGCATCGAAGTTCGCCTCTACGCCGAAGACCCGGCCCAGAACTTCCTGCCGCAGACCGGTATCATTCGACGGTGGGAGCTGCCCGAGGGCATGGACCTGCGCGTCGACCACTGCGTTTACGACGGTCTGGAAGTGAGCGCGCACTACGACCCGATGCTCGCCAAGGTCATCGTGCACGGCGCCACCCGTGAAGACGCGTGCCGCAAACTGGTGGCCGCCCTCGAGCGCACGACCCTGCTGGGCCTGAACACGAACAACCGTTATCTCGTAAACGTGCTCAAGCACCCGGTGTTCATCAAGGGCGACGCGACCACGTCGTTCATCGGCGAGCACATGGGCGAGTTCAAGGCCGCCGATCCGTCGGCGCAGGCCTGGGCCCTCGCCGCCATGGTGCGTTACTTGAATCAGGGCGCCGCGGTCAGCGTAGAACAGGGCTATATCGGCTGGCGCAGCGGAAGCGCGCTGCCCACCATGCTTCGCCTCGAGTGCGGCGAAAAGCGCAAGTCGGCTTCGGTGCTTGCGACCGGTAAGAACCGCTTCCGCGTGGACATCAGCGACCTGAAGGGCCAGTTTCCCGAAGGCGAAGCCGAAAACGTCGAAATCGACGTCATCGGCCATGAAGACGGCGCGCTGGTTTTCGCGGTGGATGGCGTGCGGCAACGCGTCGCGTACGCCGCCGACGCCGGCACCGTGTACCTCGACATCGACCACGGCAACCGCGTCATTCGCGACGTGACCATCGAGCCCACGCAGAAGGTGGGAGCGGCCGGTTCCGGCATCATCAAGGCGCCCATGGACGGCAACGTGGTCAAGGTCGTGGCCGCCGAGGGCGAGGCCGTGACGAAGGGACAGCTCATCGGCGTCATCGAAGCCATGAAGATGGAACACGCCATCAAGGCAGACGTCGACGGCGTCATTCAGTCGATCAAAATGCAACAGGGTCAGCAGGTAAAGGTTCGCCAGGTACTGGTCGAAATTATCCCCGCCGAACCCGTAGAGAATTGAGGAACGAAGGCCATGTCAATTTTGCAAAGCGATATCGACGTTCTGGGCGCTGAGTTCAAGACCAATACCGACTCGATGCTCGAGCAGCTGCAGAAGGTGCGCGAGGTCGAACAGAAGCAGGCCGAGACCGAAACCAGATACATGCCGCAGGCCCGTAAGAAGGGCAAGCTGCTGCCGCGCGAACGGCTGTCGCTGCTGCTCGATCCGGGCAGCCCGTTCGTCGAAATCGGCTCCATTGCCGGCTACGGCATGTACGACGACTCCGACGGAAGCTCGTCGGGCGGCAGCCTCATCGCGGGCATCGGCTACGTGAGCGGCCGCCGCGTCATCGCCGTAATCTGGAACTTCGCCATCAAGGGCGGCACGATCACCCCGGTGAACGTGCGCAAAATGCTGCGCATTCAGGAAATCGCCTTCAACACCCGCCTGCCCATCGTGTCCTGTCACGAGAGC
>JAWLBW010000175.1:0-9603 GCA_041687475.1 bacterium
CCTGGGATCGCGACGAGCAGGTACGCGTCAAGACCGATCGCGGCCTCACGCGCGAGTAGCACACGAATCGAGTTGCGGTGAGGCTCACCGCAACTCGAGGCTTACCGCGAGTGCGTCGCCTCCCGACCACCGGCGGTGCACGGGCAGCCCGGAATGGTCGAAAACGCGCAGCATGGGCCCATTGTCGGCCAGCACCTCTGCCTCGAAGCGGGCAACCCCCTTTTCACGCGCGACGGCCGTCAGGTGCCGCATGAGCACCGTACCCACCCCATGGTGTTGCCAGTCGTCGGCAACCGCGAACGCCACCTCGGCCACCCGGGGCTCGTCGGGTCGCCTGATGTACCGGGCAATACCGATGCCCTCCTCTCCCCCCTCTTTCGGCACGATGACGGCCAGCGCCACATGCCCCACGAAATCGACTTCGGTCAGGTAGCGCAGCTCGTCGGCGCTCAATTCCTTCTTCGCGCAGAAAAAGCGGTGGTACAGACTTTCGGGGCGTTGCCGGCGGAAGGCCTGGTCGAGCGTTTCCCGGTCGCTTCCGGTTACGTCGCGCACTATGACGGGCGTTCCGTCAGGCAGAGTATCTTCGGCCCTGTAGCGGTAGGTCTCGCCCATGCAACCAGCAAAGACGAATGAGGCGGGTACGACAAGAGCAGAGGCCCGCCGGGGCGGGCCTCTGAAGAACGGGCAGGTCAGATTTTGACGCGATAGGCTTCGAGTTCGGCCTTGGCCTCGCGAAGCTTGGCTTCGATGGTTCTGCGCAGCGTCTTCGAAACCTCGATGAGCGCGCCCAGTTCCATTCCTGCCATCTGTTTTTCCATCTCGGCCACCTCGGGCGACCTGCCGCGGGGCGAACGCGCCGGTCGAACCTGCTGCCTGGCAGAGGCCGCCTTTGCCGCCGCAGCAGCCTTTCGCCGGGCCTTTCGGGGCGCCCTGCGGGCAATGGCGAAAAAGTCTTTCAGGGCTTCATCGCGTGCAATAACGCTGTTGAGATAGGCAGGCGTCATGTCGGTCGCCTCGGCGGCACGGGCCTTGCGGTCGTTGCTCTTCAGCGAATCCCAGTCGGCCGGCGGATTCTCGCGGAACGCATGCAGGCGTGCCATTTTGCTATTACTGTCTGGGGTACGAGCCATTATGTATTATCTTATTGGAATGTTGAAAAAGAACAGAATGTAAAACCTATAGGGAAGTATATACAACGACTTATTGCATCAGCAACAGCTTTCTTGCGTTTATTGTACGTCATATGAAAGGCGCCCTTCCCGTCTGCTTCGGCATGCAGCAACCTGTCGCCTGTGCGCCCCTTCTGTGGTACGCTCACCCTTCAACCGTTGAAGAGGATGACCATGAGCATTTTCAGGAATGACGTACTGCAGGGCCGGGTTGCCCTGATTACCGGCGGCGCGACGGGCATCTGCAAAGGCATTGCCCGCACCTATCTCGAACACGGCGCCAAAGTCGTCATCACAAGCCGCAAGCAGGAAAATCTCGATGCGGCCGTCAAGGAACTCGAAGGCGCCGGCGAAGTATTCGCCGTGGCCGCCGACGTGCGTAACCCCGAGCAGGTCGAAGCGGCCGTTACGGCCACCGTCGAGCGCTTCGGGCACCTCGACACCGTCATCAACGGTGCCGCAGGCAACTTTCTCTGCCCGGCGGCGCAACTCTCGTACAATGCTTTCCGTACCGTGCTCGAAATCGACACCATGGGCACCTTTAACGTGTCGAAGGCCGCATTCGAGCACCTGGTAAAGGCCGGCGAGAACGGACGCGACCCCGGCATCATCAACATCTCGGCCACCCTGCACTACATGGGAACCCCCATGCAGGCTCACGTCTCGGCCGCCAAAGCCGGCATCGACGCCCTCATGCGCAATCTCGCCGTCGAATGGGGGCCGATGGGTATTCGCGTCAACAATATCGCCCCCGGCCCCATCGGCGACACCGAAGGCATGCGAAGGCTTGCCCCGGGCGACGACATTACCAAGGCCATGACCGAGCGCATTCCGCTGAAGCGCTTCGGTAAGGTCCAGGAAATTGCCGACATGGCGGTCTACCTCTCGTCGCCGGCGGCCGTTTACATTACGGGCGCCATCATGGTAGTCGACGGCGGCCACTGGCTCTCGACGCAGGGCTTTTCCATGTAAGTGGAAATCGGCCCGCCCGTTGAGACGGACATTTCAAAAAAGCCGCCCCTCGGGGCGGCTTTTCTGTTTGCGGACGACGCACGGCGTGACCGGTAAGCCGACCCGCGTCCACAGTGATTCAAGGCCCTCACCGTTCGCATTGAGCCTGTCGAAATGCGGGCGGATGCACGAGCATCCGTTCACCTGCCGCACGTGCATGCTTCAACGGGATCAGCATGACCGGCAACGGGACCCGCGTCCACGGCGATTCAAGGCCCTCACCGTTCGCATTGAGCCTGTCGAAATGGGGGCGGATCAGTGTTCGAGGACTCGCGAAACGGCATCGCGCACGGCCTCGGCGGCGCCGTACGCGGCCCGTGCCTCTTCCTCGGTAGCCGATTCGGCCCCGGCAAAACCGTCGAGCATGGCCCACGATTCATCAGGGGAAAAGGAAGACACGCGCTTCTGCAGCTCGCCGGCCAACTGAAGGATGCGGGGCGCCGGCTCGGGTTCGCCGGTCTGCACCAACGCGGCCTGCAGAAACTTGACCGCCGCCTGGCGGGCATACCGGGCAGCGTCGAGCCAGATGCGACTCTGTAGATTGGCCTGGGCAATCGAAAGGTCGAAGACCGCGCGTTCGAACCAACCCCAGGCCTCGGAGGTCAACGGCATCAGGCTTCGTCCTCAATGACGTTGTCGACTTCGACGATGCGTTGCTTCCGGTCGAGGTATTTCCGGCCGTAAATGAGCTGGCCCACGACGTCGTGCAGGCTTTCCTTGAACTCGGGCTGCAGGGAAACATGCGCGCCCTGCACCTCGAAAATCGAGCCTTTGATCGACCACGAGAAGTGGTGCCACTGATCGGGCGTCAACAGCGCCTGCACGACGACGGGCAAACGGTTGTAGCTGCGGTCGGAAAACCGCGCCCGGAACATGTCGGGGCTGCCGAGAAACTCGGCCGACGCGCCTTCGATTTCACTGACCACATCGCCGACGACCGTGGTGACCTTTCGCACCAGCGCATTGTCGGCCACGACCTTCATGGCCGCCGATTTTACGGAACCGAGAATTTTCATAGAAGACTACCTGCCTTTTTGTTTCTAGCAGTAAGCCTTCGTGTCGTCAACCCCGTACCCGTGCCGGCTTCGTCTGCCGGTCGACGGCTCGGGTTGCGACAACTCTTCACCAGCTACCCGCCATATAACCACCCCGCACCACCACGGCGGCCATGCCACCTGCCCGAATTGACCCCGCGATACCATGGTCTCATGATGGAAACAGGGCAAACCTCATCGACGGTGATCATCATGCAGCCTGAAGCAAAAACAGCGGCCCGACATGCAGTGACAGCACACGGGGGAAGAATGTTCGGAATTGCCTTGTGGGCGGGAATCATCATGGCCTGCGGGTCGTCTCACGCCGAATCGGCGGCCTCGGCAGCCGAAGACGCGATTCCCGACTTGGCCGATGGCGGGCAGTCGGGTTCCCATAATCCCGACAACGGCTCGAACGACGGCGCGGGTCTGGACGACGGCGTCGAACATGAAGCCGAGGCGCCCCACGGTCAAGACGAAACACTGGCTGTGTACGAACTGCTCGAACTTGAAACCAACTTCGCCATGGAAGCGTGCCGCAGCCTGGAACTGCGCGACACGGTTTCCATCGGTTCGACAAGCGGCGTGCCGGGCATGCGTGAAAGCCCGGGACTTACCGGATCGGTGGCCGCCCCCGACCTGCTGGTCGGCGACGCCGTCGAAATCGAAGGCACGGCCGAAACCGTCGTCGACGCCTGCACGCTTCCGGCCCTGACGTACGTCGAAGGAAGAGTATCGGCCAGGCACCGGGTGCAGGACCACGGCAACCGCGTCATCGACACCCCGGTGACCCTGCGCGGGCCGGCGCATCGCTTCGACAGCCTGACCATAGCGGCGGGGGGAAGACTGCAGGTCACGGCGCCCACGTATATCGTGGCCGATGAAATTCGCCTTTCGGGCGATGCCGGGCTGGCCGACTATGCCACCGACGTACGCATTTTCGCCGACCGAATCGTCATTGAAGGCTCGGCAACCCTGCGGGGACGGGTCGTGGCCAACCGGGCCGAAATACACGACGATGCCGTGGTAACCGGGTCGATTCTCGCCAACGAGGCCGTGGCCGACGGCCGCGCACGGGTGGCCTGGGCCACCATTCTGGCCGCTGCGGGGTTTCACCATTCATGCCGTGAGTTCAGTCGCGCCGATATTGACCTGCACCGGGTTTATCTCGTACCCCATGAGCGTCTTGCCGCAGGCGAGATTACCGCTGCCGCGGTCGCGCTCGGCATTGATGAACTACGCCCCTTTCTGCAGGGCGTGACGGGGCGGGTCGGCAATCCGGCAGATTACGAAGCCCTGCTCGCCTCGCCCGATTTCCGTTGGATCGGCCATTTCCTGCACACCGGCAACAGCGTGCACCTGAACGGCGACAACGAACTGTTCATCGGTTTCTATGGTCCGCAGACCGATGCAGGCCTGGTGGCCTTTGCCAACGGGTATCAGGAGGCCAGACTCGACTATGTCGCACGCATGGACGAGACGTCGATGTTCGCCGGTACCGACGCCCGCATGACGCCCGAACTGCTGCGCGTTGCCAACGGTCTTTGCGAAGATCCCTACGTTTTCGCCTCGCATCCCGATGTCATGCCGTTGGATGGAGTCGGGTTGAATTGACGCGGCGTCTAGAGCCGCGCAAGGTAGGCGGCGCCGCCGAGCAGGCGCATCTGTTTGCGGATAAACGCCGCCCGTTTCCGCACGTAGGCCGACGGCGCTTCGGCCCGGTAGCGACGGGGGCTGGGCAGCACGGCGGCCAGCAGCGAGGATTCATAGGCGGTCAGCCGGGCGGCGGGTTTACCGAAGAATCGATGTGCCGCCGCCTCGACTCCGTACACACGGTCGTCGAACTGGGCAATATTCAGATAGACTTCGAGTATGCGTCGTTTGGGCCAGGCCGCTTCGAGCAGCACGGTAAACCAAACCTCGAGCCCCTTGCGCAGCCATGAGCGCTCTTCCCACAGAAAGAGGTTCTTGGCCACCTGCTGGCTGATGGTGCTGGCCCCGCGTACCCGCTTGCCTTCGAGACCGTCGCCCACGGCATCGGCGATGGCGTGCACATCGAAGCCCCAATGTTCGGGAAATCGCTGGTCTTCAGACGCCAGCACGGCCACCGCCATGGAGGGATTCATCTGCTCGAAACTGACCCATTGCCGGCGCACGGCAGGCTTGTCGTGAAGCAGGGAGTCGACCCGGGCCCGCAGTATGAAAGCCGAGCCCGGCGGATCGACAAAACGAAAAAGCACCACCGGCGCCGCCGACGCGACGACGAAAAACAGCACAGCCACGGCGACGAGGCGCAATGCAAGTCGCCGTGCCTTTCGCAGGGCAGTGGTCAGGAAAGCAGGAAGGCGCATCAGGGTATGGGGAAGCCGCGATGCTTCCCCCCACAGTGTCGCATTCGCTACCGGCGAGCGCCAACCGCCCCGGTCGCGTCACCGTCGTACCCGGGCAACCGTCCGGCAAGCAGCAGCAGGAGCTCGGCGCGCACGCGGGCCGGGTCGAATCCCTTGCGCAAACGGTAGAACGCGTACTCGTCGGGTTCACGCGGAAGCACCAGCTTGTCTCGCAGACCGGTCAGGAATCGCTTCAGCTGCGGATTACCCGCAGCGCGCCGTTCGGCGAAGTCCAGCACCCGACGATCACTGATGCCCGCAGCCAGCCCCATCAACGCCGGGGTGGCCGCAGGCTCGGCGCCGCGCCCCGGCAGGGCGTAGAACTGGGCGTCGTCGGAAAGTCGGGTGCGCAGATCGAGGGGGTCGGCCAGGTTCGACGGCCGCGTATAGACCCATTGCGTGATGCCCGCGGCCCCGGCCGCCCACCCGTACACGCCGGCAAAGAATCGGTCGGTCAGCGGGGGCCCGATATTCATGCTTCCCCCATTGTAGAGCCACAGTTCGCCCCCCTGTGCACGAACCCAGGCCGAAGCTCCGGCGGTCACGTCTTCGGCGTGAAGGACGTTGATGTCGAGCAGCGGCCCCAGTGCGTGGAAAGAATCGTGCAGACGGGCATGGGTCGTGAGATAGGTGCGATAGCCCCCTGCCCGCAATGCCTTGAGTTCACGGGCGACGGCGGCAACCTCGTCGGCAGACCGGGTGCCCGGTTCGTCGGCTACGGAAAGTACGGGAACGATACCGGTACGCTTCTTCCACCGGGGCAGAATGGCGTCGGCCAGCATGCGCAGGCGGGCTTCGGGCAGCACCGCGGGTTCACAGACATTGCCCAACCGGGCCCAGACGTCGTCACGACGAAAGATGCGTAAGCCCTCCCATACCGGCGGGTCGGGAAGTCCGGCCTCTTCGGCCGCCCGCAGCACCTCGGCGAGGGTGTTGGGCCAGCGTTGCCAGTAGCGGCCGTCGCCCTCGAGGTCGACCTCGACCTTTCCCCCCGAAATGCCCAGGCGCGGCTCTTCGGCAATGTGAATGCCGGTGAACCCGAAGTCGCGCAGCTGCCGGAAATGCGCCCCTGCGTCGGCATAGAAGTCGGCGTGGCGCTCGTAACCCGTCCAGTTTTCGTTCATCTGGTAGTACATCTGGAACCGGGTCGGCCCCTCGGGTATCTTCACGTCGACCGCGGTTACGGGCCGCGTGACGCTTCCGCCCGGGTAGCGCACCTTCACCGCGCCTTCGAGCGCTCTGCCCGATGCCGTGTGCAGGCGTAGCCACAGTCGATGGGCACGGGGCGACGGTGTCAGCTTTTCTCCCCGGTAGGGCAAAAGGCGAATGGGACGCTCGGCGGTGACGCCGGTTTTGATTTCCGTCTCGCGCCATTCGGCCAGCCAGACATCGGCGGTAAGGCCCGTGGGCGTCTCGACCCGTACCTTACCGGCGACCCGGCCCGGAAGCTCCAGCACGGCAAAGGCCGGCGCTCCCGCGGCAACGACCAGGCGCCCGTCGTCTTCGACATCAATATGCTCGGGTGCAAGCCAGCGAGGGGCCCGGGTCGTGGACTCGCTCGGCAGGGGGTGAAGCAGCCGCCGCCTTCGAAGCGTGACGTTGCGCAGATCGATGTCGATGCGCTCGCCCTCGTACTCGCGTACCCACTGCGCGCCCATGCCGAAGTGAATGGCGTGAAAGTCTCCCGCATCGCGGGGAAGCGGAATGCGAATGGACCGCCACTCGCGGGCAACGGGCACGCCGGTACCCGCCAGGTAGCGGCTTTCGGGCCCGAGCAGCATGATGTCGTTGAGCTCGGCTCCCTCTTCGAGCGTATGCGAAAAGCGTATCTCGGCATCGAGCGCAAGCGCGTGCTCGCCGCTGCGGCAGAACGGACTGACCCTCACGCGCAGGGCGGCGTCGCGGTTGAACCGAATCTGCCGAGCGTCGGCGTCGAAGCCCAGGCGCACGTAGCCGCCCTCGTCGTCGAAGAAGGCTATACGCCCGCCCTGGGCAGACCAGAGCGCGGGTTCGAGCGGCACCCGGTAATCTTCGGCGCAGTCGGCAACCGGCGGCTCTTCAGACGAGACGCTGACGATGACGAGCAGCGGAACCGCCAGTAAGAGAATGGGAACGAGTCGTCGCATAATCATGGGTCCGTCGGGCAGACGTACCCATTATAGGGCCCGGCCGACCCCGGGGGGAAGGTACCTCAGACCGCCTGGGCAGAATCGAGCAGCCGCCGCACCGTGTCGCGCAGCGTACGGGGGTCGAAGGGCTTTGCCACGTAGTCGGTGAATCCTTCGGCCAGAAAGCGCTCGCGATCGCCGTTCATGGCGTGCGCGGTCAGTGCAACGACAGGCAGCGCACTGCAATGCGGAAGGGCCCGCAGGGCCCGCAGGGCGTCTACCCCGTCGAGTCCGCCGAGGGAAATGTCCATCAGCACCAGCGCATAGGTTTCGTTCCCAAGCCGCTCGATGGCTTCTTCGGCGCTCCTGCAAAGCGTCACCTCGGTCTCGGGCGCCAGTACGTCTACCAGCAGTTCACCGCAATCGGCATCGTCTTCGACGGCCAGGACGCTCCGACCGCGGGTCGCTCTTTCAGCCTGGTCCGACACTTCGGTCACCCCATGTGAAAGTGGAAAGACAATGGTGACCGTGGTGCCCGCACCGGGACGACTTTCGATGGTGATAATGCCCCCCATGTTTTCGACCATACGCTTGGCTATCGCAAGACCGAGCCCGCTGCCCTCGTGCATGCGGGTCGCACCTTCCGACTCCTGGCGAAATTCCTCGAACACATAAGGCAGGAAATCGGGAGAAATTCCGACCCCGGTGTCGCCTATTTCAATAACGGCCATCGGCTCGCAACCGGGCAGGAAACGCTCGGCACGGGCCGATACCCTTATCACTCCTTCCCGCGTAAACCTGATGGCGTTGCTGAGTATATGGGAGATGACCTGTTCTTCGCGACGGGGGTCGGTATCGACGAACACGCCGGGTTCGACCGAGACTTCAACGTGCAGGCCCTTTTTCTCGGCCAGCACCTGCAGTTTTTCTACCGCAAGGGAAAGGGGTTCGGCCACGGCGTGCCTGAGCGGCCTGAACGTCATGCGATTGGCCTCGAGCCGGGCCAGATCCATGATGTGCTCGAGCAACCCGAGCAGACGATCGCCGCTTTCGTGAATCATCTGGGCCTGGTTCTTCAGCTCGGGGTCGTCGAGTCGAAACGCGAGCACCTCGGAAAAGCCGAGAATCGCCGTCAACGGCGTTCTGATTTCGTGGCTCATGTTACTCAGAATCGAATTCTTTACCCGGTTTGCCGCTTCGGCCCGCTTCTTCGCCAATCGAAGCGCCGCTTCGTCGAATTTGCGCTCGGTAATATCGTAGATATTCCCCAGCATCCGCGGCCCCACTTCATCGCGGGGGTCGAGCAGCTTGCCGCGCACCGCCATCCACCGAACCTTGCGCGAGGGCAGCACGCACCGGAACTCGATACGCAACGACTCTTCGCCCTCAAGGGCACGCTCGATGGCCGAAAACAGGCGAGCACGATCGGCCGGATGAACCCGCTCTACCATCTGGTTCCGGCTGACGGTAACTGTTTCTACGGAAAAGCCGCAGAGAACCGCGGCCTCGGGTGAAAGCAGCAGCCTGCGGCTGCGGGTGCGCCATTCCCAGATACCCATCTCGGCCGCCTCGAGCACAAGCTTCAGACGCTCTTCACTGTCGGCCCGTGCGGTTTCGGCCCGCTGCCGCTTTTCCCGTTCGAGCTGCAGGCCGATACGAGCGGCCTCCGACTGCGCACGCGCAAGCGACAGGCGCAACGCCTCGTTCTGCGCGCGCACGACTTCGTTGCGCCACAGCGCGCGAATGCGGGCCTCGTGAACGAGCAGCGAACATACGGCCGCAATGAAAACCGCGCTGTTCATGAGCGGGCTCACCTGCGGGGCGCCCGTCAAAGCCTGCGCCGCTGCCCAGACAGCCACAATGAAAACATTGGTTCCGGCCAGCCAGA
>JAWLBW010000176.1:0-9581 GCA_041687475.1 bacterium
GGCCATCACTACTCCCTTGATAAGGAAATAGTCAAAGCCTAAAATTGGGACCCATGTCTTGGCAAATGAGTGGTACCCATGTTTTGACGAACAACCCCGAATAAGGACAGCTGCGACGTGCGGCACGATGCGCTGCTCCCCTTCTTCCCCCAACCTGCGGCCGGACGGACGCGCGTATGGGGGAGGAAGGGGCCGGGGGAAGGTAGGGGGATCGTGCTGCTGCCGACGTGCGGCACGGCCTGCCGTAAACCCCCTCTCCGGGGATTTCGTGCACCAGTACTCTCCGGCGGGGAGTGGACAAGGTTATCCGGATATCCGGGAACCGGCGTCTCCGTGCAATCGGTGAATCCTGGTCTCACGTGCCCACTCCCCCGGGGGAGTCGGCAGTCCGGTAAACCGGCGAGGGGGTACGTGCGGCACAATGGTCGCTGCCGTGAGGCAGCGCTCGGTTGATCCCCCATGTGAACGGGGGTTTGGGCGAGCCTTGACCATCGGCCCTTGGTCATCGGCCATTCCGCGCCCGGGGTGCGCCCGGGGTGCGGTAAGCAGAGCCCTGCACTCGTTGACAGAAGTGCGGCATTTCCCTAAAATCAAGGGGAGTTGGACACTGAGCGCCGAACACGTTGACGGCGGACAGAAGGGGGCTGAATTGCGAGTCTACAAGCGTTTCATGGCAGGCTTGTCGGGGGTGGTGCTTCTGGGTTGCGCCCACACGTCGACCAAGGTTTCACCGAGTGTCGAAGCCGACCCCACCGTCACGGTCGACGAAAGCACGTCGGCGTCGTGGCGCACGGTTACGGAAGTCGACGTCTACGGCGACGACGCGTCCGTCGCCACCATCGACCAGGTCGAACACGAACAGATTACGTTCGTTGAAGACATCGAGACGCTGGTCGAAGATACGCCCGACGTCGAGGAAATTCCCCCCACACTCGCCCGCGAGATTCTGCCCGGCGTGCCGCTGGTCTATAACGGCGCCGTGCAGATGTTCATGGATTATTTCAAGGGTCGAGGCCGCGATCGCTTTGAGATGTGGCTGGGCCGCAGCGGCGCCTATATTCCGCTGATGCAGGACATTCTGATCGAAGAAGGCCTGCCGCCCGATCTGGTTTACCTGGCGCTGATTGAGAGCGGGTTCAGCCCGCACGCCTACAGCCATGCTTCGGCGGTCGGCTTCTGGCAGTTCATCAAACCGACGGGCAAACGCTACGGGCTGCGAATCGACGAGTGGATTGACGAACGCCGCGATCCGGTCAAGGCCACCCGCGCGGCCGCCCGCTACCTGAAGGATCTGTATCGCATGTTCGGCGACTGGCACCTGGCCGCCGCCGGCTACAACGCAGGCGAGGGACGCATCCGTCGCGCCATTCGCACCTACAACAGTCAGGACTACTGGAAGCTCATCGAGTACCGCCACCTCGCCCGCGAAACCAAGCAGTACGTGCCCAAGCTCATCGCGGCCATTCTGCTTGCCCGCAACCCCGAAGAGCATGGCTTCGTGCCGCAGTATAAGGATCCGCTCATTCGCGCTGCCGTGACCGTGCCCCCGGGCACCGACCTGATGATGGCCGCCTATGCCGCCGACATTTCCTACTCGGAAATTCGCCGGCTGAATCCCGAATTGCTGCGATGGGCAACGCCGCCCGACATCGCGTCGTACGAGCTCAAGCTGCCCCTCGACCGCATTGAGGGCTTTGCCGAGCGACTGGCCGCGGCGCCCGCCACGGCCGCCACGCCCTTCAAGGTGGTGAAGCTTGCCAAGGGGCAGAACCCCGAAGCCCTTGCCTGGCAACTGAAGGTCTCGTATTCCGACGTCAAGCTGTTGAATCCCGGTCTGAAGGGCTGGGCGGGCGAACGCATTCTGCTTCCCATCGGCGAAGACGGTACCCGCTTCTCCGAGACGCGGCGGTCGAAAACCATTGCGTCGCGCGGCGTGGTGAAAGTGCGACGCGGCGACTCCCTGTGGAGCATCGCAAAGCGGTACGGCGTTACCACGCGGGCCCTGGCCAAGTACAACAAGCTGAACAGCAACGTCATTCGCCCGGGGCAGCGATTGCGCATTCCTCCGAAGTGGTACATGGCGTCACGCTGACCGGCGGCAGCCGCACCGAAAGAAAAGAAAGGGGAGAAGGCCGAGCCTTCTCCCCTTTTCAATTTGTGCGCCCGGCCGGTAGTACGGACCACGTGCCCCCTGAAAGGGGGCCTCGCTTGTGTTCACACCCCCGACCGGTAGTACGGACCACGTGCCCCCTGAAAGGGGGCCTCGCTTGTGTTCACACCCCCGGCCGGTTTCGCGGACCACGTGCCCCCTGAAAGGGGGCCTCGCTTGATGCTTCGTGAACCACGTGGGGAACCGTGAACGGAATTCCGGGTTTCCCGGAAACCGCGGATCGGGTTCACGGATAGCCGGTCTTGGACTCGTGCGGTCAGCCCTTGCGGTGCGCCGCAATCATTGCGTTGGCGGCCTCGGGGTTCGCCTTGCACTCGAGCAGGGCGCGCAGAATGAGCGGAGCCACGATGGTCGCGTCGGATTCAACCACGAACATGGGCGTGTCTTCGGTCAGCTTGTCCCAGGTAATCTTCTCGTTGGGCGTGGCGCCCGAGTACGAGCCGTACGAGGTGGTCGAGTCGCTGATCTGGCAGAAGTATGCCCAGGGCTTGGCTTCCTTCTCGAGATCGTACTTGATGGAGGGCACGACGCAGATGGGAAAGTCGCCGGCAATGCCGCCGCCGATCTGAAAGAAGCCGACACCGGCGCCTTCCGACAGCTCGGCATAACGGTCGTAGAAGTCGGCCATGTATTCGACGCCCGACTTGGCAATGGCAGCGTTGACGTCGCCGGTCTTCACGTAGCCTGCGAAGATATTGCCGAAGGTCGAATCTTCATAGCCCGGAACGACAATGGGAATGCCGGCGCGGGCGGCGGCCAGCAGCCAGCACTCTTCCGGATTGCCCTGGTGGGCCGAGGGCTCGATGGCCTGAATGAGCTCATAGAAGTACTGGTGCCAGAAGCGACGCTCGCCATCGGAGCTGGCCTTCTTCCACATGGGCACGATGATTTTCTCGACGACGCGGAACGCTTCGTCTTCGGGAATGCTCGTGTCGGTAACCCGGCGCATGCGGTCGTTCAGAATTTTCGTGTCGTCCTGCTTCGACAGGTACCGGTAATCGGGAAAGTCCTTGTACTCGTCGTGCGCAACCAGGCGAAAGAGCGACTCTTCGAGGTTGGCGCCGGTTACCGACAAGCCGTGAATCAGCCCGGCCCTGATGGCAGGCGCGAGGGTGATGCCGAGCTGGGCAGACGACATGGCGCCGGCCACGGCCCAGAACATTTTGCCCCCGGCCTGCACGTGATCCCAGTAAGCGAGCAGGGCGTCGCGGGTCGCGCGGGCGTTGAAATTCTTGTAATTGGTAAGAACGAAATCGAGAATAGGAAGATTGGCGTTCGCCATGGCGCCCTCCGTTTGGGGAAAAGGGGTGGATGAAGTCGGGCGCCGCCGGAAAGGCAAACCACCCGAAAACGTCCTACGGTCGTGAAATGTCACGCCGCCATCGGCACGTTGGGTGGCTATCAATGTGTAGCACGTACGCCCGGCGCGTGCAAGTCTGGGGCCGTTGTCGGTTGCTAGTTGTCGGTGGTAAGGACTGCTCGTACCTACGCTTCTGCTCGCACTCGCGGCGCCAACAACCCTACTGACGCTGCGCTCCGTTGACCAGGCGGTGGCGGTCCGAACACGGAATTCGATAACGACTCCGAAAAAGAACCGTAACGGGAAAGCGACAAGCTGTCTGTGAACCCTGATGGAGGCAACATGCTGAACACCATCGAAACCCGTTCTACACCGCTTCCCATGCCCCGACCGCAGTCGCGGTATCACGTTCGCCGGTTGAAGCCCTCGGACTTTCCGGTGCTGCAACAACTCGAAGAAGACATCTGGGGATCGGCCGGCGAGGCCATGCTGTGCTCGCACTACCTTCGACTCTGTGTCGAGCAGTTTCCCGATGTTTGCTTCATCGCGTTCGACGGCGACAAACCCGTCGGTTACGTGCTGAACTTCGTGCGCGGAACCGTGGCCCACTGCGGCACCCTGGCGGTTCACCGTGACTACCGCCGCTCGCGCGTTACCTATCTGCTCGTCACCGCCATGCTCAAACGCATGCTGACCATGAACATTACCGAGTGCTGGTTCACCGTCAGTCCCGAGAACACGGCCGCCCGCGAGGTACACGCGAACCTCGGCGCGCGGGTCATCGACACACGCGAAAACTACTACGGCCCGGGCGATACCCGACTGCTCAGTGTCATCTCGGCCGAGCAGATGGATCGCTTGCGCCGGCGTTTTCTGAAAGCCGCCTGAAACCGTCACAACATGGGCACTTCGTCGCTATACGACGGATGTTTCCGTTAACTCGTGAGTCGCCGTGAACGCCTTACGTGCGTGGTTCCGCCTGTCGTTTTTCATCGGGTGGAGTTTGTTCAATTACTTGCTTTGGCTTGTTCTTCGCATTATCAGCCCGGCCCATCGACGGGCGGAACGAGGACGCAGGCTCATGGTTTTCTGGGCCGGGCGCCTGATCGGCGGTCTCGGCGTTGACGTTACTTACAGGGGAAGCCCGCCTTCGACCCCGGTACTTTTTGCAGGCAACCACCGCTCGTACCTCGACATTCTCGTGCTTGCGGCCCGCTTACCCGTAGCTTTCATGGCCAAGGCCGAGATCAAGTCGTGGCCCATACTTGGCCCGTCGGCCGGCGATCTGGGCGCCATTTACGTGAAGCGCGAAGAAAGCAGCAGTCGCCACGACGCCAGAGACGCCCTGCGGCAACGGCTCGAGGCCGGGGTTTCCGTCGTC
Source organism: bacterium (assembly GCA_041687475.1). GTDB lineage: Bacteria > J088 > JAWLBW01 > JAWLBW01 > JAWLBW01 > JAWLBW01. The sequence goes on from JAWLBW010000176.1 coordinate 4,852, forward strand.
ATTTTTCCCGAGGGCACAACCAGCCGCGGGCCGGGAACGCTGCCCTTCCGGCACGGTGCCTTCGGCATCGCGATCGATAACGGCGTACCGGTCGTTCCGGTTTCCATTCACTACGAAGACCCCGCCCTCGCGTGGATTGGTGATGATTCGTTTCTACCGCATTTCCTGCGGGTGATGGGGCGTCGACGACACCGCATCTGCGTACACATCGGCGAGCCCCTGCATCCGCAACCCGGTACATCGGCCGCCCTGCTGGCTCATGATACCCGTAACCTTGTACAACGAGCGCTGGAAACATGTCCGTCATGAATACCACCCGACTGTCTATTACCGAAACGATCGCCGACGGGCGTATTACCTTCTTCCGGCTGCCGCACCTGCGCGACGCGGGGCAGGCCGACGCCGTGCTGTACGGCGTGCCGTTCGACAGCGGCACCACCTACCGGCCGGGGGCGCGCTTCGGTCCCTACGGCGTGCGGAGGGCGAGCCTGAGCCTGGGCTCCTGCGACCACACCGGCAACGATGTCTTTGCGGGCATGCGGGTCGCCGACGGCGGCAATCTGGTCTGCGTTCCCTTTGATGTTGGCACCGCCCACGTCCAGATCGAGCAACAGGCCCACCAGGCATTCACCGGTGGAGCGGTGCCCCTGTTTGTCGGGGGCGACCATTCGTGCTCGCTCCCCATTCTACGGGCGGCGGCCGATGCGCACGGGCCATTGGCCGTGATTCACTTCGACGCACACAGCGATACCTCATCGGCTGCGCACTGGGGCATCGACAAGCACCACGGCACCGTCTTCCGCAACGCCATCGAAGAGGGCCACATCGATCCGAAGCGATTCGTGCAGCTCGGCCTGCGCGGTCCGTTCGGCGAACCCGATCCCCACGCCTTCACGCGCGGCAAGGGGGGAATAGTATTCGAAGCGCACGAGTACAACGATGCCCTGACCTTCCTGCAATCGCTGCCGACTGCGTGGGGAAGCCATCCGGTGTACGTGAGCATCGATATCGACGTCATCGACCCCGCTTTCGCGCCGGGTACGGGCACCCCGGTCTCGGGGGGATGGACGCCCCGCGAAATGTTCGCCGCCATCCGTGCGCTGCGGGGAATACGACTTGTGGGGGGCGACGTGATGGAAGTGGCGCCCGACTACGACCATGCCGATATAACGTCGCTTTGCGCGGCTCATCTGTTGTTCGAGCTGCTGACGCTCTTGCCCCACCGGGCCGCTTCGAATAGCTGACGTCCGAGGGAGCGCGTCGTACGGAAACAATCTTTCCCGACGCTCTCACTACAAGGACGAGGGGGGAAGCCGGGAAGCGAGTGTATCTCAATCCTGAGGTTCTACTCACTCAGCCCTTGTGACCGAGGTAGCCGAGCTCGTCGAAACTGCCGACGTCGTCGCCACCGGAGCGGGAATGATTGAGCAGGAGCAGGGACTCTTTTTCACGTCGATTCTGCTTGTAAGAAGGCAGGGTTTCGCCTGCGATCTTTCCGCATCTTTGCCGTAACGCGCAGACAAGCCCCTGAAATCGGCATTCTTGACGACGGGCAGAGGAAAGACCAAAAATGAATGACCCATTCATTATTGTAGGGCCAATGAGCGCTTCGGCATGAGACGGCGGCCGTATTTGCGCTGCAATAGTGAATCACCCATTCATTATTGACATTTTCCCGCCTGACGGTCGCAATACCGCCTGTAAGAAACGCAGAGGCTCTGCAAGCCCCGTCGGCTGCCGGAGAAAGGCGAGGTGCAGGGTTTGTACAAGCAAAAAGAAGCCGAAAAGAGGTACCTGCCGGGTTGCGTCGGAGCTTCCCGTCAGGAGATTTGCAGGCACCAAAGGGAGGAACCCGAGGGGCGACTCTCAGCTCGCAGTCAGCTCCCGAGGCCTTCTCATTCGACGAGAAACGTCATGCCCGGTGAGCAGAGAAAAATGCCGCGGTCAACCACTCCCGGCGAGGGCCGATCACACTCCCGGCTGAGAGATGACAAGTCTGGTGCATGGGAAAGGAGACAGGCCCCGAGACGGCGCCTCAAAGTCGGTACAACCGGCGCGCATTCTCTGCAAAGACCAGTCGCTCGCCCTCTTCGCCTAGATTCCAAGACTTCACGACATCGACCTGGTGCTGCCACTGGTAGGGAATGTTGGGGAAGTCGCTGCCGAAGAGAAACCGGTCGGCGTTCGCGCGGATGTGGGCCTGCCGTTCTTCGCTCAGGGGCTCGAACGCCGGAAAGTCGACCCCGACCATGGCCGTGTCGAAGTAAAGGGGATAGTCGCCGGCGTACTGCCAGTACCGCTCATGCTTGTTCCCCCCGATGTGGGCGACGATGATCGGAAGCTTCGGCGCCATGCGCAGGGTACGCGCGAAATGTTCGGGCCCCGTCCACGGGCCCTCGACCGGCTCGCCCGCGATGTGGAAGGTCAGCACCGAGCCGGCTTCGGTCATGCGCTCGTACACCGGCTGGAGGCGGGGGTCGGCCGGGTCGAAACGCTGCACCTCGGCGTGCAGCTTGAACCCCCGGAAGCCGGCCTTGATGGCGGCTTCGACGTAGTCGACCATATCGTCGTCGTCGGGGTGGAAGGTGCCGGTCGCGATGGCCTTCGGATGGTTTTCCACATGAGCCGTCACGTAGTCGTTCAGCCAGCGCGCCATGCCCGGTTTGTGGGCATAGCACAGCGTCGTGTAGCGCTCGACCCGGTTCTCCAAGACGACCGTCCGCTCATCTTCGGACATGCGGTAGTGAATCGGCCAGTGATGCCGGTCGAAATATCCCCATATCTTGTCCATCACATTCTGGGGAAACACGTGGGCGTGTACGTCGATGATTTCCATGGCCTATGCCGAAAGCGGAAAAGATTCAGGCGGGCAGCACGGTGGCGAGAAAGTCGAGCACGAACTGCCAGCTCTCCCCCGAAATCGTATGCCCCATGTTGAACTCGGCATAGTCGGCGACCACACCATGCTCATCCAGCGCTTCGCGGGCCCGGCGGGCGCGGCGCACGTCGACCACCTCGTCTTCGATACCGTGCACCAGGCAGACCGGCGGCCACGGCGCGTGCGCCTTGGAAAGGGCGCGGTCGGCGTCGAAGAGATAGCCGCTCATGCAGAGCAGGCCGGCAAGCTGCGGCCGGAAGCGGAAGCCGGTGTGCAGGGTCATCACACCGCCCTGCGAGAACCCGCCCAGTACGACGCGCCCGGCTTTTTTCGGATCGTCGCCCACCAGCTCGCGCAGCAGCGACTCGATGCGGGTGGCGCTTTCCTCGAGATGGGGACCCTCTTCGGGCGACATGCCGTACCAGGCATAGCCGAATTGCATCGGCCCATCGAAGGGAAACGGGTAAGGCGCCTGGGGAAACACCGCGCGGATGTGCGGCGGAAGATGTTCGCCCAGGGAAAACAGATCGTCGGCCGACGTTCCGCGCCCATGCATGAGCACAAGGGTCGCGGTGGCGTTCGGCCGGTCGAAGACACGGCAGTCGAGTTGTCCGATACGTTCCATCGGTTACAGCATACAGGAATAGAACCAGAAGGAAGAAGGAAGATGGCAGAAGGAAGATGCTCATGGTAGCTACTGGGTCTGCATGAACTGGGAACGCGCCTGGCCGATCACCAGTATCCGATAACCAGCCACCACACGTGCACCCGTGCTGTACGTATCGTCTTTCCGGTATCAGACCTTGCGTTCGTGTGTGACGGTTCGCGGTTGTACGGATGTACGGGCCCGTCGGCATGCCGACGGGCTACCGACGGTTGCAAGTGGTCCGCAATTTCGCTCACCCGTGCTGCACGTCGGTGTTGTACTTATTCGGACGACCGACGACGGACGTCCGACGACCAACGCCTGTCCGTGCATCCGGGCCCCCCGCCATGTACCATATTCAGCATGCAGACCTACGTACTTCTCGCCATCGCGCTGACCCTGAACGCACTTGCCAACGTGCTCATCAAGGCCGGCATGCGTAATCGCGAGCCCGATGCCACCGCCGGGTTCGTGAAGGAAATGGTGTTGAATCCGTATCTCTGGGGCGGGGTAACCTCGTTCGGCCTGGCGCTGGCCTTTTATTCGGTTGTGCTTTCGCGCATGCCGCTTTCGCTCGCCTATCCACTCATGACGACGCTCGGCTTCGTCATCGTGCTCGGTGCGTCGGCCTTTCTTTTCGACGAGCGTCTGAACGTCATTCAGTACGCCGGAATCGTGCTCATCGCCGCCGGCGTGTGGATGGCCGCCCGCGGTTGAGCGCCGTCACGGAGAACCCGGTTCGGGCGGCAGCCACGAATCATTCTGATATGCTGAATTCGATGGGCCTGTTCGCTACCCTCAAAGAAGACATCAAGGCCGTGCCCAGAAACGATCCGGCTACCCGCTCGGAGCTGGAGGCCATTCTGGCGCACACGCCCCTTCACGCCATCATCGCGCACCGGTTCATTCACCCCCTGTACGAAGCCGGCCTGCGCATTCTTCCGCGCATATTATCGAACATCAACCGTTTTATCACGGGCGTCGAGATACATCCGGGCGCGCGTATCGGCTCCGGCTTCTTCATCGATCACGGCACGGGCATCGTCATCGGCGAAACCGCGGTCATCGGCCGCGACTGCGTGCTTTTTCACCAGGTCACGCTGGGCGGAACCGGACACCTCAAGGGGAAGCGCCATCCCACCCTGGGCGACCGCGTGCTCATCGGCACCGGCGCCACATTGCTCGGCCCCATACGCGTGGGTGACG
>JAWLBW010000177.1:0-9529 GCA_041687475.1 bacterium
CCGCCGATTCGGCGGGGCTTTCGTGATCTCGTAGGGATGGCTGTTTGCCGTTCTCCCCGTTTTCTCATTCTCAAGGTTCGCTGAACAGCAGGTAGCGGTTGTTGAGGCGGTCGCCGACGAGCAGAAAGTCGCTGCCTGCAAAGACGCCGGCGGGTGAGTTGAATGTGCGAGCGGTGGTAGAGGCGCTTCCACCCGTGAAGTTTTCCTGGCCGAGTACGTGGTCGGGTTGGGCGCCGTTGCTGGTGGGCAGCGCATTCCACACGAGAATGCGGTGGTTGCCGGTGTCGGCGACGAAGAGCTGGTTGCCGTTGCCGTGCAGTTGCCGTGGGGCGTTGAGACCGTTGCGGGTGGTGGCGGCGGTGCTGCTTTCCACATCGCCCTGTCCGAGTACGAAATCGGCCTCCTGGCCGTCGGCGGTGGGAAAGGTGTTCCACACGAGAATGCGGTTGTTGCCCGTGTCGGCGATAAAGAGGCGCGTGCCGTCGCTCCATACGCCGCGCGGACTGTGCAGGGTGCCTGCCGTGACGCTTCCGCCGCGGTTGGCGTTACAGCTGCTCTTGCCGCTCTGGCCGAGTACGAGGTGGGCGGCGGCGCCATTGGTGGTGGGTGGCTGGTTCCACACCAGTACGCGGTGGTTGTCGGTGTCGGCGACGATGAGTTTTCCCCCCGCTAGCATGACGTCTTCGGGCAGCTTGAGCCGGTTCGATGCGCAGCTCGAGCCGCTTACGCCCATGGTGCTCTGGCCGACGACGACCTGGGCGGGCGCCGCCGTGGTGGCCGGTGCCTCGGAATACAGCAGAACGCGATTATTGTAGGTGTCGGCCACCGCGAAGGTTCCGTTTCGCGCCGCGATACCGTGGGGTTGCCGGTAGGCCCAGTCGCTGGTGCCGCCGTTGTTGGTGGTGAAGGCTGCTTCGCCCAGTACGAAATCGGCCGTGGCCGGCCAGGTCGATGGAAGCGTGAAGTAGCCGACGACGCGATGGCTGGCAGAGTCGGGCAGGTAGAGTATACCGTTGTAGAAGAGGGGCCGCCCGCCGGGTTGCTGTATCGACTGAGCCGTGGTTTCGGTGAATACCGTCGAGGTGAAGTCGGGCCGGCCGATGACCAGTTCGGCCGGCTGGTGGGTCGCAAGTCGTACGTACGGATAGGTCAGCGTGAGGTCGGTCGAGGCGCTGAGGCCGCCGGCATTGAAAGCCGTGGTGGAGACGGTGTTGGCGCGATCTTCCAGGTGAAGTTGGGCGCTGAAGGCGTTTCCATCGAGGTCTGTTTGCGTCGCCGTACCGTTCAGCATGACGGTAACGGCCGTGACCGGCGTGGCGCCGCCGACCGTGCCGTTCAAGGTGATGGTGCGTGCCCCGTAAACGTTCTGGCCGTCGGTGTGGGATGCGACTTCGATAACCGGTATGTCGGACTCGACCGTGGTGAAAGACCAGCGTATCGGGGCACTGAGCGCCGCGCCGTCGGCGGCGGTCAGCCCGGCGACTTCGGCGGTGAAGGCCGTGCCCCAGGCCAGGGGGGCGTCGGGCTCGAGGCGCAGCGTGAAATTGCCGGGGTCGTAGCTGTGCGAGATTGCCACGGGGCCCTGCGGCGAGACGAGCGTTACGCTGCCTTCGGGCACCGGTTCGCGCAGCCCTTTGTTGAATGTTACCGAGGGGGTGGCGTTTACGTTCACGCCTGTCGAGCCGTTGACCGGCAGGGTCGCGACGGCCTTCAGGGCAGCGCGGCTGTTCGGCGAAGGCGAGTCGTCGTCGCCGCAGGCCGTGAGTAAGAGTGCAATCGCCAGCACCGGCGTAATTAAGAGGAACCGTAGCGTCATGGCAACTCCCGAAGCCCCCGGGTTCGTATTGCGGGCGCCCGGTAAGCGAGCGCCGGGACCGTCCGGCACGTTAAAGCAGGCGGTGTGCTGGGGGACATTCTTCCAGAATAGTCCTGTTTCATCTCGGGGGGGAAGGGGGCGTCGTCTGTCGGTGCAATCGTCTGAATGTCGTGCGGCCAGCGAGGTTGCAACATCTAACAGTCGAACTAACACGGTGCGTCAGAAGCACGGTTCCAGGTTGGTAACACGACGCGTCAATGAGCTTGTCTTTCGGGCAAGGTGCCCGGCAGTTGACAGCCGGTGAAAAGCCTACTAGACTGACCAGTCGCCGGTGGGGTAGTTCCATTGGTAATATCGGACGGCAATAGAATCAGGCCGTTTTCGACACCGCTGAGTTTCCCTGGAGGAAATTTATGAATAAGGGACTTATTATCGTTCTCGCTCTCGCCGCCGTTGTCGGCGTGCTCTTCGTCATGCGTCCTGCCGACGATGGTTCACAGACGGCGAAAAATGATTCGGCGCCTGCCGCGGTCGCATCTCCCGGCGTCGACATTGAGAACAAGGTACTTCGCATCGGCGCCCTGAACGACGAGAGTGGGCCGGCCGCCGCCATCGGCAAGCCCTACGCCGTCGGTAAGCGTCTGCTTGCCGCCCAGGTCAATGCGGGCGGAAGCGGCATGCTGCCCGAGGGCTGGAAGGTTGAACTGGTCGAACGCGATCATGGTTACAATCCCCAGCATTCGGTGCAGGCCTACAACGAAATCAAGGACCGGGTGCTGTTCATCGGCACCAGCTTCGGCACGCCGAACACGCTGCCCTTGCGCGACATGCTCGAGCGCGACGGCATGGTCGCCTTTCCGGCCAGCCTTTCGTCGCAGCTTGCCGAGCATCGCCACACGCCGCCCCTCGGCACCTCGTACCTGCTTGAAGCCATGCGCGCCATGGATTTCGCCGTCGAGCACGCCGGCGCCGCCGACAAGATCAAGGCCGGCATCGTGTACCAGCAGGACGACTACGGCGCCGACGGCATCAAGGGCTGGGAGCAGGCTGCCGAACATCACGGCGTCGAAATCGTGTCGAAGCAGACGGTGGCCCCCGGCCAGACCGACTACACGGCCGTCGTGTCGGCTCTCAAGCAGGCCGGCGCCAACTATGTGCTGCTGACCACGCTGCCCAGCGCAACCGGCCCGATTCTGGGCACGGCCGCGCAGCTGCAGTACATGCCGAACTGGGTGGGTAACACCCCGGCGTGGATCGATCGTTTCTTCAGCCCCGAAGTCATTCCGGCGGCCGTGTTCACCAATTACTACTGGTCGACCGGTATTCCCTACTGGGGCGAAGAGGGCATCGAGGCCATGCCCGCGTTTCTCGAAACCTACGAGAAGCACGGCAAGGACATGTACCAGCCCGACTTCTACATTCTTGCTTCGTACGCCCAGGGCGTCGTGCAGCTCGAGGCCTTTCGCCGTGCGCTGGAAAACGGCGAGCCCAACCGCGAAGGTTACATGAAGGCCCTGCAGTCGCTCGAAGACTACAGCCCCGGCGGCATGATGCAGCCCGTCGACCTGTCGGCCTTTCCCTACGTGACCGGTACCAAGGCCCGCATACTGAAGCCCGACATGGCCAGCGGCACGTGGAAGGTGGTATCGGACTACGCCGAACCCACGGCCCTGGGTGAGACCGAGGCAGAGGCTTCGGACCACTCGCACGGCGAGGGGCACGTACAGCCGGTGAACGCGCAGTAAGCGTCATGCTGCAGGTTGCCAACCTCGAAGTGGTCTATCACTCGGTCGTTCTCGTGCTGAGAGGCATCAGCATCGAGGTGCCCGAGAACAACATCGTCGCTCTTCTCGGCCCCAACGGGGCCGGGAAGACGACCCTTCTTCGCGCGCTTACCGGCCTGCTTCCCATTCACGAGGGAAGGGTAACCAAGGGCTCCATCCGGTGGAGCGGCGATGACATTTCCAGCCTGTCGAGCGACGGTATCGTTCGGCGCGGCATTGCCCAGGTAATGGAGGGGCGCCGCATCTTCGCCGATCTGAGCATCGAGGAAAACCTTCTCTCCGGCGCCTACCTTCGCAACGATCGAAGCGGGGTGCACGAAGACATCGAGCGCTTCTACGAACGTTTTCCCGTTCTCGCCGAACGGCGTCATCGCCAGGCAGGATACCTTTCAGGCGGCGAACAGCAGATGCTGGCCATTTCTCGCTCGCTGATGTCGCGGCCCCGTCTGCTGCTGCTCGATGAGCCGTCGCTGGGGCTCTCGCCCAAGGCCCGCGAAGACATCATGCAGCTCATTCGTTCCATCAACGAGAGCGGCGTTGCCATACTCCTGGTCGAGCAGAACGCCTCGGTGGCCCTCGACCTCGCGCATTACGGCTACATCGTCGAGAACGGCCGCATCGTGCTCGACGGCCCCGTCGACCAGCTGAAGCAGGATCAGGACATTCAGGAATTTTACCTGGGCTTCGGTTCGCACGGTCGGCGCAATTACCGCGACGTGAAACTCTACCGACGCCGGAAACGGTGGTTGTCCTGATATGGCGCAACTCGAAATCGATCGTATTACCCTCAGCTTCTCGGGCATTCGCGCGCTCAACGACATTTCCCTTCGGGTAGAAGAGGGCGCGCTCGTGGCCGTCATCGGACCGAACGGCGCCGGCAAAACGTCGCTGTTCAACTGCATCTCGGGGCTTTACCGCCCAGACGTGGGCAGCCTTACCTTCGACGGCGCCGATCTGACGAAGCTTACGCCCCACCGCATCGCCGGCATGGGCGTGGCACGCATGTTTCAGAACCTGGCCCTGTTCGAACACCTGACGGTGCTCGATAACCTGCTGGTCGGCCGCCATCATCTTTACCGCAGCAACTGGCTGGGAAACATACTCTGGTCGCCGACGACGAAGAAAGAGGAAGTGGCCCACAGGCGGCGCGTCGAGGAAATCATCGACTTTCTCGATCTCGAGCGCTACCGACTCATGCCGGTCGGTATTCTGCCTTACGGCGTGCGCAAGCGCATCGAGCTTGGAAGGGCGCTCTGCATGGACCCCAAACTTCTACTTCTCGACGAACCTGCCGCCGGTCTCAATCAGGAAGAAACCGAGGAGCTTGCCCGTTACCTGCTCGACATTCGCGCCGATCTGGGCGTGACCCAGATTCTCATCGAGCACGAGCTCGGGTTCGTGATGGACCTTGCCGAACGGGTGGCCGTATTCGACTTCGGCACCAAGATTGCCGACGGTACGCCCGACGAAGTGCGCAGGGACCCGCGCGTCATCGAAGCCTACATCGGACACTCGCACGCAGAGGCGGCATCATGAGCGTGGCTGTGATGGACCCGGCCTCGGTCGGCCTGGCCGAGTCGGAAAAAATTCTTGCCCGTACCCTGCCCGGGCGGCTGGCCCTGTGGGCGCGACAGCGCGGCGACAAGCCCGCGATGCGCGAAAAACGGCTCGGCATCTGGCAGGAAATCACGTGGCAGGAGTACTACGCAAACGTGCAGGCCGCCGGCCTCATGTTGAAGAAGCTCGGGGTCAAGCCGGGCGACCACGTTACCATTCTGAGCGACAACCGGCCAGAATGGCTCTACGCCGATCTGGCGGCACAGGGCATCGGCGCGCGCAGCGCGGGCATTTACCAGACGAATCCGGCTTCGGACGTCGAGTACATCGTGAATCACTGTCAATCGCCCGTTCTGTTCTGCGAAGACCAGGAGCAGGTCGACAAGGCGATTGAGATTCGCGAGCAGACGCCGCAGCTTACGCACATTGTCGTATTCGACGGCCGCGGGCTGCGCGAGTATGAAGACGAACGACTGCTGTTCTGGGAAGACTTCATCGCTGAGGGAAAGCGATTGGTCGAGGCCGACCCGCAGGCCTTCGAACGCGATCTGCTGGCGCTCGATCCCGATGCGCCCGCCATGGTCGTATACACGTCGGGCACGACCGGTCACCCGAAAGGGGCGCTGCTCACCAGCCGGAACGCTGTCGAACCCGGAATCGCCACCGTTGACCTGCTGGGCTACAGCGACAAGGATACGGTGCTTTCGTACCTGCCGCTCTGTCATGTGGCCGAGAAAATCTTCAGCCTGTTTCTGCCTCTGTCGTCGGCCGTGGTCGTGCACTTTGGCGAAGCCATCGAGACCGTGCAGGAAGACCTGCGCCAGATTTCGCCCACGGTGTTTCTCGGCGTTCCGCGCATCTGGGAGAAGATGCACGCCACCGTCACCATCAAGATGCGCGACTCGTCGTGGCTCAAGCGCACGCTGTTCAATTTCTTCACGGAGAGGGGACAGGCCATCGCCCGTCGAAAACGCGCGGGCAAAACGAACTTTCTTGACGATATCGTCTGGGCCATCGGCGATCTGCTTGTCTACCGTCCGCTGCAGGAGCGGCTTGGGCTGCGCAATTGTCGGTTGGCCGTGTCGGGGGCGGCGCCCATTTCGGCGAACCTGCTCGAATGGTACCACGGCATCGGCGTCAATATTATCGAGGGCTTCGGTCAGACCGAGTGCACCGGCGTGAGCCACATCAGCCTGCCCGACGCGCAGAAAATCGGCACGGTGGGCAAGGCGCTGCCCTATGTGGAATGCCGCATTGCCGACGATGGTGAGATTCTCGTGCGCGGGGTGAACGTCTTTGCCGGCTATCTGCACAACGATGAAGCCACCCGCGATACCGTCGACGGCGAGGGCTGGCTGCACACCGGCGACGTGGGCGAAGTCGACGCCGACGGCTTTCTTCGCATTACCGGCCGCAAGAAGGAAATCATCGTGACATCGGGCGGTAAGAACCTGTCACCCGAAAAAATCGAGAATGCGCTCAAGATGAGCCCGTACATCAAGGAAGCCGTGGCCATCGGCGACCAGCGCAACTTCGTCACCGCACTGGTGCAGATCGAGTACGATACGGTGGGCTCATGGGCCACCCGGCAGGGCATCGCCTATACATCGTTCGGCGATCTGGCCGCAAAGCCCGAAGTGAACAAACTCATCGGCGGCGAAATCGAAAAGGCCAACGAAATGTTGGCGCGCGTCGAGTCGGTGCGCGGCTTTCGCCTGTTCACCAAGGAACTGAACCAGGACGACGGCGAGCTCACGGCTACGCAGAAGGTGCGGCGCCGCAACATCGTAAGCAAGTATGCCGACATGATCGAAGACATGTACCGCTCGGGAGGTCGCTGATGGGCGATACGATTCAGTTACTGTCGTCGGGCCTCGCGCTGGGAGCCGTATACGCCCTGATTGCACTCGGGTTTGTGGTCATTTACCGCGCCTCGCAGGTGTTCAACTTCGCCCAGGGCGAGTTTCTCATGGTGGGCGCGTTCCTGACGGTTTCGCTCGCGAGCACGGGCATGCCGTGGGCGCTGGCCGTTCTCGGGGCCATGGTGGGCACGGGCATGCTGGCAGCCGTGGTCGAGCGGGTCGTGCTGCGGCCCATGGTGGGCCGACCGGTTTTCGCCACGATCATTCTCACGATTTTCGTGGGCATGATTCTGCGTTCCATCGTCATGATCGTCTGGGGCACGTCGTCGCGGGGCATGCCCACGCCGTGGGATACGACGGCCACCATCGAGCTGTTCGGCGCGCGGGTGCTCGTGAACTCCATCGGGGCCGTGGGGGCCGGGGGTATTGCGTTGGCCGCCTTCTTCCTCATTCTGCGCTATACCCGTATCGGCGTGGCCATGCGGGCCACCAGCAGCGATCAGGAAGCGTCACTGGCGCTGGGCATTCCGGTCGGCCGCATCTTCGGGGCCACCTGGTTCCTCGCTGGTATGTACGCGGCGCTGGGCGGTGTGTTTCTGGGCATGTTTCCGCGCAGCGTCGACCCGAACCTGGGCTTCGTGGCGTTGCGCGCGTTTCCCGCGGTCATCGTGGGGGGGCTCGATTCGCCGTTGGGTGTGGTCATCGCCGGCGTGTTGCTGGGCCTGCTCGAGGTGCTGGCGCAGAGCCACATCAACCCCGAGCTGGGCTCGTTCGGCCAGAACTTCCATGCCGTTTTCCCCTATATCGTCATGATTCTGGTGCTCGTGATTCGACCGCGCGGCCTGATGGGCTCGCGTGAAGTGAAGAGGGTCTGATATGCCTACCCGCGCGCTCGTTACCCGCTATGAACAGGATCTCGCGCTCTTTCCCGATTTCTGGCAAAGGCTCGGGCTGGCGCTGGGCATTGCCTTTCTGCTCGCGTTTCCGCTTACCGCCAATGCGTACTGGTTGAACATCGGCACGTTGACGCTGGTTACCGTCGTGGGCAGCATTTCGCTCATGATTCTGACAGGCTTTACCGGACAGATCAGCCTCGGGCACGCCGCCTTTCTCGCCCTGGGGGCGTACACGGCGGCCATTCTGGGCAGTCGGTGGGGGCTGCCGTTCTGGCTGCTGCTGCCGGCCGGAGGGTTGGTCGCCGCGGCGGTGGGACTCATGGTGGGGCCGTTCGCCCTGCGATTGGAAGGCCTGTATCTGGCCATCGTCACGCTCGGGCTGCTGTTTCTTGTCAACCACGTGCTATTGTCGTTTCCCGAGGTGACCCGCGGCGTATCGGGCATTTCGGTGCCCATGCACGCCTGGTTCGCCGACGCCGGAGCCGACGTCTCGTTTCGTAAGCCGCTGGTCGTCGGTCGGTATACGCTGGCGTTCGAACAGAAAATTTTCCTGCTCTATGCGGTCGTGGTGGCGGTCGTCGTCTGGCTGGCCAACAACCTGCGCCGCAGCAACGCCGGGCGCGCCATGATGGCCGTGCGCGATCACGACATGGCCGCTTCGGTCATGGGGGTGAACGTCTCGGCCACCAAGATCATCGCCTTCGGCGTGAGCTCGTTCTTCGCCGGCGTGGCCGGTGCGATGTATGCCTTTCAGCAGCAATACATCACGGTCGACCCGCCGTTCAATCTCACCATGAGCGTGCAGTACATCGCCATGATTGTGCTGGGCGGCGTGGGTACGTTGACGGGCGCGGTCATCGGTGCCTTGGCGTTTACCGTGCTGTCGCCGATTGCCGAGATGGTGGGCCACCAGATTCCCTGGGTGCAGAACCTGACCTCGGCGCAGCAGTCGACGCTGCTGTTCTCGTTGCTGGTCATCGGCTTCCTGCTTTACGAGCCGATGGGACTCTACGGCATCTGGCTGCGCGTGAAACGTTACTTCATGGCCTGGCCGTTTCGGTACTGAGCGGTCGTCGGACGTCGGATGGGGACTACTGGACACTGCGCAGGTTCTCACTTCTACGTTTTCTACGCATTCGCTGCTTTTTCGGCTGGGCCGAAAAGGTAAAACGGTGCGTTCATTCATGCATGACGCGCCGTTTTCGTACAGCTCTGGTATTGACGGCCGGTGCGATGGGGTCACGCGCCCGCGGCCGCGAGCTTTTCCTGCACGAAGGCCTCGGCTTCGGCCCGCGATTCTACGATGGTGTAGGGAAAGGGTGGCTTGCTGATGAAGAAGAAGGTACGAATGACGGCCCGCAGCATCGCGTTTGGAACGATGATTGCCGTGGCTATGCAGTATCTCTTCAGCGATTCGGAGTTGGCTTTCGTCCACGCGGCCATCTTGTCGTTCTCGGCCTTGACTTCACGGTCGGCCTCGGTCATATCGGCAATCGAGCAATACCGTTTTCCCGCGGCCCAGTACGATTCCATATAGGCGCGAAATCGTTCGTTATCCTCAGGGGTGGGTATGCCCTTGTAGGTCAGTACGACGAGGGGAAACTTCGAATCGTC
>JAWLBW010000178.1:0-9503 GCA_041687475.1 bacterium
GGACGACTATGCCGGCTGGTTCATACAGCTCGGCGAGTTTGTTTCAGGCACGGACGACAACCGCGAACGATCGTCGGGTTCGCCCGTCTTTCATGCCGGGTCAGACGGTCTGTTCTTTTCGACCTACTCGCCTTCGCGCGCAGGCGACGCCGAATGTGCGACCACAGGCTCGGGCTCCGTGTACGCACTCTACTATCGTACGGGCACGGCCCACCCTTACAAACCGCTGCTCGATCAGGACGACGGAAGCACCGATCCCTTCAAGATCGGCAAGAACAGCGACCGTAACTGCGCCGGCTGCGCCGCCAGCATGATTTCGGGCATTCCCGGCATACCTTCGACCCCCACGCTGCACGGCGACAAGATCATCATTCAGGACGATACTGCCAATTTGATGACGCTCGACCGTGCCGCCGGCACTCCCGCCGACAGCGGGTACATACTCTGGCGAAAGGCTACCGGTTTATAGGAGATTCGAATGAAGACGAGAAACTTCGTGTTGGCCCTGTTCCTCAGTACACCCCTTCTGCCGGCAACAGCATCGGCAGAGTCACCGACACTGGTAACGCCGGAAAACGAGCGCAGGTTCCAGAGGGAGGCCGGCGGCAACCCCGCCCAGCCCTCGGAAACGAAAATCGACAAAGGCCAATCAGAGTCTCGCAAGACGATCTATCGTCGAAAGTCCCGCGAAAATCGCATTCGCGAGAAGTGAGCCGTAGAGTGCCGATGGCCCCACAAGTCATCGGATGTTATGCTGAGTAGGTCTGCCGCACGGGCGGCAGACCTACTTTCTTTCGGCGGCCGGCATATCAGACGTGCTTCAGCAATCGTGCATACAGCCCGTGCCACTGCTCACCGAACCACTCATCACGACGGTCGGCGAGCGCGAAGCCGTAGCGCTTCGAGAAGAGGCCCTGAATCTTCTCGAGTCTACCGTGGCCACGTTTCGGGAAATGTTGCCCGAAGTATCCTTCCATCTGGCGGTAGGGCATGCCAAACCCAGCGATCCATGCGCCATTCAGATTCCCGGCATGGGGTGCGTGCTGCAACTTGCCGGTGGCGAGGAAGAGTTTCGACGCCGCATTGCCTCGATTCTCTGCGCGCAACTGAGCGCCCACATTCGCGCGCTCAACAACCTGGCCCAGATCAGACAGGCCAAACGTGAGTGGGAAGTCTCGGCCGACCTTCTCGAAGACGAAATTTACCTCATCGATCCCCACTCGGTCATTCACAGACTCAACCGGAAGGCGGCCCTGCGGCTTGGTACGAAACCCCAGGACCAGATCGGCCAGCGCATCAACGGCGACATCTTCGGGGGCGATCACGTACTGAAGGCTGCGCTGCCCAACGGCGGTCGATCGACAAACCAGTACATGCTGCACGTCGACGCGCGATACTACGATGTACGCATCTACGGCGTGCAATGGGGCCAGAACCTGCCTGGCTACATTCTCGTACGCAGCGATCGAACCGACGATATCGCGGCGCAGCAGGCGCAATTGCGCACCGCCCGACTCGCCGGCCTGGGCCAGGTTTCACTGGGGCTGGCACATGAATTGAACAACCCGCTCGGCATCATTCTCACGGCGGCCGGACGGCTCGAGCGCAGGCACGGCGACAACCAGGACGTTGCCGAAATGTCGCGGGTCATTTCCCGCGAGGTCGAACGATGCCGGCGCATTACCCATGCCCTGCTCGACTATGGCCGGGCGCCCGACAGGCACCCTTCCATCGTATCGCTTCCGCGTATACTCAAACTGTTGCCGCAACGCTTGAGCGCCAGCTTTCCCCAACATCGCATCAGGGTGCGCGCCAGAGGTCAGACCGACGTACTGGGGCACCCCGACGATCTGCTGCGGCTCTTTTCCAATCTTCTGGCCAACGCCTGCGATGCGTGCGAACCGCACGATGAAATTCTCGTCTCGCTTCGCCGCGACAAGGGTAAAGCCCTGGTCTCGGTAGCCAACCCTGGGCCTCCCATACCGGCGCACATCGAGAAACGGATTTTTCAGCCCTTCTTTACCACGAAGGGGCACGGAACAGGATTGGGGCTTGCGTTCGCGTTGCGTATTGTCGAAATGCTGCAAGGCACGATCTGGTATGAGCGGCGCGATCCCTGTAATATTTTTCATGTACGCTTACCCATCGTAAAGGCCGAACCATGAGGCTACTTTTCGTAGACGACGAACGCGGTTTCACCGATCTGGTACTCGCCGAGCTACCCCATGAGTGGAACAAATACGCAGCTTACTCGCTGGCCGAGGCCCGGGCCGTTCTGCGCAACAATGTCATCGACGTCGTGGTGCTTGACCTGCGCCTGCCCGATGGCGACGGACTCGATCTGCTGCGTGAAATTCGCAACAAGCCCGAGGGACCCGAAGTCTTCGTGCTTACCGGTCACGGCTCCGTGCCCGAAGCCGTCGAGGCCATGCGCCTGGGCGTTTTCGATTTCGTGACCAAACCCGTGCCCATTGACGACCTCGAAACCATCATCAAGTCGGCCGGCATGCGCCGGGGAATCGACCTGGGCAAGAGCGACGACGCGAGCGAAAACCTCGAGGGCCTGCTGCCGCCGCGTCTGCGCGCGCTGGGACGCCAGGTGCTCGACATCGCACGCACCGACATTCCGATTCTCATTTACGGTGAAGCGGGCGTGGGCAAACGACGCTTTGCCGAATTCATTCATGCCGCTTCGTCGCGTGCGAACGAAAGCCTCGAGACGGCCGCCTGCGACAAGGGCGCGAAAGAGTCCGTCGAAACCGAGCTGTTCGGGCAGCCGGGCTCCGGCCTGGCCACAGGCGCCCTGCTGGCCAGAGCCCAGCGCGGCACGCTCGTGCTTCACGAAATCGGCGAACTGTCGCTGTCGGCCCAGGACCGCCTTTTCCACCTGCTGTCGACACCTGCCGACGAAGCCCGCGGCGAGCGGCTGCCGCGCGCCATCGGCACGACAAGCCGGGTGCTGCAGAACCAGATTGAAAGCGGCCAGTTTCGCGAGGATCTGTTCTTTCGCCTGAGCGGATTCACGATTACCATTCCTCCGCTGCGCGAGCGTCCCGAAGACATTCTTCACTTCGCCCAGGAGTATTTCGGGCGCAAGATAGCCTCGCCGGCGGCGCAGGCGCTCGTCAATCACGACTGGCCAGGCAACATGAACGAACTGCAGTTCGTTCTCAGGGCCGCGCGCGAAGTGGCCGGCGATGCCCCGCTCATTCGCAAGGCCCACCTCGAGGCCGGATTCGTCGCCAGCGGCGACTACTACCGGGCCAGCCTGTCGGGCCCTCTTGCCCTGCGCGACGTCGAGCACAACCACATTCACCGTGTGCTCAAACTGACCAAGGGCAATCAGACCCAGGCAGCCAAACTTCTGGGCATCGACCCCAAGACGCTTTACCGCAAGCTGCGCGAAGAAGAGTCGGACGGCTGAACGCGCAGGCATTACCGCATCAAAGAAATGGGGAGACGGGCTCATGCCCCGTCTCCCCTTTCTCTTTCCGGCACAGCGAGTGCGCCGAGTGCTTACTTCCACCAATCGAAGGGTACGGTAACCGTGTCGCCGGGCTTTACCGCGAAGTTGAAACCGGCATCATAATTACCGGCATCGAGCAGCCCCTCAATCAGCGGTACGGCTCCCAGATCGAACTCCGACGACTTGCCCCGGGTCGAGGCGCCGAAGAGCCGATAGGTCGCATCGCGAAAGGCGTCATACCTTACCGGTACCGCCGGCTGCATATCGGCCCAGCGATTCACCAGCACGCCGGCGTCGCACTTCGCCCCGACGGAAATGGAGTTACTTCCGTCGCTCTCATGAATACGCTCGACTGGGCCCACACACGCAGCCGGAAGCCCCGCCAGCTCAATCCCACCGTTCCAGCGCAATTCTTCGCCCCGACCTATCCACGCGAACCGGCGCACGCCGCTCTCTTCGGCGTAAACGGCGGCAAGGCCCTTCCACCCGAGAGGCCCGAACCGGCGATAGGTCTCGCCTGCCGCATCGAAGCCCAAGTGAATGGTACGACCGTCGGTAAGAACGATTTCGACGACGGCCACCAATCCGGCCGGCTCGATGTCGGCATGCAGGGTACGCACCGAAGCCACGGCAGGGGCATCGAGCACCGGTTCCCAGACATTTACCATTCCGGTACCGCGCCCTGCATTGCGGCCGCGCAGCAACAGGTAGCCCACGGGCTCGCCGAAGGGCATGCCGCCCGTAGCCGACGCCAGCTGGTCGAAGGCCCCCACCGGGGTCATCCACGCGCGCAGGCGGGCGGGCGTGAGACCGCGCGACGTCCAGTCGAACTGATTCCACTCGGCAAGGAAGCTGCCGGTTACCGTGTCGGCGTAGGAGGCCTCGGTCAGAAACTGAAATCCGCTGCCGCGATAGAGGTTGGCCGCGGCCTCGACGCACGCCATATTACTGCGGCAGGCGGCGTCGACTTCGGCGAAGTCATAGGGTTCGCCCCAGGCAACAAACGCACCGCTGTCGACGCCCGCATAGGTATTGGTCGTGGGGGTGAGTTGTGGCCCGCGCGGCAAGGTTACGGCGTCGCCCCCACCGTGATAGCTGTAATGATGAACCGAACCGCCGGAAGTGCTCGAGAACTCGACGACGAAGAATCGGCCACCGCCGATCTCGACGCGCAGCAGGCTGCGCCGCAACCGGGCTTCGGGCAGCATGGCCGGCCATTCATACACGCCCGGATACGCTGTATCGCTCTCCAACTCCATCAGCGCGACCGGGCTGCCGTCGGTGTTCAGATAGGTCTTCAGATTGCTTGCCCAGATGTGGTGCGACTGTCGTGTACGGTCGACCAGCACGCTGTTGTGACTGCCGGTGTTGGCGTGCCACCCGAAGTAGCGCCAATCGAAGGCCCGGGGCGACCCCGGGGTGGGCATGAAATCGAGGCCGGCATATTGTATGCCGAAGTCGAGCTGGTCGTGATGCGCATGCCTGCCGAAGCCACCCCGCGGCGACTGGCTTCGCCCGAAGTAGGCCCACACGCTGTGTTGCCCGTTACCGCTTCCCCCCTTCAATTGTGCGAAGCCATACCCGGCAAGAACGGGCGACTCGAGCAGGTCGGCGCGGGCCTTGCGCACATCGCGGGCCAGACCGCGCTGCACCGCGTAGGGGTCGCGGTCCCAGATCGAGGTGTGCAGGCCGTCGATCGCGCCGCCATTGGCCTCGACCGCCTGCAGGGCCAACCGCTCGTCGGGGCCGAACAGCTCGTAGGCGAGCGTCAGCTTCTCTTTCGAGGGGCGCGGCGGCGGCCCGGCTCGGCCGGTTCTACCGTCGTCGCCGAGATGCACGTAAAACCCCGGAATGGTTTCGAGCTGCCGGAGAAAACCGAAGTGCAGCGCCAGCCGGTAACGAATGCGCCGCCAGGCCGGCCACGGCATGTTCAGGTTACTGGTCAGCGAAAAATTTCTGCGGGCATAGAGTTCGAGCAGCTCGCCCGTGATCAGGTGGTAGTCGAAACCGATGGCCATGTAACCCGGCGACACCTCGTCGGTGCCGCCGTCGCGGTCCATGCTCTGAAAATACAGCTCGGGAAGCCTGCCCTGCCCCTCGGCAAAAACCCAGTCAAGTAGCGCCTGCGAGCGTTCCCCGCCATCGAGCACGAAGGCGAGCAGAATCATGAGGGCGTGGGGCAGTGACGCATTCCCCCAGATGGTTTTGCCGGGTACCCGTGCCGCCGCCGCCCAGAACATGTTTTCGATGGGCTCGCGAACATTGCCCGGGGCCTCTCCGGAATGCAGGTCGGCCAGTACCGACAAGAGTCGCGCATCGTCATACGAACGCCACACGATGTCGTAGGCCCTGATGAGGTTGGCCATGGCAATGCCGTCGGACATGCGCCCGAAGACGACCCCTTGTTCGCCGTCGAGATACGCCGCTAGCCCAGGCTCTCGTTGCAGGTGCACCGGATACCAGGCCGGCGCCTCTTCGAAGTGATCGGCAAACGCGTGCAGAACGAGCGCCACCCGCAGGGCCGCCTCGTCGCCGGCGCCCGGGCCCTCAAAGACCGAGGTCAGTGCCCCGCTCCACACGAAGCTGCGTCCGTTGAGGGGGTCGCCCAGATCGAGACGGGCCAGATTCTTGAGCACGGTATAGACGTAGAAGGCGACAAAGTAGTACTTGCGGCCATCGTATACGGCGCCGTAACCGCAATCGTGCCACGCGGTTCCGGTATCGCAGTGGGTCGAGTCGTTACCGGGCCACTGGTACGTACCGTCGGCCAGCCGATTAGCCTCGTAGTGAGCGGCAAAGTCGTTCTGGGGATACCATTCGTCTGGGGTAGAGTCGTCGGTATCCATGCACTTGACCTTGAAGCGATACCAGTCGGGGTTCACGTACCAACCGCGCAGCGGCTTTCCGTTCGGGCACAGACCGCTGTACGAGGGCGCCTTGGCACGGGGAAGGCTCGGGTGGTACACGAGCTCGTGAATGGTAGGCAAATCTCGATTCAGCCACTCCTGCGCGTAAGCGCGGTGCGAAGCGGCCTCGCTCCACGGATAAGCGGCATTGGCGCGGGCGTTGGCCTGTCGCGCATCAGTGTAGATGGAAGGGCCCGACTTGGCCCGGGCGGTATCCGGCGAGATGAAAAGGCAAAGAAGAACGACCGCCGAAACAACGTAACGCTGCATGTTCGGCTCCTGAATGTAAGGCCCGCTCTGCGAAACGGCTCGCCGGGAAGAGACACGCCCACCAACGTAGCACTGTTTTTCAGCGCACGCCGCACCGGGGGGTTGGTGCGCGAGCTCACGCCGGAACGCGGAACTGCACTAACGCGGAGCGCGGAAATGGGGGAACTCGGAACGGAGAACGGAGAAGGGGGAACGGAGACTACGGGTAGACCGCTTTGGTGTCAGCGGCCCTGGGGCTGGGGGTGGCTCGAACGCCGGCCTGTCACCATGCGTGCAATGCCGACGAACACGAAGGCGCCGATGAAGGCCGAGATTACGCCCGCGCCCATCGCCCGGTAAATGCCCAGCCAGATACCGCCCATGCCGAAGAGAGCCCCGCCGACGGCGCCCGCCACCATCGTCCACGCCCAGGTCAAACGGGGGTCACCGGGAAAGAGCAGTCGGACCGCCAGTCCGAATACAGCGCCGAGGATGAGGTATGTCAGAATCAGGTTCATGGTCGCTCCTTTCGCTCAATGTCACACCAGTTGAGCCGGTCGTGAACCACGAGGCGCTTCCGTAGAACCGCCGACCTGCAGACGAAGCCCCCTGCCCCTGAAAAAGAAAGCCCGGACCTGGGTCCGGGCTTTCCTGTACGAATAACGGCCTTCTCAGAAGTCGAGAAATTCGCGCAGTTTTCGCGAGCGAATGGGGCTCTTGAGCTTACGCAGGGCCTCGGCCTCGATCTGGCGAATACGTTCGCGGCTCAGGTTGAACGAGCGACCGATTTCCTCAAGGGTGTGCTCGGTCTCGCCGCCCAGGCCGAAGCGCATCTTGATGATCTTTTCCTCGCGCGGGCTGAGCGTTCCCAGCAGCTTCAGGGTCTGCTCGGTCAGGTTGCGGCTGATCGTGGCTTCGCTCGGGCTCATGCTCGACTGGTCGGGCACGAAGTAGGCGATCGTGTTCTCGTCGCCTTCGTGAATGGGCTCGTCGAGGGAAATCGGCTCGCGCACGAGCTTTTTGATTTCCTTGACCTTCTCGACGGGCAGCTTCATGGCCTCGGCCACCTCTTCTTCCTTCGGCTCGCGACCCAGCTTCAGATGCAGCTCGCGGCTGATGGAAAGGAGATTATTGATGATGTCGAGCATGTGCACGGGAATGCGAATCGTACGCGCCTTGTTGGCAATGGCGCGCGTGATTGCCTGCCGAATCCACCACGTGGCATAGGTCGAGAACTTGTAGCCCTTGGTGAAGTCGAAGCGCTCGACGGCCTTCATGAGGCCGAGGTTGCCCTCCTGAATCAGATCGGAAAGCGGAAGCCCACGACCGATGTAGCGCTTGGCAATCGAAATGACGAGACGCAGGTTGGCCTTCATCAGCTCGTTGCGGGCGAACTTGATCTGTTCTTCGGCATCGACCAGGCTTTCGAGCAGCCCACGGAACTCCTTCTTGCCGAGTCCCACGCGATCGAGATTTTCTTTGATGACGATTTTCGAGTTCTTGAGCTTCTGCCGCCAGAGCTCGATTTCGTCTTCGTCGTCGACCATGGAAATGCGATCGGTATAGTAATCGATTTCCTTTTCCGACCGTTCGACTTCCTGGGCCAGGAACTTGATTTCCTGAATGATCTTGCTCAGGAACTCGCGCGACAGCTTCACCTCGCCGATCTGGCGAATGAGCGACTGGCGCTTCTTGGCCATTTTCTCGGTCAGGCTCTCGATTTCGTCGGCTTCGGCGGCCTTTTCAAGGCGCTTTTCGAGGCGTTCGAGCTCGGCCTGCGTCTTCATGATGCGTTCGGCCTTGGCAACCATTTCGACAATGGCGCTGTCGTCGCCCGTCGAAGACGAGTTGCCTTCTTCGTCGTCGTCGCCTTCCTCACGCACCGAAAGCAGGTTCTTGACACTCGACTCAATGGTGTCGTAGCGGCTCAACTCTTCGGCAAAACGGGTAATGAAGTACGAGTTTTCCGAGAGAATGGCGCGAATCGTATCTTCGCCGCCGCGAATCTTCTTGGAAAGTTCGACTTCGACTTCCTGCGAAATGAGCGGAATTTCGCCCATTTCCTTGAAGTACAGGCTGATCGAGTTCAGGTTCTTATCGTCTTCGGGGTAAACGGTCTTTTCGTCTTCTTCCGTACCCTCTTCGTCGATCTCGGGCTCGATTTCCTCGTCTTCGATCAGTTCCAGGTCGTAGTCCTGGAAAATGTCCAACACTTCAACGGGCTCTTCTGCAGCGTCCAAGCCCTCTGCGTCTGCAGGCCAGGCCTGCTTCAATTCACGAAACGTAATCCGGCTTCCGACCTGCGCGGTGGCGGCAGGCGTCACACTCTCTTCTTCGGTCGAGCGTCGCGTCTTGCGCGTACGTTTTTCGGTCGTCGTCGATGTTTTTGCGGTCTTTTTTGCCATGCGGAGCTTACCTGTCCTCCTCTGAAATTCGGCAACGCGTTGAACCGGACCCAACAAAAATACGCGGTGTCAAATCCTTTCGATTTCCGCGTATTTACCCGATTCGGTTTCTGGGCACACCTGTTGGGTGGAGAGATCAAGAATTTTATAAAACGTGAGCCGACTTGTCAAGGGGGGTCAATTTCCCCAGCAATCCGACCTTGCGCTTCCGTGTCCCTTAGGACAAGTATGTGCATCATTTTGTTTCACGCAAGGAGGAATGTGGGTAACGAAGGGGCGCGTAGGCAGCGGTCGCGCTTCGCGGCCATTTGTTCGTGAAGTGCCTTTTACAGGAGAGCGCGGGGGGCGCGGAGGGGTGGTACTCGAAACCGGGGATTGCGGCGCTTCCCCCCGGTTGCTTTTTCTTGTTCTGTCGGCGCACTGACCAATTGATTTGACTGCGATGCAGGATTCGCTACTGCGGCACGTGACCGGCCA
>JAWLBW010000179.1:0-9437 GCA_041687475.1 bacterium
AGATCGTCGGTCTGGCCTACGACTCGGGCGGCGTGACCACCAACATCGTCACCGTGCCCCTGATCGCGGCGCTGGGGCTCGGGCTGATGGGCGAGCGACTCATCGTCGGCCAGACCCAGGGCGACGTCGACGTAACGGTGTCCGACTCGGCCCTGCGTGCAACCAGCTACCTCACTGTCGACGCCTCGCTTTCCGAAACCGGCTCATTCCGCGTGGCCGCCTACTATCAGCCGCGCCTCGACGCCTTCGGCGACAACCGCATGTCGGCACGCGCCGCCCTGCGCGCCCGCTTCACCACCTGGCTGGTCGGCGAAATTTTCAGCGGGGTGCAGTACGACAACACGCCCCTGGCCCAGGTCGAGAAGTTGGACACGAACAGCGGGTTTTCGTTGGGATTCGAGTTCAAACCTTGAACCGGGTGCACGGTCGGACGTCGGTGGGGTGAGCGAGTGATGGGGAGAGGGGGAGAGGGGGAGAGACTTGCAGACCGGCTGACTCTCTGACTCTCTGACTCTCTGACCGGCAGCCCGGCAGGATCTCACTGTGTCAAACGGGCTTTCGGGGTACCCGGAGAGCCGAGTGAAAGACCGCGAAGCACAGGAGCCGACTCCGTCGCCTTCAATTTAATCACGCGTTACGTTAACATGTAAGACGTGATCGTCTCTTTCAAGGATGCAGATACCGAGGCTCTGGCAAGGGGAAAACGCGTAAGGCGCTTCGTGAACATCGAGAAGGTGGCCCGCCGAAAACTGCTTCAACTGGAAGTCGCCGGCAACCTTGCCGATCTGCAGATTCCCCCGGCAACAGGCTCGAGGCCCTGAAGGGCGACCGGCTCGGTTACCATAGCATTCGGATCAACGATCAGTATCGTCTGTGTTTTCGCTGGCTCGGTAAGGGAGCCGCTGAAGTAGAAATCACCGACTACCACTGAAAGAGGGAACGATGGGCAAACAATCACAGAGAGAAAAGCTTCGGCCCGTGACCCCGGGTGAGCTTCTTCTCGAAGAGTTTCTGAAACCGATGGGCATATCGCAGTATCGGCTGGCGAAGGAAATCGACGTTCCCCCGCAGCGCATCGGTGAGATTGTTGCCGGAAAACGTTCCATAACCGTAGACACCGATCTGCGGCTTTGCCGCTTTTTCGGTCTGTCCAACGGGTACTGGCTCCGGGCGCAGGCCGCCCACGATACAGAGGAAGCCGAAGCCAGGTTGGCAGGTACGCTGGAAAAAATTCGTCCCTGGGCTGCGTCGCGATAGCGCACGGGTGCACGGTCGGACGTCGATGGGGTGAGCGCGTGAGGGGGAGAGACTTACAGACCGGCAGACTCTCTGACTCTCAGACTCTCAGACTTGCAGACTTGCAGACTTGCAGACTTGCAGACCGGCAGACCGGCAGACTCCCGGCCGGGCAGCACCATCGCTATCCAGTCTCGGGCACGCCGACCTTCTGTTCCCAGGCCTATTTCCGTCGGATGTAGTCCAGAAACTCTCGCGGCGACAAAACAGTCACACCAGCTCTCAATTCGGGCGGAAAGTGCTTACCGTTACCTGTAATCAGTACCGCTTGTGCTGCGCCGGCCACCGCAAGAAAGGGTTCGTCGGAGGGGTCAGGCAAGGTGTAGGGCCAGGGTCGTACCGTTACGTGAAGCCCGATCTCTTCAAGCACATCAAGAAAGGTGTCTATCTTGTCGCGCGGCGACTTGAGCTGAGGTCTGTAAAGGACCTCTCTGTATTCGCTGAAAATGCGACCATCGAAAACCGGAGCCAGCTCGCCCGCCATGACAAGGTCGAGAATCCACCCGGGCGGTCCGGCCTCGGAAAGAACTCCGGAAACGACGACATTGGTATCGAGAACAACCCGCATCAAGGAAGATTGCGCCGGCGCTTGTTTCGAACATCTTGAATGAGAGCCTCGATAGCTTCCTCGCTCATTTCCGAAAGGCCTTCCTCTCTCGATGCATTGCGTATCGCCCGAATCGCCTGCTGCGCCCTGGCTCGATGCAGCATCGCAAGGGTTTCGTCGAGTGTTGCCCCATCGACCGGAAGAAGTATGGCCACCGGACGGCCATTCGCCGTGAGAAGCGCCTCGCTTTCCGTCTGCAGCGATTCACGTACCTCGCGAGGGCGGGTACGTAAATCACGAATCGAAACCGTTTTCATACCATCACCGTAACACTATTGGGTGACAAATGTCACCGCAACCAGGTACGGGCAAAAAAGGGGGAAGGCGATGCTGCCTTCCCCTCTGTCGAAATCGATTCAGCCAGACGTCGTCACGCGCCTGCTATGCAACTGAGTTCGCGCACCTGGAGAGAGACTTACAGACCGGCAGACTCCCGGGCGGGCAGCCAACAGACCTTCCGACCGGCCCTATCTCCCCTTCCCTCGCTCTCCAACGCTCCCCTTCAACACAACGTCACGTCCGCCCGTTCACGCTTGACCGGCAAGAATGAGCTCGCGCCATTTGGCCGGGCCCGACTTGTGCACCGAGTCGCCCCTGGAGTCGACCGCCACGGTCACGGGCATGTCTTCGACCTCGAACTCGTAAATGGCTTCCATACCCAGATCTTCGAAGGCCACGACCCGGGCCTTGCGAATGGCCTTCGAGACGAGATAGGCGGCGCCGCCGACGGCAATCAGGTACACCGACTGGTGCTGCTTGATTGACTCGATGGCCTTGTCGCCGCGCTCCGATTTGCCGACCATGCCGAGCAGGCCGGTTTTCTCGAGCATCATGTCGGTGAATTTGTCCATGCGGGTCGACGTGGTCGGGCCGGCGGGGCCCACGACCTCATCGCGAACGGCGTCGACCGGACCCACGTAGTAAATGAAGCGACCGTTGAAGTCGACGCCCTCGGGCAACGGCTTGCCCTGCGCGAACAGGTCGGCAATGCGCTTGTGGGCGGCGTCGCGGCCGGTCAGCATTTTCCCCGAAATGAGCAGGGTCTCGCCCGGCTTCCACTGAGCGATTTCTTCACGGGTAATGCCGTCGATGTTCACGCGGCGGGCGCCGCTGGTGTAGCCGCCCTCGATGGCGGGCCAGTCCGCGAGCTTCGGGGGCTCGGCGTGCGCGGGTCCGCTTCCGTCAAGCGTAATGTGCACGTGGCGGGTGGCGGCGCAGTTGGGGATCATGGCCACGGGCTTCGACGCGGCATGGGTGGGGAAATCCTTAATCTTGACGTCGAGCACGGTGGTCAGGCCGCCCAGTCCCTGCGCACCGATGCCCAAGGCGTTGACCTTGTCGAATATCTCGAGACGAAGCTCTTCGACCCGGTTCTTCGGGCCGCGCGCCTTGAGTTCGTGAATGTCGATGGGGTCCATGAGCGACTGCTTGGCCATGACCATGGCCTTTTCGGCCGTGCCGCCGATACCGATGCCCAGCATACCGGGCGGGCACCAACCGGCGCCCATCTTCGGCACGGTCTCGAGTACCCACTCGACAATGTCGTCGCTGGGGTTCAGCATGACGAACTTGGTCTTGTTCTCCGAGCCGCCGCCCTTGGCCGCCAGTTCAATATCGACCTTATCGCCCTGTACGAGCTCGACATGCACCACGGCGGGCGCGTTGTCGCGGGTATTCTTACGGGCCCCGGCGGGGTCGGCCACGATCGAGGCGCGCAGCGGATTGTCGGCGAAGTTGTAGGCGCGCCGCACGCCCTCGTCGACCAGCTCCTGCAGCGACAGCTTCGTGTCGAAGCGCACGTTCATGCCGACCTTGATGATGGCCGTGACGATGCCCGTATCCTGGCAGATGGGCCGGTGCCCCTCGGCCGACATGCGCGAGTTGATGAGAATCTGGGCCATGGCGTTGCGCGCCGACTCCGACTTTTCACGCTGGTAGGCGTCGTACAGAGCGTCGATGAAGTCTTTCGGATGATAGTAGGAAATGAACTGCAGCGCGTCGGCCACGCTCGTAATGAAATCTTCTTCCTTGATGACGGTCATGCTTACACCTTGCTGCAGAAACGGGAAAACAGCGGCCAATACAAAAACATTCATTTTATCGCAGCCGATGCCCGTGGGCTACCGTCGCGGGGTAGCCTTGCAGAATACCGGCGCTGGCCCCGCAGAGAACGATTGCATATACTGACTTGAATACCGCTCGGTAATTCACAAGATGCCTTTTCCTAAGACAAGCTCAGAATCAGGGCTATCTCTATTGGTCTTCTTCGCCTGGCTGGCCGTTTCGCTCAGCCTTCTGATTGTGACCGACTGGCCACATCGGTTTGAATGGCCTCCCGGGGGGCACTCGCTCAATGCGCTGCACGCCCTGCCTGTGCTGCTCGGCTGGTTTGCCTGGCGACTTCACCGTATTCTTCAGGCCGGCAACAAGGCCGATCCGTCTACCTTTCGTACACTCAGCTTCGCCTTCTGCGCATCGCTCTATCTGCTTGCCTGCGCCTATGCCTTCCGGTTCGAGATAGACGATTCGTACATCACGATGCAGTACGCCCGTAACCTGGTCGATGGCTATGGCCTTGCCTTCTCGCCCGGCGATCGCCCCATCGAGGGATACACCAACTTCTCGCTGGTGCTCATTGAAGCGGCTTTGATATCGGTGGGTCTGACCGAGCTCTGGCCGGTCAAGCTGCTGCTCATCGCTTCGGGCCTCGCGCTTCTCTGGTTCATGCACGCCTATCTCTGGCGGCGCGCCGAAGCCGGGGGCAGCTACGAAGCGCCGTTTCTGGCCACCTTGCTGACGGCAACCAGTACACCGATCGTTCTCTGGACCGTGGGCGGACTCGAAACCATTCTCTTCACAGCCGCGGTCGCCATCGCATACGTGCTCTACGCCTGGGCGCGACTCGAGCCGGACGCCGGGCGTAACAAGTGGGCGGCGGGCGATCTTCTTCTCGCCTTCGCCGTACTCACCCGACCCGAGGGAGCCCTATTCTTCGGCCTCGGCATGCTGTATCGGTGGTGGCAATTCGCGCGCACGCGAAGACAGGCCCGAAATGTGCAGATAAAGTTCACGCTCGTGGCCGTCGGAATCGTACTGGCCTACGCCGCGTGGAAATTGAGCTACTTCGGCGACCTGCGCCCGGCCACCTACCTGGCCAAGGTTCGCGACTTCAGCTGGCTGAAGCCCTTTCTCGGGGTAGAGCGGTTCGCGCATTTCCTGACGGTCAATCACCACGGTATCATGCTCGCCGGCATTCTGACGCTGGCAGGCGTGATTGCGCGCGGTTTGCCGAAGCGCCCTTCTCCCGCCCTGCTCCTGGCGACGTCGTTGCTTTCCTTCTCGGCGTACCTGTGGTCGCTCGGCTATGAAGTGTCGATGGACCTGGCCTATCGGCTGTATGTACCCCTCATACCGCTGGGCGCTCTACTTCTGGCCGATCGTTGGCTGACCGCAGGCATACGCTTCACGTATCGGCAACGCATGACGCTGATTATTCTCGCCACGGCGTTTCTGCTCATCGGCCGCGTGAACGACCTCACCCATGCCTGGAACGTGAGTTACGACTGGCATGCCAAGAATTACGGATCCAGCGCGCGCAATGTTTTCGACGGCCTTCAGCGCGGCCACGTTACCGCCGGAAAGTGGTTGCGCGAGCGGGTACCCGAGGGCGAGACCATTGTCCTTCACGACGCGGGCGCCATACCGTATTACAGCGGCCTCAAGGTAATCGACACCTGGAGCCTCGGCGATCCGGCCATCATCGGGTGGAAACGGGCCATGCGCGCGGCCACTTCCAGTGTTGAATACCATGCCGCCCGCGAGAAGATTCAGCAATACGTACTCGAGCACAATCCGCTGCTCATCGTGCAGGATCGCGAAGGCCTCATCGAAGCAGCCGGCGATCGCTATAAGCCGCTGGGGGTTACCTTCGCCGCCGGCTACGACATTACCCCCTGGATTCGGTCGGAATGCGAAAGCAACCTCTACTTCACAGCCGATGCCCTCGATATCGGCAAGCGGCAGGTCACTCGCGACATGGTGTGGGCGACACCGGGCGACAGACCAGGCAACCTATTTAAACTGGACTTCACCCTTGCACCAGCGCAATATGAAGCGGCCTTTCGCTACACGGCCCGGCGCGGCAAAGACAAACGAATCGGCGTCTGGCAGATTTTCGACGCAGAAGGCAATGCGCTTATCGAGCGCCGCTGGCTGCAGCCGACGGGAAACAAAACGGACGTACTGCGGGCCGAGCTTACCGTAGCACCGAACACGCCTCAGCCCTTAAACACGAGGCTCTGGTACATTGACGGTACGGTGGGGGTAGACTCGTTCCAGATCAAGCCCCCCAACCCTTGCCTCAAATACTATTGACCGGTCTGACATCCTTGTCGTTGCCGGGTAACCGCGCTGACATGACGGTCACCCGACACAGCCCCGTCCGTGCCGGGTATCACGTCAAAAGCGCATCTACCGGTGATCTTCGTCACAACGGAATGCGCGCGATGTGACGCCGATCACAAGGCAAGCCCTTGGCACGGCGCTTGCGTTACTCTCTGCCAAACGCCCCTGGGGGCACGCATCGAAAAGGAGAGAGAACCGATGAACAAATCTTTGTGGACAACCGCCGGACTGGCCCTGCTTCTGGGTACCACCACCGGCTGCGGCGAATTGGTCGCGAACCTGTACGAGCAGATCGAAGCCCACCTGCAGCAAGAGGCCTCGGAGCTGGCCCTGCAGCAGGCCGAGCTGGCCATGGAAGCCTTCGATCAGCTTGAACTGTCGAGTATTGTCGAGCTGGCCGACGATCAGTTTTCAACCGGCGGCGACGCCCCGAGCGCCCCTGCATTCTCGCCCCAGAGCCTGCTCGCGCTCGCCGAAGGGCCCGTTGAAGACGCCGACGGCGACGGGTACGGCGATGCCGCGGTCGAAGTCGAAACCTACGCCTGCGACGTGACGCCCTGCCGCATCAGCAGCGTGACGGCCACCCGTGAAATTCGCACCCGCAACGGCGAAGTCATCGGCTCGGTTACCCACCAAGCCGCCTTTCAATATTACAGCAGCCTTGTCGCAGCTCTCGACGGCGAAGACGGCGACCTCAACATAACCCCGCCCGGGCACGCCTACGTGCGCGCCGACTACACCATTACCCGCGCCCTGCCCGATGCAGGCGTCGAACTGGCCATCGGCTTCGGCGACAGCAGCGTAGTCACCAGCGGCCACAGGGTATGGAGCACCCACCCGGGCGAATGGTATGTTCGCGACGAACTGCACGAAACCACGGGCCTGCCCATTCGCGAAGGCGGCCGCTATGTCAGCGCGTCCCGATTCGAGCGCAGTTTCGCGGTGCCCGTCACCACCGACACCGAAGGCGACTCGACGCGCACCCTTACCTTCGCCGACGGCTCGACCGACAGCGTGCGTCGCAACGCGGCCTACGAGGTCACCACCGGTACCCTGACCGGCGACTGGAGCCACACGGGCCGCGCCGGCTTCGTCGGACTGGGCGACTTTGAAATCGCGACGAACGGAACCCCGCTCTGCCGCCTCGACGATGAAGGCGCTGTGAACATCGAGCGCACCTTCGGCCACCCAGAAACCCACGCAACCACGCCGGTAACCGAAACGGTCAGCCTGGTGCAGAACGGCACGGTAACGACCATCGACGGCGAGCTGACCCTGCTCGACGGCTCGACCCTGACCAAGTCGCTCACCCGTACCCAGACGCTGCCTGCCGACTGCGATTCGCGCGGTAAGGGCGTGCGTGCCTTCGATCTGAAGGGCACCACCTATGCCGGCTCGACCATCGACCTGCAGGAAGTGCACAACCTCGGCAGTGTGGCTTTCCGCGGCGAACGCACCCTGCCCACCGGCGAAGTCGAACGCATCGCGGGCGTCGCAAGCCAGGGCGTCATGAACCTGCGGGTCGTACGTCTCGACGCGGCCGGCCGCCGGGTACTTGCCTCGCACATCGTACTGCAGCCCAACGGCGACGGTCAGGGCCGCCTCGCTGCCTGGCGCGAGGGACACCGCCTCATTCGGCAGATCGTCATACTCGACGGCAAGGTCAGCCTGGCAGACGAAACAGGCCTGCCCGTACAAATGGAAAAGGAAGTCGAAACCGTTGAATACCGCAACGGCGACTCTCCGATCAAGTAACACCCGAGGCGGCTCGTTTATCCGAAACGAGCCGCCTTTTTTCGCATGGTGCCGGCAACGGCACGCTACTTGCTCTGCATCTGAGTGGAACGACCACGGCTGACGGGTCGAAAAGGGGAGGCTGCCAATGAAACCGAGAATTCTCATCGCAGACGATCACGCCTTCAACCGACGCATGCTGGCCCAGCGCTTTGAAGGGCGCGGCCTGCAGGTCGAGACCGCCGACAACGGACGCGAAGCCCTCGCAAGATGGCGGCGTGGCGACTACGACCTCCTGGTGCTCGACTGCGCCATGCCCGACCTCGACGGCCATGCCGTAGCCCGCGAGATTCGCCGACTCGAGGCAGAAAACCGCCGCACCCCCATTATCGGGGTATGCGCCTACCACTCGACCGAAACCAGCCAACACGCCCTGGACGCGGGCATGGATGCCCAGCTGCCCAAATGGGGAAGCGACACCGAGCTCGACCACGCCCTCGGCAAGGTTCTCGGCGGTTCCGCCCCAAGCGACAACGCCCATTACACCGGACTTCGACGTTTGCGCGAACTCGAAACCGCGGCGGCAAGTCCGGGCCTCACGCAAGTGGTTACCCGCCGCTTTCTGCAACAGACTCCGGCACTGCTGCGGCGTCTCGAAGCGCTCAAGACCGAAGGCGATCTGCCGGTACTGGCCGAGTTGGCCCACACCCTGCGGGGAATGGCCGGCATGGTCGGCGCGGCGCAACTGTGCCGCGAAGCCCTCGAACTCGAGCGCGCCGCCCTATGCGACGACATGGCAGCCGTCACCAGACAACTGCCCAGGCTTGACGACGCCTGGCGTGCGGTCGCCCGCATTCTCAAGCACGAGCTCGCCCCTGAGGCAACGCCCTCGTCTGCCCGCGCCTGACCACACCGAAAGCCCCTACCCCGTTTCCTTACTGCCCAGACGCTTCACGCGGTAGAAGCCTGGCAAACAGAAAAAACCCGGCGTGCAGCAGAAACGCCCAAGCGCCGCCCAGCGACATGCCGCTCAGAACGTCGCTCGGATAGTGCACCCCCAGGTACATGCGCGACAGCCCGATCAACACGACGATAAAACCGGCCAGGGCCAGGAACGTGAATCGCGCCAGCAATGAAGGCAGATGCCTTCCCGCCGCAAGCGCGATAGTCAGGTACAGCGCGGCCGACGCCAACGCATGACCGCTCGGATACGAATACCCGAACACGTCGACCAGATGCGTGACCTCTTCGGGCCGCTCGCGCCCGATGATTCCCTTCAGCAACAGGGTAAGCCCCGCGGCCCCCGTCGAAGCCAGCGCCAACTGCAACGCCCCCCGCCGATCGCCGGCCAGCGCAAAGGCCATGAACACGACGAAGGTAATCAGCGACCCCAGGG
>JAWLBW010000180.1:0-9405 GCA_041687475.1 bacterium
TTCTGACCGAGCAGGGGGTCGCCACGGCCAGCTACCATGCCGGCCTGCCCGACAAGGAACGCGATCACGCACAGGAAGCCTGGCTTGCCGGCGACTACCGGCTGATTGCGGCCACCAACGCCTTCGGCATGGGCATCGACAAACCCGATGTACGCTTCGTGCTGCACTATCAGGCGCCCGGCTCGCTCGAAGCCTATTACCAAGAGGCCGGGCGCGGCGGCCGCGACGGCAAGGAGTCCTACGCCGTGCTATTGTACGGAGAAAGCGACCGCCGTATTCATGAACGCTTTCTCGAGTCGCGCTTTCCCTCGCGCAGCCTGGTCGAGAACATTTACCGCTCGTTGCAGGCGCGTCCGGCGGCCGACGTCGACAGCCTTGCGAGCCGGTTTCCGCGGCGCGTGGGCACACCGGTCGTCAACCGCGTGCTGCGCCTGCTTGGCGAGCGTAACTACGTGCGTCAGGGCCAAACCGAACCCTGCCGCCATCTGAAGCTCGGCCCCGCCGACACGCGCAAGCTGGCCCGCCTGTCACGCCTGCAGCGTCGGGTGTTCGACAGCATGCAACGGGCGTATGGCGACGATCTCATACGCGGCATTCCCCTGGTGTGGGGCGAGCTGACCGACCGCACCGGCGCCATTCGGCCGCTTCTTTCGCCGGCCATAGAAGCCCTGCTCGAACACGGATTGTTGGAAAGCTTCGACGCGCCCGACAGCGGTATCCGGGTTACCCGACGGGTGGCGCCCGAACGGCTCGACATCGACTGGACCGAAATCGAAAAGAGCTACCGCATCGAACTGGCCAAGCTGGACGCCATGTTGGCCTACGGCCCCGAACCGGGATGCCGCCGTGCCGCCGTGCTGCGCTATTTCGGCGAAGAACCTTCGGGCGAGCGTTGCAGCGGCTGCGACAACTGCCTTGACTGGTCGCCCGAACGCAGGCCGCCCAAAGCGGCGCCACCCGTCGAAACCCTGATTCTGCGCGCCGTCGACACGCTGGGACAACGCTTCGGCGAAACCACGGTGGCCGCCTTTCTCGCCGGGGGACGCACATTGAAAGCCAAGCGCTTTCATTTCGAGCGGCTGCCGGGCTACGGCACCCTGGGGGGAATGACCCAGAAGGCCATCCGTGCCGAAATCGGAAATCTCATCGACCAGGGTTTACTGCGCAAGTGGAAGCGCGACTACTTCACCATACTGCGGCTGACCGATAAGGGCCGACACCGTCTTGACTGCGCCACGCCTTCGCTTGAGCCCCTGCAGCCCGACAGCACGGGCACCGACGCACGCAGCGTGCTGCAACGCCTCGTACGTAACGGCGCCCCGCCGCGCGAAGACAGCTACCTGCAGACCTACACCCTTCTGCAGGCCGGCCTTGGCCTGCAGGCTATTGCCAAGAGGCGGGGCGTGAGCCCCGCAACGGTCGTGTCGAACCTCGAAGCCCTGATTCGCCGGGGGCACGACATCGACATAAACCAGTACGTATCGCCGGGTCACCGTGAGGCGGTCGAGCGACTGCTGGCCGACGATCCGACGCTCGACACCGAAAGCCTCTGCCGAAGGCTTGTGCCCGACGTTCCGCCCGAAGCGGTTCGGCTCGTGCGCGCCGTGCATCAGCACCGGCCGGTGCGGGGTAAGCGGTAAGGCTCAGACCTTCAGACTGGCGGACCTTCAGACTGGCGGATTGGCTCCGCGTTCCGAGTTCCGCGTTTCCCCTTCCGCGTTCCGCGTTCCGCTTCTTGTTAGCGCTGCCGTACCAGGAAGGTGCTGACCCCGGCAAAATCGTGGCGCTCTTCGACCACGACCCGTGCCGTAAGCACCGGTAGAGATGCGCCCACCGGTGAGCCGCGCCCTTCGACATACCAGAAGCGCTCGGGCGCCGAGTCTAGCCAGCGGTTCATGCCCGCAGCGTCATCGGCCTCGAAGGTGTGAATGTCGGGCAGGTAATGACCAAACATGCGCGAATTGCCGATGGCGACCGCAGGCAGATTTCCCGGGCGCTCGCGCACCAGTGCCGATGCCCGACGCCACTCTTCGCCCTTGTGCGAAACCCCTCCCCACAGCAGCTGCGTCGAGAGAACCACCGAAAGCAACAGAACGCCCCCCGCTACCGTGCCCACCACGCGCGGTTCGACACGCTCGAACAGGTAACCCAGGGTGAGAGCGACCCAAGGCAGCAGCGTCACCAGGTAACGCGAATGAAAGACCGGCAACACGAAATGGCTGGCCACCATAACCCCGGCAAGGGTCAGGGGGGCGAGCAGCAACCAGACGTCTTCACCGCGTACGGCGCGATTGCGTGCAACCAGTACCGCAGCCGCCAACAGAAGTACGAGCAGCGCTTCGGCAAAGGGAAGTCCGCTCAACAGAAAGACGGCCACGGCCCGCCAGGCATCGTAGCCCGGCGCATCGAGCCAACCGAGGGCATTGAAGTGCACGGCCTGTGCGTAGATAAGAGACGCATTCGGCACGAGGGCAGCCGACCACACAGCGGCAAGCCAGAGCCACCTGAGGTCACGACTTCGCAACACGGCAATCAACAAGCCGGGCAGCAGAATGAACGTCGCCGCATAGTGCGAGTATATGGTGGCCGTGCCCAGCAGCGATACGAGAATGAAGCTCCGCACCGTGAACCGGGTGCGCATCAGCAACAGCAGGGTAAGCGAAGCAAGAAACAGCAGCATGGCGTACGGCCGCGTTTCCTCGGCATAGAAGAACGCCCCCTCGCCTGCCGCCAGAAAACCGGCGGCCAAAAAAGCGCCCCGTGCCGAGAGGCCCAGCGTGCGCCCCAGCCACCATGTCACCGGAACGGTGGCCGCCACGAAGAGCGCCGAGAGAAACCGGGTTGCCGTTTCGGCGGCGCCCAGCAGGCGCACCCATGCCCACAGCAGCGCATGATAACCCGGGGGATGAAAATCGGAGCGCAGCCGTTCGAGCATGCCGCCGAAACCATCGGTCGCCGCTTCGATGGACCACAACTCGTCATACCAGTAGCCCGTCTGTCCCGCACGCCAGACCGCAAGCAGAAGAACCAGAAACGCAAGCAGGGCCACCCCCCACCATGCATACGCTTCGGTTACCCGGGGTTCCTCTCCTACGGGGCGACTCTGTACCGGTACCTGCCTCTTCACGGGGGGACAATAGCATGGCCCGCGAATCTTCTTCCAGCTGTATTTTCAATTACAACAGAGGCGTTATCTTTTCAGCTTCCGGTTTTCTTGACCAGACGGTACACCCGGGCACGTGCGAAAGCCGCGCTGACGGCGGGCCGTGTTTCCCGTTCCAACACCCGCAAGGCAGGCGAAGGCTTCACGTCACGTCCCTGGAGAATCCAGAACCCGGCCGGTGCCGCCGAAACCCATCGGCGCACGGCATCGGCGTCGCCTTCGTCGAACACGACCGCGTCGGGAAAGTACACCCTGAAATACCGTGATCCCGCCGTGAGTATGACCGGCTCTGAGCCGCGACGTTCGCTCACGTAACGGGCGGCACCACGCCAGTCTTCGTTTTTGACCGTACGCGCCTCCGTGCGTATATGAGCTCCGCCGGCCAGGGCAATCGACCCCATGACGGCCAAGGCGGTTCCCAGGCGAGGCGCCCGAACATGCTCGACCACGAAACCGGCCGTCAACGCCAGCCAGGGCAGAAAGGTCAGCAGGTATCGGGTGTGAAAGACCGGCATGATCACCCACGAAGCGACAAAAAGCGCTCCGACACCCAGGGGAAATACCAACAACCAGGCATGCCGCCGTGGTTCGCGGTCGCGAAAGGCCAGGAAGGCGGCCACGCCCAGAAGCCCGAGCGTTACCCAGACGGCCCCCGACAGGCCCGACAGAGAAAAGGAGAGGTAGGCCTGCAGGTCGTTGAAGGTGGGTTCTTTCAACCACCCTTTCTGGTTGAACCTGCGCGCCTGCGCCGCAACCACGGCGCCCCAGGGTAGCAGCGGTAAAACCCATAAGGGCACCAGGGCCAGCAGCGCCGGCCGATATCTGACCAGCGCCAGGGCGGCCACGGCGGGCACGAAAATGAACAGCGCCCCGTAGTGGGTGAAGACCGCAAGCAGGCCCACCCCCCAGGCGGCAAGAAACATACGCCGACGCCCGCCGGGCCAGGTAACGAAAACAAGCGCAAGGCAGGCCAGAAAGAGCAGCATGGCGTACGGCCGCGTCTCGCCCATGTAGAAAAGGAGATTCTCGCTGGCCCCGTAGAGTGCCGCCGCCGCAAGGGCGCCACGGGCCTGGAGACCGAGGTTCCGCGCCGTGAGCCACACCAGGGGCAACGTAGCGGCGCCGAAAAGCAGCGACAAGACCCGCGTGGCACCTTCGCCGGTGCCGAACAGGCGTACCCAGCCGGCAAGCAGCAGGTGATAGCCGGGCGGGTGAAAGTCGGCGGTCAGCAGTCGCAGCATTTCCGAGACGGGCAGCAACGCGGCGTCGACGGACCAGATTTCGTCGAACCAGTAGCTCGCGTGCTCGAGCCAATACACCCCGTGAACGGCAACGGCGACCGTAAGCAGCGCGACGGCGCCGACTTCGGCGCGAGTCACTTGAAACGATATTGGTGAAACGTTCAGTCTGCCCATATGGTGCTCAAATGCACGCTCACGCTACCACGCGGCCCCTTGCCCGGCAATACTCTTTTTTTCGAGGAGTGCCGACTGAGGAAAGAGGCGACCCGGCGCTTGCAGCACGGGGGCGCGCTTCGCTACAATGGTTTGTTTCGCCGATACGGCACTTCTTCGAGGAACTACCCATGGCCAAGAAACTTCGCATTCTCGTTGCCAAGCCTGGTCTCGACGGCCACGACCGCGGCGCGAAAATCGTGGCCCGCGCGCTTCGTGACGCCGGCTATGAAGTCATTTACACCGGTCTGCACCAGACCCCCGAACAGATCGTCAACGCCGCCGTGCAGGAAGACGTCGACGCGGTAAGCATGTCGATTCTGAGCGGCGCCCACAACACGCTCTTTCCGGCGGTCATCAACATGCTGCGCGATCGCGGCGCCGGCGACATTCCGGTGTTCGGCGGCGGCATCATTCCCGAAGAAGACATTCCGGGTCTGAAGAAGTCGGGCGTCGCCGAGATCTTCACGCCGGGCGCCCGCCTCGAAGAGATCATCGACTGGGTCGAGACCAACATCGAACCGCACTGACACGCGGTTTCCGATTCGTTCGATTGGAGAAGGCGGGCGTTCGCCGATTCGACGCCTGCCTTTCTGTTTGTATTCCGTTCTTCCCAGCAGGGTAAGCATCATGCCATCACCTCTCGCCGAAGGCGTTCTCAAGGGCGACGTACGCGCGGCGGCGCGCCTGATGCGCCGACTCGACGACCAGCAACCCGATGCCGAACAGGCGTTGCGCGAGCTGTATCCCCACACCGGACGCGCCTGGCTCATCGGAATCACCGGTAGCCCCGGCGCCGGCAAGAGCACGCTTACCTCGCAGCTCATCGGCGCCTTCCGTCGGCAGGGCAAAACGGTAGGCGTGGTCGCCATTGACCCGACCAGCCCCTTCAGCGGCGGCGCCATTCTGGGCGACCGCATTCGCATGCAGGGTTACGAAACCGACCCCGAGGTTTTCATCCGTTCCTGCGCCACGCGCGGCGCCATGGGCGGTCTGTCGCAGAGCACCAGTAACGTGGTGCGCGTGCTCGACGCCTTCGGCAAGGATGTCATTCTCATCGAAACCGTGGGCGTGGGGCAGGATGAGGTCGAAATCGTCTCGGCGGCCCACACCACCCTGGTCGTAACCGTGCCCGGCATGGGCGACGACATTCAGGCCATCAAGGCGGGCATTCTCGAGATCGCCGATCTGTTCGTGGTCAACAAGTCCGACCGCGACGGCGCCGACCGCACCGTGCGCGACCTGCAGATCATGCTCGAGATGAACCTGAATCCGAATGTCGAGTGGCGTCCCCCGGTTGTCAAGACCGTGGCAGCCAAGGGCGACGGCGTCGACCAGCTGGTGGACGAGATGGAAAAACACCACCGGTTCCTTCTCGGCTCGAATCGCCTCGATAAGTTCAAACGTGAGCTGGTACGCCGCGAGCTTACCGGGGCACTGCGCGAGCGGCTGATAAAGACGGCGGCCGAGCACCTCGAAAGCCGGGGCGGCGTCGACACCTTCATCGACGATATCTGCAGCGGCAAAGCCGATCCGTTTACCGTGGCCGAAGAGCTGGCCGCAGCCATCGTCGGTAAGCGCTGAGCCAAACCTCCATCATCACGGCGCCGGCCTCGGCCCCTCGACCATGCCGGCGCCGGGGTTACTATCGCTCACTTCCGCCAAGCCTGCGTGTCGTGCACGTTGCATTGCCTGCCTCGCGTGTCGACGAGGGCTCTGCAGCGCGCTCTCGCCACCGGTTATTCGATGCGTGCAAGCACTGGTCGGCAGACGTGAACAGGCCTCAGCTGCGGGCCCTCCATGCGGGTCTTGACGTGATGCGCTATACTGGATCAGTAAGGCTTCTACCCGCCGAGCGTGCCTTTCCGCCGACGTTCGTGTTGAAGCATGGGTAACCGGTAAATGCGTTTTTCAGTCTGGTTACAGCGCCAAACCCTGCGATGGCAGCGGCGTTCGCGTATGGCTCGCGCCATCACACGCGACTTGATAACGAGCATGCGCCTCGGTAATCCGGTCGAGCGCGTCACCGACTTCTCGGCATGCGAGCGCCCGGTACTTCTGCTCTACGGTTTCGGCTCGACCCGTCGCACCCTGCGCATTCTCGAGCTGCGACTGCGGCGTCGGCTCAAGCGCTGCGTATTCAGCCTGAATCTGGGCGGGTACAAAGACACCTTGAACACGGCCAGCATCGCTGCCTCGGCCGGCCTGGTCGACGCCAAGATCGAACGCATCTGCGAGCGATACGGCCTTTCCGAAATCGACATCGTCGCCCACAGCAAGGGCGGCCTTATCGCCCGCTATTACGTGCAGAACCTCAACGGCGCCAAACGGGTTCGACATCTCGTAACCCTGGGTACGCCGCACCGGGGCACCTGGGTGGCCGCCATGGCCCTGCCCGCCATCGGCTGGTGGGCCCGCTCGCTGTGGCAGATGACGCCCGTTTCGCCCTTCATTCGTGAGTTGAGCAAGCAGCCGTGGCCCGAAGCGGTCAAGCTCATCAGCATCGCGTCCGAGGCCGACTGGGTGGCGCCCCCGGCCTCGGCCCAGCCTGCAATGCCCGACGGCGCACGCGTTCGAAATCTTTCGGTCGACAAGGTCAGTCACAACGCGCTGCTTTACTCCAAGGAAGTTTACCAGCTGGTGGAAGCAAGCCTGCTCGACACCTTGCCCCCGGAGACCACCGACGCTTCGACGCTTGAAACAGCGACCGATAAGCCTGTGGCCGTGCCCCTTCCCGAAGCAGGCGAAGCCGCCTGACTCGCCCCGCACTCGGCCCCGGGCAAAGACTTCCCATGGCCTCTCAGAAATTCTTGCATGCCTGTTCGGCGCCGTTGCCCCTGAAAATGCAAGTCTCTTGCGGCGCAGACTTCCGTCGTTGCCGGCGCCCCTCCTGCTCACACAGCCAGGCAGTGTCTGCCTCGGCCGAGGTGAGGCGGCAAGGGTATACAGGCCGTCCCCGGTAATACACTGAAATGCTTTCCGCCTTGGTAACGAATTCCTTTCGGGGGGTGGCCGGGGGGCTTTTTCATGCCTTCTCGCCCCATGACACAGACTGTTCATGAGGTTCGGCCACTCGTTTACGACTGTTCAACGACGAATTCGGCCCCTGCACGGGCGGTTGCGGGCCCCACTCGAGAAAACCCCAAAAATGAATGGGGTATTCACTATTCCAGCGCGATTTTGCGCGTGGCTTCCATATTTGCCCTGCAAAAGTGAATGGGGCATTCATTATTGCCCTTTTCGGCAACCTCCCTTGTAATTCGCCACCACGCCCGCCTGTTGCCGCCACAGACCGTGGAAATCGGATGTCTAAGGGGTCGGCCTGCCTCGCGAAAGTTGTTTCGTGCCTTTCAGGCCCCCCTCCCAGCCCTTTCGGCAATGACTCCGGGCTGTGAAGTCTCGGGAAGCAACCCTCTGACGGTCGACAGTCGGCGGCGCTTTCAATGCGGGTTCGACCTTCCCTTCAACCAGGCTTCCCAGGCGGCATTCTCTTTCGCGACCAAAGCCGCCACGTCGAATTTTCGCT
Organism: bacterium; assembly: GCA_041687475.1. Taxonomy (GTDB): domain Bacteria; phylum J088; class JAWLBW01; order JAWLBW01; family JAWLBW01; genus JAWLBW01. The sequence goes on from JAWLBW010000180.1 coordinate 8,144, forward strand.
TCGCACCGCCGAAGCTCATGTACCGCACCTTGCCGAAAATCGGACGCTCGAACCACGGGCGATCGTGCATGCCGCCGATGGACCACGCAAGACCGGCAAAGCCATTGGGGTCGCGACCGTCAAGTTCATATCGGTCGTTGAGGCGCAGCCCGATATCGAGGGCCGCCTCGGGCGAGGGAGTCCACTCGAGTAGCTTCTTGGCCCAGTACATGCGCAGATAGCCGTGCATCTTGCCGGTGCGTACCATCTGGTGCTGGGCCGCATTCCACAAGACATCTTCAGTTTCGCCGGCTTCGATCCGCGCCTCGTCGTACAGGTGCTCGCGCTTATCGCCGCGATGCGCATTCAACGAGGCCTGCGCCCAACGCGGAAATCCCTCGAATCGGTCATAAGCCGGCTGATAGTTGCAGAAGTTTTCACTCAGCTCGCGACGCACCACAAGCTCGTCGAGAAAGGCCTCCTGCGCGGCGATATCACCGTCGTGGAATCGAGCTTCCCACGCCACCCGCTGTGCCGAAAGATGTCCGAAGTGCAGCCACGGCGACAGCCCCGACTGCGCAGAAAGGTTGGGGTCGTTGCGAACCTTGTCGTAGCCGGCGAGCCTCTCTTCGAGAAAGCGGCGGAAACCCTGACGGGCGGCACGGGGTCCCGGCGTAATCCACCGATAGGAATTTCGGCCGACCAGGCCCATCGTCCTGTGCGCTTCGTCCCAATCGACCGCGGGAGGAAACGGCGCCCAGGCCACGGCAGGCGCCTCGACGGGCGGGTATTCCACCAGAAAGGCATCGAGTTGCCTGCGCAGCTTGGGCCGCAACGTCCACGCTCCTACCTCGAGCTTGGGTGAGGCAACCCGGCAGGGCACGATGTTGTGGGCGTCGACTTCGAGCAGGGGAAAATCGGCGGCGACCCTCTCCTTCCACTTGCGTGCGAAGCGTAAAGGCGAAAAGTCGCACACCACGGCCCCCGCCCCTACCTCGGCGGCATACCGGGCCGTCGTTTCACCCGGATCGTCACCCCGGCGAAGCAGGAAGGGTATACCCAGCTGCCGCAGTTCACCCTCAATCTCACGAAGCCCTTCGAGCATGAAGGCGTAGTGCCGTGCCTCGGCGTGGGGAAAATGGGGAGTCAGCGCAAACAGAACCGCCAGGGGCTGTCGGCGCTCTACGGCAAGTTCGAGGGCGTGAAGAAGCGCCCAGTTGTCGAGCACACGCTGATCGCGGCTCATCCAGTACACGACCGGTCCTGTGCGAACAGGGTGGATG
>JAWLBW010000181.1:0-9402 GCA_041687475.1 bacterium
TTCGAAACCGCCATTCGCTACGGCACCTCGACAAGTGCCGAGGTCGCGGCCCGGGCCGGGCTCAGCCCCTACGGCTTTTACGCCGGCCTCGAACGGGCGCATCTGCTGACCGAACCCCGCGCGTGGCGTGCCGCGGGATATTACGGCGTTATCGGCGGCATTGACGCCGTTAGCCTTGCCGCCCTGCCCGTCCATGGCTATCTGCAGTTTCACGGCGGAATCGTGCACGGCGACACCGAAGGCTTTCTACGCTACGAAACCAGCGGCCGGGCGGCCGTGCAGACCGGGTTTCTCTCGCATCGGCCCTATGCCGACCTGACTCTTTCCCTCGAACCCCGGCTGCGCCTGGCCGGTCGCAGACTGCACGTGACCTTCGGCCTCGGGCTCGACGGTGGGCTGCTGCTTTGTTCACGCTGTACGCTGGATGCCGCATCCCGCCGCGACGCCGAGTTTTTGTGGGGAATACGCCCGGTACTCGGCTTTACCCTTCCCTGAGTCGGGCGCACCGGGTCGGGCAGGTTGCCCGAAAATAAAAATTTTGCATCCAGGCCATAGACAGCGCCCCCGGCATCAGCTATCATGCTTCTCTGATTGGCGCGACAAGTGGAACAGAGTGCAAACTCCCTCTTGCCGAAACGCATGGTTTCCCCGTAAGGTGATAGTTGACTATCACCGCATCCTACTTTTCAGGAGTAGACTCGAATGGCTGAACAGAAGAAGAGTGGTCGTAAGCCGCCTGCCGCGTTCATGAAGCCCCTGCAGCCCGATGCGGCGCTCGGCGCCGTCGTCGGCAACGATCCGCTGCCGCGCACCGAGGTCATGAAGAAAATGTGGGCCTACATCAAGTCCAACAATCTTCAGGATCCGAACAAGAAGACCATGATCAACGCCGACGACAAGCTGCTGCCGCTTTTCGACGGCAAGAAGCAGGTCACCATGTTCGAGATGACCAAACTGATTTACAAGCACCTCAAAGACAGCTGAAACGCAAAAAGCGACCTGGGACACCAGGCCGCTTTTTTTCTGTCCGAGTCTCCAGGGGCGGCTACGACGGCCCCCCGGAACCTTTCGGCAACGGTCTTGCGGGCGCCCCGACCCGCCGGCGAAGAAACAATGCGCGCACCGCTGCGGTTCGCCTTGCCTCGTGTTCAGTCGAGGGGGCCGCAACGTCGCCGCCCATGATCTCTCCCCGCTGTCGACGGTGCCCCGCCTCAAAGTCGGTGTTGCGCGGGCACCCAGCCTCGCCGATTCGTCGTCGCGCCATCACCCCCATTATGAGTCGGGTCCGTACCCGGCGGCGCCGGTTTTTCCCGGGCATGTTTTCCGTGCTTGACTCCGGCGGGCGCCCCTGCATCGCCCCCGGATTCGCTCACCGCGAGCTCGGCCTTCCACCCAAAGCGGTAGCGTGAGTTCAGACGTAGGGGCGGGTCGACTCGGAACGCGCAAGGACCGAGCCTTTCTGCGGGGAATGGCGCCTGGCTACTCGGAGCGCCAGTACAGGGTTTCCATCTCTTTCTTGATACGATTGCGCTGCAGCACGGCGTAAACCGGATATTCGAGGCCGTTGACGATGGCCGTCGACTGCACCGAAAAAACATCGCTCTTGATGTCGATGGACCCCAACACCCGGTTGAACAGATCGCCGGCCGAATAAGCCGACAGCACCTGTTGCACCTCGCTCATCGTGCGAAAGGGTTGCACGGTGCGTTCTTCAATGATGGCCTGTGCCGCCGTCTCGTCCATGTCGGGGTCGAGAAACTGCAGCACCGGCGCGGGCGCGGTGTTGACGTTGATCTTCGCCAGCCCCGCCTTGTCACGGGGATACACGGTGACATAGGGAGAGATCTTGGCCCAGATCTCGGGCGTGATGCCTTCGACCATGCGCAGCTCTTCTACACTCATCAGCGGCCGGTTGCGCGTCATGTACCCCGGGTTGAGCTGCTGGTAGTACTGGCTTTCGGCGCCACCGTTCGTAAGCTGGTCGTCTTCGTCGATCCAATCGAGCAGGCGGGGAATGATTTGTCGCGCCTCTTCCTCGGTCAGCCCGCAGGCCAGAAAGAAGTTGACAAAGCGCAGATAGAGCAGATTGGTCGACTCGAGACCGCGGGGAATGTCGAGCATGTTCAGGTTGACCTTGCCCGCTTCGTCGCGAATGTTGAGCTTGACCATCGCGCCGGTCTCGCCGAGCGGAATCGCGGGCATCTCGGGTCGCATGAGGCTCCAGATTTCCTGCAGGCCGTCTTCACCCAGATTGGCCGGAAGGCCGCCCATCATGTCACCGAAACCGCCCATGCCGCCCATGCCCGAATCGGCGCCCTGCTGTTGTTCTTCGCCGGGGGGGGTGTCGTAGGCGTAAAAATCGATGTTGCGACCGGCCATGGTGTCGCGCTCGAGATCGCTCAACAGCAGAATGCGGGCCGCATCGACACCCACTTCCGAGTAATACCGGGCCTGCTGGGCGTTGCGGTAGTTCGAAATCATGGAGATGTCGACCCGCGTCGAATACGAAAATTCGACGATGATGCTGAACATGAGCACCATGGCCATGAGCGTCACGATCAGGGCGGCGCCACGCTGATCCTTCCAGAGCCTGCGCGAGAAAGCCTTCACCTTCATGTCTACCGCCTTCTCCAGATACGAGCGCCGTCGGGCGCGACCTCGGGCTCACCGCCGAATGCATTCAGAAGCCGCTCGGCGGCCTGCCTGCGGCCGACCGGCTGGCCGTTCTGCGTCTGGCCCACCTGCTGCTGCGGCTGAATGTCGCCCAGGGCATCGGGGGTAAAGAGCGGCAGGCGCACCACCTTGCTGAAGTAGACCTCGTCCTTGGGGTCCGAGGGATGCTCAAGCCACAGCTCGATTTCGACCGCGGCAGGAAGTATTCGGCTCTGGCGGCTGTCCCAGGTAGTCGCCCACTCCTTGCGCTTCGGATCGAGGTAGCGAAAGTTCAGCCCCTTGATGCCTTCGAGCAGCGGAAAAATATCACCGCCGCCCGTCGGATCGTCGTCGAGGGTAAAGTCCTGCCGGTAGAGAAGATCGGTGCGGTCTTCGCGAAAATCGGTTTCGGTGAAGTAGGCGATTTCTTCGTGGTCCGACTGACGATCGTTTTCGCCCAGGGCGGCCACGACGGCATGCGAAAAGGTGGTGAAGTCGAGCCTGTCGCGGGGGAAACCTTCGGCCTCGCCCTCGACTCCGATGAAGGCCGTACGCAACCCCTGATTCGAAGCCGACGTGCCCGTGACCTGCTGCCCTTCGGCCAGCTGCGAGTCAAGGTAGGCCGACTGAATCTCGCGCTCCATTCGCAGAAGGGTAACGCGGGCGGCGCGCAGGGTCTCGGCCTGGGCTTCGACCCGCTGTTTCGTGTCGACCGACATCACGAAACTCTGATACACGAACACGAGCACCATGCTGAGCAGCATGAGCGCTATCGTGACCTCGATGAGCGTGAACCCACCGCGCGCATTGTGTTTCAGGCCGTAATGATGCATCAGGTTAATTTCTGGGTCACGTAACGCTGCAATTCATAGGTACGCGTGTTCGCGCCCTCTTGCCAGGAAACGATGACCCGCACCGTCTTCAGCGTCATATCGGCCGGTAGAAACATGACCACCGGCAGTTCTTCGGGGCTTATGTCTTCGACCGTGGCTTCGACCTCATAGTCGGGAAAACGGCGGTCGAGCTCTTCATTCAACTCGAGAATCTGCTCGTACCCCTGCGCCCGCAGAATGATACGCTCCATGCGGTCTTCGGCAATCATCGAAGCCACGGTAATGCTGCGTATCTTGGAATGCGCCGCCACGGTCTGTCGTTGCAGCGTCAGCAGCGAGGCGAAGGCGGTGGCAATGAGGGCCACCGAGACCATGACCTCGAGCAGCGTAAAACCGCCGATATGCCGTGTGTCACTTGTCATCGACATCAGCCGCGGCGCCCCACTTCGACATAGCCGGGTAGAATGCGCACGCTTCCGGTAACCGGCTGAATCCACAAGGTAAACCGATTCTTGTTGCGGTCCTGCATGTGAATGGTGGCCGGCTCGACGTAGCCGTGCGGAAAGAACTGAATGGCCACCTGGCCGTCGCTGCGCGTTCCCAGACGGGGCGTCTGCACGTCAAGGACCTCAATGCCCTCGGGAAACCGACCCCGCTTCTCGACGAAGGAGTTGGCGACTTCGACGTTTTCGACTTTGTCGCCGTCGACCTTCGGGGTTTCGACCCAATACTCGCCCTTCTCCATGTCGATGTAGAGCAGAAAGGCGCTGCGACGAAAAACCGACTCGTTGAACAGATAGCGAACGGTGCCCTGAAAACGGCGCATGGCGCCCTTGATGCGCACCTCGCCGATGTCCATGAGCTGTGGGGTGACGATTGCCACCGACACAGCCAGGACCAGAATCACCATCGATAGTTCAATGAGGGTAAACCCTCGATTACTGCGAAGAATCCCACGACGTGATGTCGGCATTCTTTCCGGTACCGCCGGGTTCGCCGTCGGCTCCATAGCTGAGAAGGTCGAACTCGCCGTGCGAACCGGGCGACAGATAGACATATTCCTTGTTCCACGGATCCTTCGGCACCCTACCGTCCTTCAGGTACTGGCGGTTGCCTTCGTTTCCGCCGATGAGGGCCTTCAGACCTTCCTGGGTCGACGGGTAGTTGCCGCTGTCGAGCTTGAACAGCTCGAGGGCGTTTTCGATGGCCTTGATGTCGGCGCCCGCCTTCACCCGCTTCGCCTCGTCGGCGCGGTCGAGCAGGTTAACCGTGACCAGGGTCGCAAGCAGGCCGATGATGACCACGACGACCATGATCTCGATGAGCGTGAAGCCGCGTTCGTCGCGCTTCAGCCTCTGCATACGGGTGCGGTTGTTTGCTTTCAAGTTTAATACTCCGGCTTCTGTGATCAAATTCAAAACTATAATGATTACCCGACGCCGTCTTCCGACGCAACGTGCGATGCGCCGTGCGCCAGGTCGGCCGCTACATGACCATCTGGTTCATCTGGAAGAGCGGCATGAGAATCGAAATCATCATGAAAAACACGATGCCCGCCATCATGACGATCATGATCGGCTCGAGCAGCGCGGTCATGCCGGTTACGATGGTTTCGACCTCGTTGTCGTACGAGTCGGAAACCTTGAGCAGCATGGCTTCGAGCTCGCCCGACTTTTCACCGATGGCAATCATGTGCAGCACAATGGGCGGAAACACGCCGCTGCGGCGCAGCGGATCGGCAATGGAAGCACCCTCGGAAATGCTTTCGCGGGCCTGCTCGATGGCTTCTTCGATAATGCGGTTGCCCACGATGTTGCGCACGATGTCGAAGCTCATGAGCACGTTCACGCCGCTGGCCAGCAGGGTCGAGAGCGTTTTCGAAAACCTGCTGATGGCCACCATGCGAATGACCTTGCCGTATAGCGGCACCTTGAGTTTGAAGGCGTCCCACCGACGCCTCCCTTTCTCGGTCTGCGTCCACCGGTGAAAGAACCAGCCGGCCACGACAAGCGCAGCGAAAACGACCCACCAGTAATTCTTGGCGAACTCCGACATCGAAATCAGTATTGCCGTGTAAATGGGCAACGCCTGGTTCGTTTCCTGAAAAATGGTCGTGATCTTCGGAATCACGAAAATAAAGAGCACGGCCACCACGCCCACCATGAGAATCATCATGATGATCGGATAGGTAAGGGTGGCGTAAATCTTGTTGCGCAGCTTGACCTGACTCTCAAGGTAGTCGGCGAGACGCTGCAACACGATTTCGAGGGTACCCGACGTCTCGCCGGCGCGAATCATGTTCACGTACAGATCGCCGAATGCCTTCGAAGACTGCCGCATGGCATCGGCCAGGCTCGCTCCCTCGTTGACCCGGTCGCGCACGTTCGTAATCATGCGCTTGAGCTTGAGGTTGTCGACCTGCTCGATAAGGGCGTTCAGGCTCTCGATGAGCGGCAGCCCGGCCGCAAGCAGCGTCGCAAGCTGACGCGTCATGACCGAGATGTCCTGCTGCGTGACCCGGGTTACCAGGTCGCGAAAGGTCATGTTCGCCAGCGCACCCTTGGCGCTCGACGCTGCCACACTCGTGGCGCCTTCGATGACGTCGGTCGCAAACAGCCCCTGCTTGCGCAGTTTATAGCGGGCCGCCTTGGCGCTCTCGGCATCGATGACGCCCTTCATCGTGCGGCCCTGGGGCGTCATGGCCTTGTATTCGAAAAGGGGCATGGCTTACTCCAGGGTATCTTCCTGGGTGACGCGAAGCACTTCTTCGATCGTCGTCTGTCCGGCGAGAATCTTCGATGCGCCGTCGTCTCGCAGGGTCTTCATGCCGTCGGCAATGGACTGGCGCTTGATCGAGTTCGAGTCGACGTTCTTGAGCACGAGCTGGCGAATTTTTTCGGTAATCGGCATCAGCTCATAAATACCGGTTCGGCCCTTGTAGCCGGTGTTGAGACACTCGGCGCAGCCTTCGCCGCGCCAGACCCTGCCGTCGGACAGCTGCGACTTGGAAAGGCCGACTTCGGCCAGTTCTTCGTCGGAAGGGGCGTATCCGACCTTGCAGTGCGGACAAATGGTACGCACCAATCGCTGGGCCATAACCGCGACCAGCGAGCTGGCCACGAGAAAGGGCTCGACGCCCATGTCGGTCAAACGGGTAATGGCGCCGGCGCTGTCGTTCGTGTGCAGCGTCGAGAACACCAGGTGGCCCGTCAGCGAGGCCTGAATGGCGATTTCGGCCGTTTCCAGGTCGCGCATTTCACCGATCAGCACCACGTCGGGATCCTGACGCAGAATCGAGCGCAGGGCCGAGGCGAAGGTCAGGTTAATCTTGGCGTTGACCTGAATCTGACTGATTCCGCGCAGCTGGTATTCGACCGGGTCTTCGACGGTAATGATGTTGATGTCTTCGGAGTTGATTTCCGAAAGCGCGCCGTACAGCGTGGTCGTCTTACCCGAACCGGTCGGCCCCGTAACGAGAAAGATGCCGTGCGACAGGTTAATGACCTTGCGAATCGTACGCAGCGTTTCGGCCGGAATGCCGACGTCGCCCAGATCGAGCAATACGGCCGAACGATCGAGCAGACGCATGACCACGCGCTCGCCGAAGCTGGTCGGCAGCGTCGAGACACGAATGTCGATGTCCTTGCCGGCAATTTTGGTGCGAATACGACCGTCCTGCGGCAGGCGCTTTTCGGCAATGTTCAGCCCCGCCATAATCTTGACGCGGCTGATGATCGAGTTCTGGGCCCGCTTGGGCGGCTTGAGAATGTTGCGCAGCACGCCGTCGACACGGTAGCGCACCGCAATCTCGCGCTCGCCCGGCTCGATGTGAATATCGCTGGCGCGCTCCTTCACGGCCTGGAAGATGAGCGAGTTGATGAGGCGAATGATCGGCGCCTCGTCGGTGGCGTCGAGAAGGTCTTCGACTTCGCCCGAGCCTTCGAGTTCATGGGCCACGCTGTCGAGGTCCGACTCTTCGAGTCCTTCGACAAGCCCCGCCGTGTCCTTACGCTCATAGACGGCGTTAATGTGGTCGAGCACCCGCGTCGACGCGGCCACGCCGACGCTCATGGGCCGCCCCAGCAGGGCGCCCACGTCGTCGATGGGCTCCATGGCGAACGGATCGCTTACGGCCACAACGACTTCGCCGTCACGCTCGGCGATGGGAACGATCTCGTACCGCTTGGCGAAATTGATTGGTATATCGCGTACCAGCTCGGGGTCCATGCCGAACTCGGCCAGGTTGCCGAGAAACGGCAGATCGGCCTGCGCGGCAAGCGCCCGGGCGACGTCGTCGGCCGCCACCAGATTCAGGCGAACAAGCACCTCGCCGAGTCTTCCCCCCTTCTCGACCTGCTGCTCGAGCGCTTCGCGCAGCTTTTCCTCGCTGAGCGAGGTCGTGCGCAGAAGTATTTCGCCGAGACGCCCCGTAAGCGGCGCTGTCGAAGCCGTAGCCTGCTCGATACCAGTCAAATCCATAGTCGAATCGATAAACCTTCTCCCTGTCATTCTTCGGGCGCCGGCATGGCCGGAACCTCGGGCGGCGGCGCGTCGGGTATGGCCACGTCGCCCTGCTCGCCCTGGAACATCGGTTCCGCCACGTCGCCCGATGCTTCGGGCACGGGCACGTTCAGACGTTCGCTTCGTCGGCGCGGCTGGGCAGGCGCCTCAACGGGCGTGAGACCATCGTCGAAACCTTCGTCGTCATCTTCCCACTGGCCGAACGCCCGACGGAAGGTATATTTGTCTTCGAGCGGGTCGATGTAGGCGTCTTCACGGAACTGGTGAAAGAACTCTTCACGTTTGTTCGTGTAGGTTTCGAGCTCGTCGCGGTTCGAAATCACGTAAGGCGTCAGAAAGATCAGCAGGTTCGTCTTGCGGTTGGTGTTGTTGGCCGACTTGAACAGCCACCCGAGAATCGGCAGATCGCCGAGAATAGGCAGCTTGCTGTGGCTCTGGTTAATCTCGTCGGACATGAGGCCGCCGATGACGACGGTCTGCCGGTCCTTTACCACCACGGTCGTACGGGCACTGCGCTTGCGGGTAATCAGGCCCTGCTGATTCACGTTCAGGCCCTGCGGCGCGGCCTGCTGCACGCTCGACGATTCCTGCTCGATACTGAGCTTTACCCGACCGCCGGCGTTAATCTGCGGCGTAAGGCGCAGGGTCACACCGACGTCCTGACGTTCGATCGAGGTAAGCACGTTGCCGCCCGTCGTAGCCGTCTGCCCCGTGATGAAGGGCACGTTCTGACCGACGATGATCTCGGCTTCCTCATTATCGCTCGTCAAAATGTTCGGAGTAGACAGAATATTGACACTCTCATCCGTTTGCAAGGCACGAAGGAGCGCTCCCAGACCGAAGACACTGATACCGCCCAGGTCAATGGGTTTGGCCAGCGCGCCGAGAAACAGCCCCGGAACCGTGGGCGGCTGCGAAGTGCCCAGGGTAAGCGTGTTCACACCGCCGAGCGCCTGCCCGCCGAAGGCAACGCCGTCCTGCGAAAGCTCGGTGCCCGTATGCCAGCTCAGGCCGAAATCGCGAATCTTGTCGAGGCTGACTTCCATGATGACGGCCTCGACATACACCTGCTTGCGCGGAATGTCGAGTTTCTGAATCAGAAGCTTGAGACGCTGATAATCGGCCGGCGAAGCCACGATGAGCAGGGCGTTGGTGCGTTTGTCGGGCGTAATGCGCACCCCGCCTTCGAATTCGGCCGTCATCGGCTGGGTTGCGCCCTGCGCCCCCCCCTGGGCCTGGGTGGCCGCGGTGCGTCGCGCCGGCGGGGTACGGGCGCCGCCGGTCGGCGTTGCGCCGGCCGACTGGGTAAAGCCGCCCAACGTGGCGGCAAGCTGCTCGGCGTCGGCGTGATGGAGATAGTAGACGTGCACGGTGCCGCCCGTGGCTGCGGGCTCTG
>JAWLBW010000182.1:0-9390 GCA_041687475.1 bacterium
GCCGCTTCGAGAACGGGGGGCACGATGGCTTCGAACACCCGGGCATTGCGGTCGAGCAACTGCAGGCGCGTTTCGCCCGGCCGCTGGGCGACGCCGGCAGCGAGAACGACCACGGCGGCGTCTTCGAGGGCTTTGTAGTCGCCGGCCTTGACCCGAACCGGATGCGAAAAGGGTGTTGCGTGCAGCAGGTCATGGGCGTGCGCGTCGGCCAGACGGCGGTCGAGATCGACGAGCACCAGGTCGCTGGCCACGCCGTGCAGCACCATGGCGTATGCCGCGGCAGAGCCGACCAGACCGCATCCCACAATACCGACCTTCATGCCCGACCTCTTGCACCCGCTCACGGCGGCGGATTAAAGGGAATCTCGCGTTCGGCTTCACGTTCTTCGCGGGCCTCTTCGGCCGAGCGGGCAGAGAGTTTCTGTTCGAGGGCGTGAACCCGCCGCATGGTGGGCACCACTGCATCGGGGTTGAGGCTGAGCGAGTCAATGCCCCTTTCAACCAGAAAGGCAGCGAATTCGGGGTAGTCGGAAGGGGCCTGCCCGCAGATGCCGACCTTACGTCCCGCGCGATGCGCCCGTTCAATCAGCATGGCGCACGAGTCTTTCACGGCCTGGTTGCGCTCGTCGAACACACCGGCTACCCGCGCCGAATCGCGATCGACGCCCAGGGTAAGCTGGGTCAGGTCGTTCGAACCGATGGAGAATCCGTCGAAAAGCTTGGCGAACTGCTCGGCCAACAGTATGTTCGAGGGAATTTCGGCCATGACGTATACCTCGAGCTCGTTCTCGCCCCGTACGAGACCGCCCTCGCGCATGACCTCGAGTACCCGCCGCCCCTCTTCGGGCGTACGGCAGAAGGGTATCATGACCTTCAGGTTGCGCAGGCCGAAGTGCTCGCGTACCCGGCGCACCGCCGCCACTTCGAGCAGGAAGCCTTCCTTATATTCCGCATCGTAATAGCGGCTGGCGCCGCGCCACCCGAGCATCGGGTTCTCTTCGTGCGGCTCGAAGGGCTTTCCCCCCAGAAGCCCGGCATATTCGTTGGTCTTGAAGTCGGAAAAGCGCAGGATGACCGGTCGCGGGTAAAAGGCCGCCGCAAGCAGCCCGATGCCCTGCGAGAGGCGGTCGACAAAGTACTCTTCTTTCTTGTCGTACCCCCGAGTAAGCGCCTCGACCTCGCGGCGCGTGGCCGAGTCAAGGCTCTCAAAACGCGTCAACGCCAGCGGATGCACGCGCACCCAGCCGGCGAAGATGAACTCCATGCGGGCGAGGCCCACCCCGTCACAGGGAAACTTCGACAGGTGCAGCGCCCGCTCGGGATCGCCCACATTCATCATGATGGCCGTTTCGGGACGTTCGACCGTGCTGGTGTCGATTTCCTCGACATCGAACGGAATTTCGCCCCGGTAGACGAAGCCGGTCGCGCCCTCGGCGCACGAAACGGTAACCGTCTCGCCCTCACTCACGGCCGTCATGGCCTTTTCGGCGCCCACGATGGCGGGTATGCCCAGCTCGCGCGAGACGATGGCCGCGTGTGACGTGCGTCCGCCCCCGGCGGTAACGATGGCGGCGGCGGTCTTCATGATGGGTTCCCAATCGGGGTCGGTAGTCTCGGTAATCAGCACCTCGCCGGCCTGGAAACGGCCCATGCCCGAGGGGTCGGAAATGACGCGCGCCTTACCTGTCGCGATGCTTTCGCCCACCGCGGCGCCGGTGACGAGCACTTCGCCGCTCGCCTTCAGGTGATACTCGCGAATGCGTGGCGCGGTACGGCGACTGTGCACGGTCTCGGGGCGGGCCTGCAGAATGAAAACCTCGCCCGTCACGCCGTCGCGTCCCCACTCGATGTCCATCGGCACCGGGTGCCCGCGACGTTTCGAATAATGCTTTTCGATGGCCAGCGACCAGCGGGCGAGCGTGAGCACGTCTTCGTCGCCCAGCGAATAGCGGGCCCGGTCAGCCTCGGCCACCGGCACGTTTTTGGTCAACCTGTGACCCTGCTCGTCGTAGACCATGCGCATTTCCTTGCTGCCGCAGCGTCGCAGAACGATAGGCGAAAAGCCCTGGTCAAGGGTGTCCTTGTGCACGTAGTACATGTCGGGCACCACCCTGCCCTGCACCACGTTCTCGCCCAGCCCCCAGGCCGACGTCACCATGATGATGCCCGGGTGGCCGCTCTCGGTGTCGAGGGTGAAAATGACGCCCGAGCTGCCCTTGTCGGCCCGCACCATCTTCTGCACGCCCACCGACAATGCTACGTCGAAATGGCCGAAGCCGAGATTCTCGCGGTAGTGAATGGCCCGGGGGGTAAAGAGACTGGCAAAGGCAGCCTTCACCGACTCGATGAGGTGCCCCTCGCCGCGTACGTTCAGAAAAGTTTCCTGCTGACCGGCAAAGCTCGCCTCGGGCAGGTCTTCGGCGGTGGCCGACGAACGAACGGCCACGTCGGCCTGCTTGACGTGATAATTCTTCGACAGCCGGCGGTAGGCTTCGCCGAGTTCGGCGACCAGGTCTTCGGGCATGGCGGCGGCAACCATGCGCTCGCGAATGCGGCCGCTCGCTTCAACCAGCGTCTCGACCTGGTTGCGGTCGATACCCTCCAGCTCTTCGGCAATGTAGCTTTCGAGCCCCGACTCCGACAGGAAATGCCGATACCCCTCGGCCGTTACGGCAAAGCCGTCGGGAATGCGTATGCCGTGGGGGGCGAGTTCGCGAATCATTTCCCCCAGCGACGCGTTTTTCCCGCCGACGCTGCCGACATCGTCGATGCCGACTTCGGCAAACCAGCGTACCCATTGCATCAGTCGTACCTCCCTCTACCCACCTTACGACGGCAACCCCACGCCCATCGACGGCACGGGCTCGGTACCCGAGGGAAATACGGATGGCTAACCCGGAACGGGGAACAAATGGGAAACGCGGAACGCGGAACGCAGAACGCGGAACGCGAAACGCGGAACCAACTCAAACGCGGGAACGCGGAACTCGGAGCGCGGAAAAGGAAACAAGAACAACGCAATAACAGTCCCCGTTTGGGAGCTGCGATCTGCGATCTGGGATCGTTCCCCGTTAGTTTCATTCTGCAACTATTTCAGGCAGAATATATATGTGGAAATCGAACGCAGCCTGTTCTGGCAACTATCGCTGGCCCGCAAGCATTTACTCAACAGCCTCGAGAAGGACCTGGACCCGACCGGGCTGAACGTGCCGCAATTCGTCATTCTGCGCATTACCGCGCGCGAGGGCGTGACCTCGCCGGGCACGCTGGCAGATCGCCTGCGGCTCGAGCGTCCGGCCGTATCGCGTTTCCTGCGTTCGCTGAAGGAGCAAGGCTACCTGCGCTCGCGTCGCTCGAAAATCGACGCCCGCCATGACGAGCTGCGGCTCACGGCGGCCGGCGAGCGTAAGCTGGCCGAGGTCGAACAGCATTACGCCGCGTTCGACCACCGCCTTGCCGAGCATTTCACCCCGGCCGAACTCGACACCCTTCTCGACCTGATCGGCCGGCTGGCAAACCGGCTGTGAGCTCATGACACCCTCGTTTCACCATCGCCTGCGTTTATGACCGACTCCGTCGCCCCCACCCATGGCCCCCGCTACAAATGGGCGGTCATGACCATCGTCATCATCGGCACCTTCATGGCGATTCTCGACTCGTCAATCGTGAACGTGGCGCTGCCGCACATCATGACGGCTTTCGGTTCGAGCCTTGACGAAGCCAAGTGGATCGTGTCGGGGTACATGCTTGCCTACGCCGTACTCATTCCCCTTGCGGGCTACGCGCGCGACGTCGTGGGCGGCAAGATTACCTACATGACGGCACTGGCCGTCTTCACCCTTGCCTCGGCCCTCTGTTCCTTTGCGTGGAGCAATGAAAGCCTGGTCTTCTTTCGCGTGCTGCAAGCCATCGGCGGCGGCGCCATCATGCCCACCGGCCTGATGCTGATTACCGAGGCCTTCGAACCGCATGAGCGTGGGTCGGCCATCGGACTCTGGGGGGTGGGCATTACCATCGCTCCCGCACTGGGGCCGACACTGGGCGGCATTCTGGTCGACACCCTCGGCTGGCGCTCCATCTTTTACCTGAACATACCCATCGGCATTTTCGGGGTGCTGCTTGCACAACGGCTGCTCATCTCATCGCCCTTTCAGAAGCGGAGCTTCGACTTCGCCGGCTACATAGCGCTTTCCGTCTTCATTATCGGCGCCCTGTGGGGCATTTCCGAAGGACACAGCCTGGGGTGGAACTCGCTGCCCGTCATGGCCTCGCTCGGGCTTTCGGCCCTTGCCTTCGCGCTGTTTCTAGCCATCGAAACGCGCATCGGCCACCCGATCATCTGGCTGCGTATCTTTCGCATTCGCAATTTCACCATCGCCGCGTTGATTTCGGTTCTTCGCGCCCTGGCCCTTTTCGGCACCGTGTTTCTTCTGCCGGTCTTCATGCAGAACGTCATGGGCTACACGGCCACGCAAACGGGTATGGGCCTCATGCCCGGCGCGGTGGCCATCGGTCTGTTCATGCCCATTGCCGGCCGTATCAGCGACCGCTATGGTCCGCGGGGCTCGTCGGTTTTCGGCGTCGCCGTCACGGCGATTTCGCTGTACATGTTCAGCCTTCTCGAAGCCGACACCCCCTACATGTTCATGTTCTGGGCCCTGGTGATTCGCGGCGTGGGGCTGGCCTTCATCATGGGCCCGGTTACCTCGGCGGCCATGAATGCGGTTGCCCCCACGCTCATCGGCATGTCGTCGGGGGTCTTGAATCTCTTTCAGCAGGTGGGGGGCGCAGCCGGCATCGCCCTGCTCGAACTGTACGTACAGGTACGGGCCGTGGCGGTGGGACGCACCCTTTCCACAGGGCTTGATGCCGAGCGTTTGCTGACCCAGCTCGAAGCGATGGGCATCGTATCGGGCGAAGGGCGCATTCCCCCCAATGTCGAAGTGACCGATCTGGCCCGGCAGGCCGCGGCTACCGCCTTCGGCGACGTCTTTCTGCTGTCGGCCATCGTCATGGCCCTGGGGCTGATTCCCGCGCTGCTGATGGATAACCGGCGAACGACGAAAGCCGAGACGATTGCCGTTATCGAGTAGCGCTGGGGGGGGCGGTGTCTACGTTGAAGGGGAGAGGGGGCGATGGGGAGAGGGGGCGACGGTCAGCCCGACTGACCGACGGACTCTCTGACCGACGGACTCTCTGACCGACGGACTCTCTGACCGACAGACAGGCTGACTGACTGCAACCGGGGCTTGCGGCTCAGTGCGCCCCGGCCTGCTGGAGAACTTCGGTCACGTTGTGAAGGGAAAAGGGCTTGCGAAGCAGACCGAAAACACCCAGCCGCTGGGCCGTGTCGTCGGTATCGGCATGGGCCGACATGAGAATGACCCGCACCTCGTCGCGCCACCCCCGGCGCTCGATTTCCTGCACCACCCACTCGCCGCCTTCGCCCGGTAGCACCAGGTCGAGCAGCACCACGGCCGGTCGCTGCCCCTCGAGAACGGCCAGCGCCTCGTCGGCCGAACCGGCCTGAAGGGGGTCGATGTTCAGAAACAGGCGACAGATCTCGGCGATCGACTCACGAATGGCCGGATCGTCTTCAATAATGATGGTTTTTCCGAACGCATCCACCCGCAGAGTCTCCAGATGCACAACGGAGCACACACGTACACCTCGATCGGGCACGTGCGACCGTTTCGCATGATAACATGTGTTCTTCTGCTACGCTTCATTATAAGGCAACCGGGGCCGTCTTTCATGAAAACGCTCAAAACACTTCACCAACAGCTTGGCAGCCTGATCCGTACCGAGGCCGATTACGAAGTCGTGGCCGAATACGGTGACCTCGAAGGTGAGCTGAATGCACTTCGCAAGGAGGCCGGGTGGGTCGATCGCTCGGCGCGCGGCCGTATCGTGCTCGAAGGGCCCGACAGGCAAACGTTTCTCCAGGCGCTCTTCACCAACGACGTACTTTCCGTCACGCCGCCGGCGGCCCGTTACGGCGCCTTCCTGACCAACAAGGGGCGCATGATTGCCGATGCGCGGGTCATCGTGCAGGCCGAACGCCTGCTGCTCGACACCGAGCCCGCCACCCGCGCTACGGTCCTCGCGCTGCTCGATAAGTTTCACTTCACCGAAGATCTCACCTTCGACGACGCAACCGAGGCCACGGTCGCAATTTCGCTGTTCGGACCACGGGCTCCCGATGTGTTCGCCATGCTCTTTCCGGGGGGCTTGCTGCCCCGCGACCTGGAAGCGCGCGAGGCCACGTTCGAGGGTCACCCCGTGGTCGCGGTGGGCAATCGGCTCATCGGCGAACCGGGCTGCGACCTGATTCTGCCCGCCGAAGGGGCGCCGGCCCTGGCCGAACGGTTGCGGCTGTTCAACTGCCGACCCGTCGGGTGGAATGCGCTGGAAATGGCCCGCGTCGAAGCCGGCGTGCCCCGTTTCGGCGTCGAGCTCACCGAAGACACCATTCCCCTCGAAGCCGGACTGCGCGACTACGCTTTTTCCTTTACCAAGGGCTGCTACCCCGGTCAGGAAATCATCGCCCGCATCGACGCACGCGGCGAACCGGCCCGCCGCCTGGTCGGCTTCAGCCTGGAAGGGGGAACGGTCGCCCCCGGCACCCCGGTGCGCGACGGCGAGCGCGAGGCAGGCGTCGTGCTCTCATCGGTCATGAGTCTATCGCTGCGGGGGCGGCCGATCGGACTGGGCTATGTTCACAAGAGCGTTGCCGACGACTCCCAGAACCTTCACGCAGGTGAGCGTAAGGCGTGGATTGTTCCCCTGCCCTTCTACCCACCCAGGCACTAACGCGGAGCGCGGAATGCGGAATGCGAAACAAGCAGTGAACGGAAAGGGCGCAGGCTCCACTTTCTGGGATCTGCGATCTATTCGATAAGGTACGAGAACCCCAGCAACGGTATGCCCAGCAGCTTTGCGGGCAGGAGTCCGTCCGTCAACGGAACGAACATGCCGGCATCGACGGCCGCCGGTCCGCGTGAAAACCGCGCCCCCAGGGTCACGGTGCTGAACGAGGTGGCATTGCCCCAGGTACCTTTGGGGTCGTCGAAATACTGAAACTCGCCAAGTAGCTTCACATGCTCGTTCAGGGGCAGTTCCAAGGCACCGAAGGCGTTCAGCTGCACGGTACTCTTCATGCTGTCCTGCTCAAGAATGTAGGTTCCCGCCTCGTCGTAGGATTGTGTCGTCACCCGGTTTCCGAGCACGTTTACCGACCCGCCGAGGGTCATGCGCGCCTTATCGAGCATGAACGAAAATACCGGCCGTGCATATAGCGAGTTCATGTAGGCGTCGAACATGAAAACGCCCCCGCCGACCAGAATGGCCGCCTGTGCGTTATCGGTCTTCAGAAAGCGGTACTTGAGGTCAACGCCGGTGGCCACCAGCCAGACCGTGTTCAGCCCCAGTTGCAGATCGTCGGTCAGGCCGATATTGGCCTGCGTAAGCGTCAGCATCGTATTCCCGATGCGTACGGCGTCGCGCGCCACCGTTTCGGCCGTCGGCACGGTAAAGATCTGCGTACCCACGGGATCGGCAGCGGCGGGCCGAACGCCCGTCACGGCAACCACCAGAAGTCCGGCTAGAAGATGGCACAAGCGCTTCGACATCAGAACCCGTGTGAGAAATCGATGTAGGGAAACCCGACGACTCCCTCTTGCAGCGTCTCGGACATCAACGGCGACAGATAACCGATCGTGACCGCGATTCGCGACCAGATCAAGCGTCCGCCCCACGTCAATGAATGCACCGGCCTATCGCCGCGACCATTGAAATCGACATTCAGGTTGTACTCGGCCAGCAGGCCGATATGCCGACCGACACGCCAGTCGGCGCCGAGTGTGGCGCCACCCCAGGTCTGGTCGTCGCTGGAGCCCGTGCTTCCGCCGGCAATGCCCAGACCGGCGGTCACGGCAATCCGGTCGAACCGCTGCGTGCCGACGACCCGCGTATACAAGCCGAATATGTCGCGATCAAAGGCCGAAAAACCGGCGCCGACCAAGGCAGCAGCCGCAAAGTCGCCCGTGTCGACGAATTTCAACTTCAGATCGATTGCCGTGAAGAAAACAAAGAGCGTGTTGATGCCCAGCTGCAGGTTGTCGCTGAGTCCGTGGTTGTACTGGAAAAGTGCCAGCTCCGTAACTCCGACACGCGACTGCCCCTCGCCCAGGGTATAGGCCGTGGGTGAAAGCATCAACTGCGTCGCCGCCGGGTCGGCAGGGTACGGCGACTTTGCCGCGGCAGATACCGAGGCAGACGGGCCGCTCTCGTGCTGTTCCGGCGCCCCCGGAACGGTCTGCGCACCCGGTTGAACGGCAGCGGCGCCCGGAGCCGCGTGCAGGACGCGGCCTTCGTTTGCGCCGACAGCGCCATCGACTTCGACAACGGGTGCCGCCTCGACACCCGACGCCTGTCGCGGGCTGTCGTGGGTCGACTCGAGCAAGGCCCGGGTGGCGGCCCCGAGAGGCACCAGATCGTCTTCAGGTGCCGCCGGCGGTGTGACGGTTGCTGCGTATTCCGCCGCCGGCGTCGTCTCGGCCGTAGTCGGAGAGGCGGCAAGCAGGAGAAGCGTGATAAAGCCTGGCCCGGAAATCATACGTTAAGATGATACCCGAAAAGAACTTCCCGAGCGAGCGCTTCTTCATCGTGTTCGGGCCGATACCGATCTTTGACGGACCACTTTGGTGAATCGTGGATGGATGCCTGTGGGGGCGCGTGAGGCATCCGAGCCGTACGATACCGCTCGGGGTTAACCATGTTGACTGGTCACGCTAGAAAGAGAAGAACCTCGATTCCGGAGAGAACCCCGATGGCACAGGAACAGCAACAGACGAGTCAGCAACAACAGGCCGTTTCATACGACATTGAGACGCCGTTGAATCTCATTGAACAGGACCATGAGTCGGTGCGCGGGCTCTTCCAGCGCTGCCGGCAGGCCGACCCCGAAACCCGGGAAGACCTGGCGAACAAACTGTCCGATGAACTGATCATCCACACGAAAATGGAAGAGGAAGCCTTTTACCCGCGCCTGCGGCATATATCGGAAGATCTGGTCGCCCGCTCCATTCAGGAACATGACGATGTCGACCAGCTTCTCGTCAAACTGGTCGCCATTCCCGCTACCGATGCGCAGTTCGACCAGGTCATCAACGAGTTGCAGCAGCACGCCGAAGAACACATGCAGATGGAAGAGAGCGAAGTCTTTCCGCTGGTGCGCGAAGAAATGGCCGACGAGGCCGAATCGCTCACCTTGAACATGCAGTCGGTGCGCGATTCCGTCAATCCGTCGGAGGTACGGAACCAACTGATTCAGCGTTTCAGGGGACACTGACTTCCGCGCCTGCGGCGCGGTATGGCCGATGGCCGATG
>JAWLBW010000183.1:0-9364 GCA_041687475.1 bacterium
TAATTTATTGACAGAATGGTAAGACCGGACCTAGAATGACCTTGAGTGACCGCTTGGTCACGGGTCTCTTCCGGGTGCCATGAACAAGTTCCGACGGCCGAATATTTCGAACCTCATACTCGCCTTGGCATTCGCTGCCGCCGCGGGAGCCACCTGGCGCCAATGGTACGCGGCCCACACCATCGAGAACGCGGTGCGCGCGTATCGCGAGAACCAGGCCATCGGCGATATCATGGCCGGGTTGCAGGCGGCACAGGCACGCAGCGCCGCAAACGGACGCCCCTTCATTATATCGGGGCTTCTGCTTTACGGAGCCGCCGCTTCCGCACCCACCGACGAGCGAGAGACCTGGCTTGCCATGGCAAGCTCGGCTTTCGTCGAAGGCTTGAGGCGTGAACCGCTCAGCGACGAAGCACTGAGAGGGTTGGCGCAAACGGCGCATGCTCTCGACCTCGGCGAGCGTGCCCGCATTTTCGGAGCCGCAGCCGTCGAACGCGCCCCCCGAAAGCCTGTCAATCACTGGGTCGATGCGCGCCTCCAGGAGCCGGGTTCCGATGCCCGCGCGAACCGATATCGTTTCGTGACGCAGCTGCGTCCCGCCCTGGCCGGCCTGATTGTGGCCGAAGCCCGGCCTCACCTCTCGCCCGAAGACGTACTGGCTCCGACTCCCGAAGCCTGGTTGGCATGGGCCGAGTCCGTAACCGACAGCGTACAACGCGCCCGTATTGCCCGTCACGCCCAAAGCTTTCTGGCCGAAGGCGCTTCGGGCCATATACCGGGCTGGCTTGCTTACTACGCGGGCCTCGACCTCATCGAGACAGACCCCGCGGCCGCCGTCAAACTGCTTGCAAGCGCCGTCGAACACGTACCGGGCGAACAGGCGTTTCACCGCAATCACGGTTTTGCCCTGCTCATGGCGGGACGGGTTACCGAGGCCGAGACTTCCCTCGAACAAAGCATCGAGCTGTATGACGACCTCGACAATGCCGCGTATCTCGGGCTGGCCGAGGCACGAGAAAGGCTCGGCAAGCACGAACAGGCGCTCGCGCTTTTCCGGCGCATGAGTCACAACGACCGACTGGAAGACTGGATTCAGCGGCGAGCGCGGGCCGGCATCGCCCGAATCGAGCGTGCCGGCAACAACTAACGTATTACCGCTTTACTTCCTGGGGGGAATGAGGAATGTGTGGAATCGCCGGATTGGTCAGCCTTGACGGGCAACGTGTTC
The DNA here is from genome assembly GCA_041687475.1 of bacterium. Classification (GTDB taxonomy): domain Bacteria; phylum J088; class JAWLBW01; order JAWLBW01; family JAWLBW01; genus JAWLBW01. The sequence continues at coordinate 1,229 of JAWLBW010000183.1, forward strand.
CTGCGCGCAAGCCGGTCGAACGCATGCTCGATGCCATCGCCCACCGCGGTCCCGACGACACCGGGGTGCACAGCGAAGCCGGGGTCGCCTTTGGTCACCGTCGCCTCAGTATTCTCGACCTGAGTGCCAACGGGCATCAGCCCATGCGGCGCCCCGACGGACATCTGCTTACCTACAACGGCGAAATCTATAATCACCCCGAACTGCGCGCCCTGCTGCCGAGCGGCGTTTCCTACCGCTCGGGCACCGATACGGAAACCCTTCTGCACCTGCTTGCCGAGCGGGGCCTCGACGGTCTGCATGAGGCCAACGGCATGTTTGCCTTCGGCTGGTGGAACGCAAAACGCAGAGCGTTTCACCTCGTGCGCGACCGATTCGGCGTCAAGCCCGTCTACTACGCAATCACCGACGACTACCTGGTGTTCTGCAGCGAGCTAAGAGGCATCCTTGCCTCAGGGCTGGTCGACTACGAACCCGAGCCGCAGGCCATAGCCGACTACCTGTCGCTGCGTTTCGTACCCCCGCCCCTGACCGCCGCACGCGGTATTTTCAAATTGCCGGCCGGCGGCATGCTGACGCTGTCGAGCGGTCGAATCGAGACCGACAGCTGGTACCGATTACCCGTCGCTTCGATGTTCGAGCCCGAGCCCGCGCATGCACAGGAACGCTTCGAGGCCCTGCTGGCCGATGCCGTAGACGTACGCCTTCGTGCCGATGTTCCCGTCGGAGTCTTCCTGAGCGGGGGGCTCGACAGCAGCGCGGTTACGGCCCTCGTCGCCCGACAGCAGCCGGTAAAGTCCTTTGCCGTGGCATTCGAAGGCGGTGGCTTCTACGACGAGCGGTTCTATGCGCGTCTCGTAGCCAAGCGACTACGCACGGAACACCATGAACTGGTGCTCACCGGAGCGCAATTCCGCGAGAACCTGCCGCGCATTCTGTCGTTGCTCGATGAACCGATTACCGACATGGCGGCCCTGCCGCTCTACTTCATCTCGGAAGAAGCCCGACGGCACGTCAAGGTCATTCTGAGCGGCGAAGGCAGCGACGAGGTGCTCGGGGGCTACAACTTCAATCGCATCTTTGCCATTCTCAAGCTGCTCGACACCTGGCAGCAGATGGTGCCCAAGGGGCTGCGAGACGCCTTCCGCGCTTTCTCGCCCGGAAGAATGCGCGACCTGTTCACGCGACTCAATTGGCCGGCCGATCGCTTTCCGGCGCTTCAGGGTATGCACATCACCCGCATCTTTCAGGAAGACGAAATCCTACGCCTGCTCGACACGGGTGCGGCGCCGGCTTCGCCCCGTCGCCATCTCGACGCCCAGTATGCCGACGTGGCCCATGCCGACCCGATCAACCAGATACTGGCCGTGTACCTGGGTTATTGGCTCGGCGAAGACCTTCTCATGAAAGCCGACAAGATGACGATGGCGCACGCTCTCGAACTGCGCGTGCCCTTCCTCGACTACCGCCTTGTCGAGTTTCTCTTTTCTCTGCCGGGTCACACCAAGGTCAGCGGGCCGAAGACCACGGGCACGAAGCAGATGTTGCGCCGGGCCATGCGAGGAAAGCTGCCGCGTCCGGTGCTCACGCGCGACAAGCGTGGGTTTCCGGTACCCCTGGCCGAGTGGGCCCGTTCCGATGTGGCCTGGTTTGAGGAACTGTTTGCCGACCGCTCGGGTATCGGAAACATGTTCCACCCCGCGGGCATTCAAGACCTGCTCGAACGGCAACGCCGCGGCGAACATGTCTGGCAACGTTCGTGGAACCTGGCCTGCCTGTGGTTGTGGGACCGCGAAATGCGCGCGGCCTCGCACGGCGCCCGGCAAGCAATGAGCGAGGCTGCCTGATGTGCGGTTGGGTTTCCATCTGGCGTCCCGGCAGGCGCCTTCCCGAGCGGCGCCGCCTGGAACACGCCCGTGATCTCATGCGATCGCGCGGTCCGGACGACGCCGGCCTGTGGGCCGAGGGCGACATCGCTCTCGGTCACCGCCGTCTCTCCATTCTCGATCTGTCGCCGTCGGGCCACCAGCCCATGGAACGGCATGGCATCGTCGTGGCCTTCAACGGCGAGATCTACAACCATCGCGAGCTGCGCAGACAACTGGAATCGGCCGGTGAACGTTTCATCGGTCACAGCGACACCGAAGTACTGCCCCTGGGGCTTCGCGTCTGGGGCTTCGAGGAACTGCTGCGCCGCATCGACGGTATGTTCTCGTTCTGCCTCTGGGACAAGCACCAACGCACGATGTACGTGGCCCGCGACAGAGTCGGCAAAAAGCCCCTGTATTACGGTTTCGCCGACGGCGGCATGGTGGCTGCAAGCGATTTGAAGGCGGTGACCTCACTGATTGACAGCCGCCTCGAAGTCGAACCGGGCGTTTTGCCGCTCTACCTTTACCATGGTTTCATTCCGGCCCCGTATACGGTCTATCGCCGGATTTCCAAACTTCGGCCGGCCACGGCCGCGGTCATTCGCGAGAAAGACGGCGAGCTCGTCAAAACCGAGTTTCCCTACTGGCGGCTCTCGTACAGGCCCGACAAGCGCATCTCGACCGTCGATGCCGAGCAGGTGCTTGATGGATTGCTGCGGAATGCGGTCGAACGCAGGCTCATTGCCGATGTGCCGGTCGGGGCTTTTCTGAGCGGCGGTGTCGATTCAAGCGCGGTCGTTTCCTACGCCGCCGAGTTGCACCCGGGTATTGAAACCTTCAGCATCGGGTTCACGCACCAATCACACAATGAGCTACCCCATGCGCGCCTGGTAGCGCAGGCGTGCGGCACCAGGCATCACGAAGAAATTCTCCAGGTCGACGTGCTCGGCGACCTGCCGCAGATTGCCCGGAATCACGGTGAACCCTTCGCCGACAGCTCAGCCGTACCAAGCCACGCCGTGGCCCGGGCGGCTCGCCGCCATGTGACCGTGGTATTGACGGGCGACGGGGGCGACGAGGTGTTTGCCGGTTACCCCACGGCAAGGGCCGCCTGGCTGGCCGGCTTCTACAAGCAACTTGTGGGCCTACCCACGCGTGAACGTATCGAGCGTGTCGCCACCCTGCTCTGTTCCGGACGCAGGTTGCCCGGCCCGGTCAACAGTCTGTGGAGCCTGTTGCGATACGGCAGCCGACCACTCGGCATGCCCTATCTCGATGGCGACCTCTGGCGAGACGACCTGCGCGCCGGCCTGCTCGCCGATGAAGCGCGCCGTCGTACGGTCGTTTCGCCGCGCGGGTGGCACGGTCTGCTTGGCGAGGCCTACGACGCCCCGGATGAGCTGACGGCCAGTCTGGGACTCGACATGCTCGTTCGCCTGCCCAACGATTATCTGACGAAGGTCGACGTTGCCACCATGGCCACCGGTCTCGAGGCACGTTCACCTTTTCTCGACACGGCCCTCATCGAGTTTGCCTGCCGCCTGCCCCGTTCGGTACTCATGCCGGGCGGTGAGTCGAAGGGGCTGCTGAAAAAACTGACGGCCTCGAGGGTGCCCCGTGAGGTCGTCTACCGCCCGAAAGCCGGCTTCGCCCTTCCGCTCGGCGCCTGGATGCGCGGTTCCTACCGCAGGCCGATCGAGAGCATGCTGTTGTCGAAGCGCTTCTTCGACCGGGGGTGGTTCGAGCCCGAGGTGGTTCGTCGTACCGTGGCCGAACACATGGCCGGTCGGTTCGATCACTCGGCCCGACTCTGGAGCCTGATTGCCTGGGAAAGCTGGTGCCGGAACTTTCTGGACGGCGAAGGCTACGGCGAACAAGCCGATGCCTGCAAGGAGGCGGCGTGACGGCCACGACCATGCAGCCATTGCGCAGTCCGGCCGTCATGGCGGGGTTGGCCACAACCTTTGCATGCGTGCTCGGCCTCGCCATTGTCTCGGGCAACTACGTGTTGCTGGCCGTGCCGGTCGGCATTCCGCTGCTGCTGCTGGCCTTTCTCCAGCCCATTCTGGCGCTGTCGGCCATGGTCATGTTCGTTCCCCTCGAGGGAATGGCGTCGCTCATTCCGGGTTCGTTCACGCTTCCGCGTATGCTGGGGTTCCTGGCCTTTGCCTGCTTCGGCGCCAACTATCTCGTGCAGCGAAAGCACATTCAGTTCGATGCCAGCGCCCGTTTGTTCGGCTTCTTCATTCTCTGGATCTTCGCTTCGTCGTTCTGGGCCCAGAGTAAGGCCGAGGCGTGGACGCTGAACTTCGTCATGTTTCAGCTGTTTCTGTTCTACGTCATGGCCCAGAATCTCATGGACAGCCCCCGCGAGCTCAGATTCGTGCTTTTCTTCTACATCGCAGGCTGCACCATCTCGTCGGTCATGGCCATTCACAACTTCATGTCGGGCAGCTACGCGACGCGCTTCCTTGCGCGGGTCAGCTCAATCGAAGACATGAATCCGAACGATTTCGGACGCATGATCGGGTTCGGTCTGCTGTGCGGGCTCTGGCTGCTCTTCGACGACCTGGGCAGGTGGATGCGCGGGCTCGTTCTGCTCAGCTTTCCCATCAACCTCATCGGACTCGTTCTGTCGAAAGGCAGAGGGGCGTGGCTTGCGTTCCTGCTGGCACTGGTGGTTGTTTTCGTGCGCATCAGGAAGACGGCGAGGGTCTGGGGGGCAGCCATGCTGGTCATAGCGCTGGGAGTCGGCACCGGTGTGGCCGGCGTCCAACTCGGCTATTTCGACGATACGCTGACCGAGCGCTTCGATGAAACCGTCGAAGGTAAGGACCCGACGGCGCAGCGACTCGACATCTGGAAGGTCGGTTTCGCGCTCGTTCGCGACAACCCGGTTGCCGGCGTCGGGTTCAACAACTTTCACGTGCGCTTCAACGACTACCTGCACGAAGTACGCACCGAGGTTTTTCCGGGCTTCAACAAGGACCCGCACAACATTTTTCTCTCGGTGCTGGGCGAGACAGGCATCGTAGGTTTCACGATGTTCGTGGGCCTGTTCTGGATCATTTTGAAATGGATTCGCCGGGCAGGCAAATCCTGGGACGGCGCGATAGCCCTTGCCTTCATCGTCTTCACGGTATTCGCCGGCATGTCGGGTACCGACTACATTCGCAAATGGTTCTGGATCAGTCTCGTGGCGGCGCTCATTCTGGCAAGGAGGCAGGCACATGCGCGTACTGATCATTAGCCAGATGTACCCGCGCCGCGACGCGCCCACCTACGGCGAGTTCATTCATCGTCAGGCACGCGCGCTTGCCGCGGCCGGGGCCGACGTTACCGTGGTGGCGCCCATGATGCATGCTCCCTGGTTTACCTGGTGGCGAAGGCGCTGGGCGGCGTTCCGCCATGTTCCGGTAAATGGCTGGCGCGACGGCGTACGCGTCTACCGCCCCCGGTATGTAAGCCCCCCCGGCATGCGTTTTCACTATCTCGAAGGCGGCACCATGCGGCGCGGTATGCGCGAACTGTGCGACCGCCTTCACGCCGAGGCTCCCTTCGATATCGTGCATGCCAATCGGCTGTTTCCGGAAGGTCTTGCCGCACTCTCGTTCCAACGTCGGTGGAATGTGCCGGTGGTGGCCATGGCTCGCGGCATGGATCTGAACCTCATTCCCGGCTGGGGCAAGGTTTACCGCAAGCAGCTGCGCCACGTGGCCGCGCAGGCCGACGGCATACTTTCGGTAAGCCAGGCCCTGCTTGACGATCTGCACACCTTTGCCTCGCCTCCGGCCTTCGCGCGGGTCGTCTACAACGGTTGCGAAGTCAGCGTTCTTGCCCCAACGCCGGACGAACGCCTGGCAATCCGTCGCGAATTCGGTCTGCCGCCCGACAAGTTGCTGGCTTTGTACGTCGGACGACTCGAACCCGACAAGGGCACGCCTGAGCTGCTGCGCAGCATGGGCGCCGTGATCCGGCGCCACCCCGGCCTGCATCTCGTAGCGGCCGGACAGGTGCGCCGGGCCGGATACCTGACCGATGTCGAACGCGCCGGCTGGTCGGAACAGGCACATTTTCTCGGCGAACGCAGGCATGCCGACATTCAACGCCTCATGCGCGCCTGCGATCTATTTGTCTTTCCCTCGCGGCTGGAAGGGGTGCCCAACGCCGTACTCGAGGCCATGGGCAACGGTCTGCCCGTGGTGGCCACGCGGGCGGGCGGCATTCCCGAAATCGTGCCGCCCGAGGCCGGCATGCTGGTCGACGTCGGCGATGTTCACGGCCTGGAAACGAGTGTCGAGGCCCTTGTCGAATCTCCCTCGCGACGCAAGGCCATGGGCACCGCCGGCCGTGCGCACGTGAGCGCGGGGTTTCTCTGGTGCCGCAACGCGCGGCAGCTTCTTGCCGCCTACGAAGAGGTCATTCAGATGCGCAGCAGGAATTCACAGGAGCAAAGACATGTTGCAGGCGCGTGAACGAAGCATGTCGGCTGCCTTCGAGCCCCGCACGGCTGCGACGATATTCGTCGAATGTCGCTGCGAGAAGCTGCGAGAAGCCTTTTATGAACGACTCGAAGGAAGGTTTCAGTTTGAAGTGCTCTATGCCTGCCGACAAGCACGCCCCCAGGGAGCCTATGCCCATGAGGTGCTTCCCTGTTACGGCATCGGAGGCGGAAGGCTGCACCTGCACGGCACGGCAACCCTGAACAGGTGGCTCAGGGAAACGACGGGCGAGCTCGTCTTCGTCGAACCCGACGGCGCGGCGTTCATCGCCGCCATTGCAGCCGCGCAGAGAGGGCAACGAGTTCGTGTCTGGAGCAATGACCGGCAGATTCGGTGGCGAATGGTCGGTCTCCTGCAGGCAATCGGCCTGTCCATGACCCTGGAAACGGTCGATAGGGGCATGGAGCGGGCCCTCGAAGAGTATTCGGCGGAAAGAGTACAAAGCGCGGCCGGTTGAACGCGGCAAGGCAGAGTCAGACATCGCAGGGGGGAAGCAGATGGAACGCGAGCTTGACATACTTTTCGTTAATCAGCATTACGGCGACGACGCACCTGCCACCGGCGTTCTTCTCAAGCAGCTGGCGACAAGCATGTCTGCCATGGGGGTTCGGGTGGGCGTGCTCACCTCGGCAGAAGAGACGAGTGAGGGCGGCATCGTCAACTTCGCCGAGGAAGGCGGCGTTCAGCTCATTCGCGTACGCGCCGCTTCGGCGGGAAACAAGTCTACCCCTCGGCGTCTGCTGCACTATGCCTCGTTTTTCGCCATGGCGCTCTGGGCCGGTCTGCGCCTGCCCCGGCCGGCCCGTGTCGTCGCCATGTCGACCCCACCGCTGCTCGCCCTGCTTCTCGGCAGAATACTCGGGGCTTCACACAAGGCTCCCGTGTACTACAACGTTCAGGATCTGTATCCCGATGTTGCCATCGCCGTGGGAAAAGTTCCTCATCTGCTGCAGCGGCCTGTACGCGTGATTGCCGGTCGCCTCGAAACCGGCCTGACCGGAATCTCGACGGTCGGCCTGCAGATGCAGAAGGTCATGCGCTCGCGAAGCCGGTTGCCCGTGGTGCAGATTTCCAACTGGGCCGACGCCAGAGAGGTGCAACCGCTGGCTCCGACGGCTTCCTTCCGGCACGAATGGGGGCTCGCGGGACGCTTCGTCGTGCAGTACGCCGGCAATCTGGGGCTCTGTCACGACGTCGAACTCATCGCCGAAGTCGTCGAGCTGCTGCGCAACCAGCCAATCGACTTCCTGTTCGTGGGTACCGGCGCGGCGCGGCCTCAGCTCGAGCAGCTGCTTCCGCGCGACTGCCGGGTTCACTTCCGTCCTTTCGAACCGCGAGAAAACCTGAGCCGCGTGCTGGCCACCGCCGATGTGGGCTGGGTGAATCTGGCAAAGGGCATGAGCCGTTATCTCGTTCCCAGCAAGGCTTTCGGCATTCTGGCAGCAGGCCGGCCGGTACTTGCCGTAAGCGACCTGCACGACGATCTTTATCGTGTCGTACGCGACCACAAGGTCGGTGTCTGGGCGCAGGCAGGCGATGCCACCGCCGTATCGCGCGCCATTCTGCGCCTGCATCACGACACTGTCGGCAGGCGGCAGATGGGCCTCAACGCACGTCGGTTCGCCGAAGACACGTGGAACCGTGACACGGCCGTCGACGCCTGGTGCCGTTGGCTCGACCTCGATGCCGGTAGCCTGCGCCAGGCAGACAGGAAGGCTGCATGACGACCCTGTCGTGTGTGTTCATAGGCGCGGCGCGGGTGG
>JAWLBW010000184.1:0-9325 GCA_041687475.1 bacterium
CCCAGGAAATCGCTCTTGAGTCGGCTCGCTCTTTCTGCCTGATCGCGGGCGACGCGCATGGTCTGCAGCGCGTCTTCGAGTTCCCTTTTGCGCAGGGCCACCTCGCGGGCCAGTCCTTCGACGCTGTGAGACTTGCCCCTGACTTCCCTTTCAAGGTACTCGCGGGTACGTTTGCGCTCGGCCAGGTTCCGGACCCGTGCCTGCAGTTCGGCGGCATGAAAGGGCTTGGTGACGTAATCCTGCGCGCCCTCGCGCAAGAGGCGCGCGCGCAGGGTCTCGTCGGTTTTCGCGGTCAGCATGAGTACCGGCACCGCCGTCAGCTCGGGCTGCTCTCTGAAGCGACCGAGCAGGACATCGCCGCTGAGGCCGGGCATCATGATGTCGCTGACGATGACGTCGGGGCGCACGGCGAGCGCCATGTCGACGGCCCCCGCCGAGTCGGCGCAGGTTTCGACACGAAAACCGGGGGCCAGAGTTTCGGCTACGAATCGACGCATCTCGACATTGTCTTCGACGACGAGCACCACCGGCGCCGTTTCTTCGGCCTCGAGAGGAAGCTGCTCGTCTTCAGCAAACATGGTTCGTAACTCGGCGACGGCCTGCCGGGCAACAAACTCGCTATCGTCGGGTTGCGCGTCGACGGCGTGGATTACCGGCCCCGCCGGTCTTCGCGGAATCTCGCAGGAAAACCGCGCCCCCTTCCACGTCGATCGCGAGACTTCAATTTTCCCGCCGTGCAGCGCGATGAAGTCTCGGGCAATCGCAAGCCCGAGTCCGGTTCCGCCGAAAGCCCGGCCGGCGCCTCCCGCGACCTGCCGGAAACGCTCGAAAATCGCATCGACCTTTTCTTGCGGAATACCGGGCCCGCTGTCGGAGACGGTCAGCTTCGCGTGCTCGCCATCGGGCAGCAAGGCGCAGACGATGGTTCCCCCCGTGGGTGTGAACTTGAAGGCGTTGGAAAGCAGGTTGAGAATGACCCGTTCGAGCATGCCCCGATCGGCCTCGACGGGCACCGGCGATGTCTCGATGCGGAAGTCGAGATCACGTTCGCGCGCCAGCGCCTCGAATTGCCGGGCGGTGTCTTCAACGAGCGTTCCCAGATCGAAGGGTGTGAAAACCGCGGTGTTTTCGCCGGCTTCGAGGCGGGCCACGTCAAGCAGGTCGTTCACGTGTTTCAGCAGGCTGCGTCCATTGAGCACAACCACCTCGAGGTCGCGACGTTGGGCCGCCGTAAGGTTGTCGGCGGCAAGCAAGTTCTGCACGGGACCGATGATGAGGGTCAGAGGCGTTCGCAACTCGTGGGAGACATTGGCGAAGAACTCCGTCTTTAATTCGTCGAGTTCCTTGGTTCTCTCGTACAACGTCGCCAGATCGGCCACCATGGTTTCGAGCTCGAGGCCGCGGTTGTGAGCGGCCTGTGCCCCCCGTGCCAGGGCCACGGCCTTGGGTATGAGGGGTGGCAGCATCAACGCCGTTCCGATCGAAGCCACCGCCGTGACGATGCGAACGGCACTGTCGGCCCAGTAGGCCGGCGACCAGATAAGGTAGACATCGAACATATGGGTGATGCCACAGGTCACGATGAAGATCCCGAACGCGAGGTACATGCGCCGGAAGGGTATGTCACGCACCCGGTAAACAAGTACGGCCAGGGCCGATGAGATGGCGATATACGCGAGGCCGATGCCCGCATTGGACAGAACCTGCATCCAGAGCAACGGGGGCGTCCACAGGTAGCAGTGGCCATGCGGCATGAAGGCCGAGGTGTCGAACAGGCTGCTGAGCATTGCCGAAACTCCTGGTTCAGAACCGTGTCATTTTCTCCCATGTTAGCGAAGTTGGAAGCGGTTGCGAGTCGGAAAATTTCGAGCCAGGAGATCCGAAACGGCTCGCCGTTGAGAGAGCGTCGACCGACCGAGCCAATCGGGTGTTTCCAACTTGGCACACCGGCTCTCGATCTGAAACCGGACAATACTGTATGATAATAGGCTATGGCCTTCTCCGACAGGATAGGCCAAAGTAATGTCAAGCAAACTGCCGAGAGACAGAAATGCAGATTACAGTCTTGCGCGAACGCCTGCCGGGCGAGCGACGGGTAGCTCTCATGCCGGAGAGTGTGAAAAAACTGGTTGCAGCCGGCGCCTCCGTAACCGTTGAGTCGGGGGCGGGCCTGGAAGCGGGCGCGACCGATGATGATTATAAAGCCGCGGGAGCAACGACCTCCCAGGATGTGGCCGCCATGCTGGCGGCTACCGATGTATTACCTTGCGTCAACCGACCGACCGACGAGATTCAGAGCCAGCTGCGAGCCGACGCCGTAATCATGGGCTTTCTGCGCCCGCTCGATGAGGCGCAGGCCCTTTCGTCCATGGTGCAGGCCGGCATGACTGTCTTTGCCATGGAACTGGTGCCGCGCATCACACGTGCCCAGGTCATGGACGCCCTTTCGTCGATGGCCACGGTTGTGGGCTACAAAGCGGTTCTGACGGCTGCCGATCGGGTTCCGCGCATGTTTCCGCTGCTCATGACCGCGGCCGGAACCGTGCCGCCGGCTCACGTGCTGGTGCTGGGCGCCGGCGTGGCAGGTCTTCAGGCCATTGCCACGGCCAAGCGGCTCGGGGCGGTGGTCGAAGCGTACGACATTCGCGCCGCGGCCGGCGAGCAGGTACGTTCGCTGGGCGGGCGCTTTCTTGAAGTCGATCTGGGCGGCATCGAGACCGAAGACGCCGGCGGATACGCGAAGGAACTGTCGGAAGAAGCCCAGGAACGGGGTCGCCAGCTCATCGCCAAGCATGCGGCCAAGGCCGACGTGGTCATTACCACCGCCCAGGTTCCGGGCCGGCGGGCGCCCCTGCTGCTCACGGAAGATGCCGTCAAGGGCATGAAGAGCGGCAGTATCGTGATTGATCTCGCGGGTGCCAACGGAGGCAACTGCGCCCTGACGAAACCCGGCGAGGATGTCGTCGTCGGCGGGGTCACCATCGCGTCGCCCCTGAACCTGGCAGCCCAAATACCCGCCGACGCAAGCCAGTTGTACTCGCGCAACGTGACCGCGTTCCTTGAGACCCTCATCAAGGACGGCAAGCTCGAGGTCAATCTGGAAGACGATATTCTGGGCCCCTCCTGTGTCGCCCACGGCGGCAAGGTGGTCAACCAGCGGGTTGCGGCAGCGCTCGAGCCGAATAAGGAGAACTCATGAGCCTTCTCATCATGCTTTTCATTCTCGTGCTCGCCTCCTTTCTCGGGGCCGAGCTCATTTCCAAGGTGCCGCAGACGCTGCACACGCCCCTCATGTCGGGTTCGAACGCCATTTCGGGCATTACCATTCTCGGCGCCATTCTCGTCGCCGGCGAGGCCGATTCGCCGGTTGCCATCGTGGCCGGCAGCCTGGCCGTCGCCCTTGCCATGCTTAACGTCGTCGGCGGCTTTGCCGTGACCGATCGCATGCTGCGCATGTTCACGCGGAAGGGGGCGAAATGAACAACGAGATTCTGATCGAGGTGCAGACCATCGTTTACATGGTCGCCTCCGTGCTGTTCATTCTGGGTATCAAGCGTCTCGGAAGCCCGCGTACCGCCCGGGTCGGCAACGTACTTTCCATGTCGGCCATGGGTATTGCCATTCTGGCGACCCTTCTGACGCCGGGTATGGACTACAAGTGGATGCTGCTTGCCGCCGTGGTCGGCTCGGGCGTCGGCCTTACCCTGGCCCTCAAGGTCGAAATGACGGCCATGCCGCAGATGGTGGCCCTGCTGAACGGCTTCGGCGGTCTCGCGTCGGCCTTCGTCGGCGTGGGCGACTACTGGCATGTGACCCAGAGTGTCGATCCCGGTCTCGATTACCGACTTACCATCGGCCTGGCGGTCGCCATCGGCACCGTTACCTTCACCGGCTCGATGATTGCCTTTGCCAAGCTGCAGGAGCTGCTGTCGGGCAAGCCCTTCGTGTTCCCGGGACGAACCATCGTCTCGGGCCTGCTGGCTGTTGCGCTGGTTGGCGCCGTTGCGTGGCTTACCACCGAGTCGAACCCCATTGCCCTGGCCGTGTTGCTCGGCGCGGGTCTGCTGCTCGGTATCTTTCTCGTGCTGCCCATCGGCGGCGCCGACATGCCCGTCGTCGTAGCCCTGCTGAACTCCTACTCGGGCATGGCGGCGGCGGCCACCGGCTTCGTCCTGAACAACACCCTGCTCATCGTTGCCGGCGCCCTGGTCGGTACCTCGGGCCTCATTCTGACCCAGATCATGTGCAAGGCCATGAACCGGTCGCTCGCCAACGTCATGTTCGGCGCCTTCGGCGGCGGCTCGGCAACCGAAGAGGCCGTCGAGGGCGAAATGGGCACCATGCGCGAAATGTCTGTCGAAGACGTGGCCGTACAGCTCGGTTACGCCCGTCAGGTCATCTTCGTTCCCGGTTACGGCATGGCCATGGCCCAGGCCCAGGTCGCCCTGCGCGACCTGGCCGACTCGCTCGAAGCCCGCGGTGTTACGGTCAAGTATGCCATTCACCCCGTGGCCGGTCGCATGCCGGGCCATATGAACGTGCTGCTGGCCGAGGCCAACGTTCCCTACGAGAAGTTGTACGAGCTCGAGCAGATCAACGGCGAGTTTCCCGAAACGGACGTGGCCGTGGTCATCGGCGCCAACGACGTGGTCAACCCGGACGCCCGCGACAACCCGGGCAGCCCCATTTCGGGCATGCCCATTCTCGAAGTCGACAAGGCACAGACCGTGGTCGTGCTGAAGCGTGGCCGCGGAAGAGGGTTTGCCGGCATCGAGAATCCCTTGTTCTTCAAGCCGAACACGGGCATGCTTTTCGGCGACGCGAAACAGTCGCTGAGCAAGCTGGCCCAGGCAATGCAGGAAGTCTGACTGAAAAGGCCCCTTCGATACGAAGGGGCCTTTTTTCATACCCGGCCGCGACAACGACGATGGCGTCGCGGTGCGGGCACGGTTTGAGCCGGTAAATAGTCTACGCAGGCCCGGCTTGCGTTGTTCCGGGGTCGGGTTTCACATAGCGCTCGACCAGGGCAAGCAGCTCGAGCAGCCGAATCGGCTTACGCATGTACCCCGTCACGTCAAGGGCCTTGCGTTCGTCGGGGGCCACGCTCGAAGTCACCACAACCGGTATCTCTTTCCACGTGGGCCGTTCGGCTCGGGCTTTGAGAAAACGCCAGCCGTCGAGAACCGGCATCATGAGATCGAGCAGAATGAGGTTGGGAAGCCGGGGCGACCCGGCAAGGGTATCCAGCGCCTCCTGCCCGTTTTCGGCCGTCCGTACCGTATACCCCTCGGGTTCCAGGGCGTCACGCAGCGCCTCGCGAATGTCGGGATCATCTTCGACGATGAGAATGTAATCCTTGCGATCGGTCACAATGGGCCATCCTGTTTCATTTCGAACGGAATGAGAAACGAAAAACGGGTGCCGCGGCCGGGCTCCGAATCGACCCAGATGCGCCCGCCGTGCGCGTCGACGATTCCCTTGGCAATGGCCAACCCCAACCCGAAACCCTGCTTGGCGTTGTCGCGGCCCTGCCAGTACCGTTCAAAGACACGCGACAACTCTTCTCGCGAGAGCCCGGGCCCGGTGTCGCTTACCGAGAAGGTGATTCCTTCCGACACGGCTCGTGCCGAGAGGGAAACCTTGCCCCCCTTCGGCGTGAACTTGAGCGCATTTCCCAGAAGGTTGGAGAGTACCTGTAGAATCCGTTCGCGGTCACACGCGAGGGTTTGCTCGTCCCACGCCGCACTCAGCCGGATCTCTTTACTATCTGCTATCGAAAGAAACATTTCAACCGCGGTTTCGACAATTTCGCGCACTTTGAAGACTGCAGGGTCTATGTTGAGACGACCCGTACGCAGACTGTTCCAGTCAAGCAGGTTGCCGATGAGTTGCGCCATGCGTTCGGCCGCCGTCTGCACCCGCCCGGCCAACTGGGGAATACGAGCCAGGTTTTCAGGTTTACCCTTGCTTACCTGGTGACCGATGATGGAAGCGGTAAGAATGATCGAGCCGACCGGATTCTTCAAGTCATGCGAGACGATTTCCAATAACTGGTCACGGGACTCGACAGCCCGCTCGTGTGCGCGCAGAAGGGCGGCGTTGGCAACCGACGAGGCAAGTCGCGAGCCCACTTCGCCCAGCAGGGCGCGATCGGACTCGTCGAAAGCCGCTCCGTTCTCACGAACCGCCATGATGGCTCCATAGCGGGTTTCGCTCACGCAAAGGGGCACGCAGATGATCGAAGCGGGCTCGACGGTTGCGCCGAGTTCCGGCGATCCCTCACCATGCTCGGCGCTCACGGCGGCTTCACCTGCCGCCAATCGGCCCGGCCACCAATCGTGCTTGAGGGCCTCTGTACGTTCGGCGTCGAAATGGCGCGCCACGCACACCTGACCGGCTTCACTGTCGAGATCGATCACGCCCCAGTCGGCAACGGTCGGAACGATCAGTTGCAGCACCCTTTCGGCACTGGCGGCAATATCGTTTCCCGCGGCAAGGATGTCGTCGGTAATGCGATAAAGAAAGCCTAACCGGTTCACGGCACCCTCGGCGGCAAGCCGGGCCTCACGCTCACGCACGAGCAGGGCCGTACGCTCCTGCTCTGCCCGCCGCGTTCGCAAGAGCACGTTGACGGTTGCAACCAGCTCGGCCGAGTCTACAGGCTGAACCAGGTACGCATCGGCTCCGCCGCTCAAGCCGTGCACGCGGGCCTCGCTCGAGGCGTAATGTCCCGACAGGTGAAGCACCGGAATAACAGACGTTCGCACGTCTTCTTTCAGCCGCCGGCAGACCTCGAAACCATCGATGTCGGGCAACTGCACGTCGAGCACAATGAGGTCGTGCCGGTCGGGGTCGGCCTTCGCAAGCGTTTCCCTGCCGGTAGCAGTCTCGTCGCAAACGAAACCGGCCGCCTTCAGCGTACGTACTACGGTGTAGCGTTTAATCTCGTTGTCGTCGACAACAAGCACACATGGGGGAATTCCGGCACTCACCCCTCGTTCTCCCTGCTGGGCACCCCCGCGGCCCGCAATGCGTCTGCAACGCTTCGCAAAGCCTGCTCGCGTGAGCTGGTTTTCTTCGACAGTATAGCGACGGTAAGCGGATCGAGAAACGCACGCTGCTCGGCACTCAGTGCGTGCGAGGTGTTGACCACCACGGGTATGGCATTGGTACTCGGGTCTCGTTTGAGCGCCCGTAGGCAGGAAAAGCCATCCATCTCCGGCATATAAAGGTCGAGAAAAAGAACGGCAGGCCGACGGGCTCTGGCAAGTTCCAGGGCCTGCCTGCCGCCTTCGGCCTCCATGATTTCATAGTCGTCGAGTTGCTCACTCACCGTCGAACGCAGCACGTAGCGACTGACTTCGTCGTCGTCGACAATAAGTATGGTCTTCTTCAGTTCACCGTTCGAAACCGGCTCATCGTCTTCTTCGAGGGCCTGGTAACGCAATGGCAGGCAGACCGAGAAGACCGAACCTTCGCCCAGTCTGCTCTCGACATGCAGGGTTCCGCCCAGCAGTTCGGCAAGGCGCTTAGACAACGGCAAGCCCAGCCCGGTGCCCTTGATGCGCGTCTGATGGTCGCCGTGCACCTGTACGAATTCGGCGAATATGTTTTCGGTATGCTCGGGGGCAATGCCGATACCGGTGTCGGCTACCCTGAAAATCACGCTGCCCTCTTCAAATGCGGCACTGACCCGAACCTCGCCTTTCTCGGTGAATTTCAGGGCATTGGAAATCAGGTTGCGCAGAATCTGCGCGACCTTTCCTTCATCGGTGTGCAGCGCGGGTACGCCCTTCGGTTCGTCGAAGGCAAGCACCACATCTTCCGACAAGAGCGGGCGCATGACCCCACGCAGGGCCCCGAACAGATCGCCGACTTCGAACCACTTCGGATGCACAACGAGCTTACCCGCCTCGACCTTGGCAATGTCGAGCAGGTCGTTGACGAGTTCGAGTAGCTCTTCAGCCGAGCGGGCGATATAACGGGCCTGCCTATCCTGCTCGGCGCTCAACTCGCCATCGACGCGTTCAATGAGCATGCGGGCGAGTGAAATGATCGAATTCAGCGGCGTCCGCAGCTCGTGGCTCATGTTCGACAGAAACCGCGTCTTCAGCTCGGAAGAACGCTGGAGCAGTTCGGCTTTCTGGTCGAGCTCGGCGTATAGGGCCACGACCCCCCGATTGGTCTCGTCGAGCTCCTGGTTCAGGTGCTCCATGGCTACCCGCGTCGCAGTCAACTCTGCGGCTACGACTCCCGCATTTTTCATCGCCCCGAGCACGAGGGCGGCCGGGTCGTTTTCGACCCGCGCTGCTTCGGGAGGCCCGAAAGGCGGCAGGTGCAGACGAAGCCGGCCCGGTTCGACGGCCACAGACTCCGGCAGCAGGGCCGTCAGCGCCTCCAGGGTTGCAGCCTGCGGCAGAATGGAAGCGTCGCCCGCAAGTTCCAGAAACCGGCCGGCCACTTCTTCAAGGCGAAGAGCGACCCGCCCGCCCGCAAGCAGGCCTTCGAACACATCGACCAGCGCGGCCGCGACGAGCGCCTGCTCGACCGGCTTGGGCCACAGCCGGGCGTACTGATGAACCAGGCAGGAAAACCGCCGGCGTTCTTCGGCGCTCGGTTCACCACCGCCTCCGTTCTGCGCAGACGACGTATCGATAGAAAGCAGCTGCCTCACGCCTCCCTCGCCTCGGCTGCGCGCACCACCACAACCGTAGCGTCGTCGCGGCCCCGCACATAATCGCGGAAAAGAACCCCGGCAATCAACGCGGGCCAACGCCGCATCAAACCCGGATAGCGTTGATAGTCGATACGGGTCTGCAATCCATCGGTCATGAGTATCAACGTAGCCGCCCGGCTCCAGGGATAATCATACGACTTGACGGTGCGCAGCGTGTGCCCGACCGTTCCGTGCAGCGATACCACGTGTTGAATCCGGGTCGGCGTACATAGGGTACCGGTGGTATTGCCCACCCCTGCGTACTCGAGCGAGCCGCCGAGCATGGCCAGTCCCAGGGCGGCCCCCCGCGTGCTCTTCAGCACTTCGTGAAGTCGATGAAGCAGGTCGCCCGGGCGCCGTTCGGGCGAACGACCGATTACCTCAATCGCTCGCGTCGAGGCCTCATGGGCCAGGGCGCCGTGGCCGATACCGTCGGCAACGGCAACGAGAAGCCGGCCGTCGACTGTCCAGGCCCCCCAGCCATCGCCTGAGTAACGCTCACCCGGATAGGGCACGTTTACCGCACCGATTGCCCAGTCCTGCTCCAGCGCGGGGGCGGTGTCGAAGCGGCACCAGACAGCGGTACCCTGGCCCTCGATGGAGTAAATG
>JAWLBW010000185.1:0-9141 GCA_041687475.1 bacterium
CCAGGGCCCTTCTTTCGCAGTTCGGGTTTCGAAGCGGAGAAGAAGATCATCGTATGCTCAAGGCCGCCTACGATTGGGATACGGAAATCGACGAGCTCGCCTCGGGCCCTGTCATACACACCTGGGAAGGTATCGTGAAGGCAACGCCCACCAAGATCGAGGTCGACCGTGAGAACGACCATTTCTTCATGTCGGGCATCTGGGAAAACTCATATGAAGCCGAGTCGCACCTGGCCGAATCGGGCGTGTCCGACGAGCCGGTCTGCTATACGTTGACCGGTTACGCCTCGGGCTGGTGTACCTCCTTCTTCGGCGGCCGCCGCATGGTGGCCATTGAGACCAAGTGCCGCGGCAAGGGCGACGACGTCTGCGCTTTCGAGATCAAGGCCGCCGACGAGTGGGGGCCTGAGGCCGATGCGTGGAAGGATGCGCTTGCTTCGTCGAGTTACTCGCTGACCCGCGAGCTCGAGTCGAAACTTCTGACCATCGAGCAGCAGGCCGCGGCCATTCGTGAGCTTTCGACCCCCGTCATGGAAGTGTGGGAAGACATACTGCTTCTTCCGGTGGTAGGCATCGTCGACACCCGGCGCAGCGCCGACATCATGAATTCGTTGCTCGAGCGTATCGTCGAAACCCAATCGAAGTGTGTAATCATTGACGTGACCGGCGTTGCCACCGTCGACACGCGTACCGCCGACTATCTGCTGAAGATCGTGCGGGCGGCGGCTTTGCTGGGCTCTCGTTGCGTGCTCACCGGGTTGAGCCCCGCCGTCGCACAGACGCTGGTCGAGATCGGCGCCGACCTGGGTGAGATTCACACGCTGCGCAATTTGAAGGACGGCTTGCGCGATTGCCTGCGCTTTCTTCGTGAACGTCGCTCGGTAGGGGGCTGAGCATGGCCGCCATACCCATCATACGCCTGCGTAACGTGCTCATCGTGTCGGTTCAGGGCGACCTGACCGACACGACGGTACTGGCCCTCAAGGAAGCCTTGACTGACACCATCGAACGAGCCCCGGCCGACGGACTCGTCATCGACATTTCGGGCGTCGACCTGGTCGATACCTATATGGCGCGCGCTTTTCGCGACCTGTCGCAGATTGTGCGCCTGATGGGCGTGCAAACCGTGCTGGCGGGGCTCGATCCGGCCATGGCCGGAACCCTTGTCGAGATGGGCATGACCATGGAAGGCGTGCACACCGCCCTGAATCTCGAGGCGGCTCTCGAATTGCTGGGACTGCGAATCTCGACGGTGGGCAACGTTGACGACCCGTTCGAAGCCCAGGCTGCGACCGTTCGCGAAGAAGACGAACTATTCGGCCTTGAGAATCTCTGAGGGATGCCATGCAAACGGTGACGGCAGTCGACGGATTGCGCGAGGTATTGCAACGGTATGTCAGCTCGGTGACGGCCCGTAGCCTTGTCGATACGGCAATACGCCGTGCCGGCATGAGCCACGCCGAGCTGCAGAGCGGCAAAGTCTCGGAGCAGGTCATAGTACAGGTGTTGCGAGGCATCGAGGTTTTTCTGCGCGACGAGCGCCAGCGCGAAGTCCTGGCCGGCCAGCTGCGGGCGCTTTCGCAGAAGGGAACCGGCCACCTCGTGCGCGAGAAGGTCGTGCCCATTCACTCCGAAGACAGTGTGGTCACTGCCCGGGCCCGGGCAAGGGATCTTGCCGCCGAAGTCGGTTTTCAGCGGACCGAACAGGTAAAGATCGCGACCGCCGTTTCCGAAGTCGCCCGTAACATTCTTCGGTATGCCGGGGGCGACGGCGAGGTTACGGTGAAACTGATCTCGCGTCCGCGCAACGGCATTTCCATTGCCGCGACCGACCGGGGGCCTGGCATTCCCGACATCAATCACGTGCTCTCGGGCGCCTACGTTTCGCGTACCGGCATGGGCATGGGCCTTCTCGGCTGCCGAAAACTGATGGACCAGTTTCATGTCGAAACGGGGCCCGGTAAGGGCACCATCGTGGTCATGGAGAAATACCTGTGAATCTGGTTGCCGACGTAGGGCATGCGCTCCGGGCCATGCCCGGTGAACGGCTATGCGGCGATCAGCTTGCCGTGGTGCGTAGCGAAGAGAGGCTGGTGTTGGCTCTTGCCGACGGCCTGGGCCATGGCGAGGGGGCCCACGAAGCGGCGACGGCGGCCATGGCTTTCGTCAACGCGAACGCCGGTCTGACTCCGGGCGATATGTTGAGGGGCTGCGATCGGGCCATTGCTCACACCCGGGGGGTTGCTCTCACGGTGCTTGCGCTCGACCTGCGCAACGGCGAACTGCTGCATGCCGCCGTGGGCAATGTCGAGGTGCGCGCCGTTTCCCGCGAACCCATTCGTCCGCTTCCGCAACAAGGGGTGTTGGGGGTGCGCGTTCGCCGCATTGTCGAAAACCGCTATCGGACACACCCGGGCGATCTCATCGTCCTTTTCACGGACGGTATTTCGAGTCGGGCCGATCTCGATCCCTTCCGCACGAAGAACGCCTCGGCGGCAGCGCGCCTGATTCTCGAAACCCACGCCAAGGATCATGATGACGCAGCCTGTCTCGTGCTTAAATGCTGAGACGGTTCGGGTCGCGATCGACCGCGAGACACCTCTGGCATACATACAGTCCGTCGCCCGCAACTTTGCGCTGGCACGCGGCTTCGACTGTCGTTTTGCCGCCGAACTGGCCATAGCGGTCAGTGAATTGGCGTCGAATGTGCAGAAGTTCGCCGAAGCCGGTCGCCTCGATGTCTCATATCGGGATATGGCCGTCGAAGTCGTTGTGACCGACTCGGGGCCGGGATTGATGGCCCCCGAGCTGGTCCTTAACGACGGGTTCACAACCGATATCGGCCTTGACGGTATGCCGGCGTTTCCCCGTCGAAGTCTCGGAATGGGGCTGGGCGCCGTCAGGCGTATGAGCGATTCCTTTGAGATTGCGCCGGGGCCCGGTGGCGGCACCCGCGTCTGGTTCCGCAAGTCGCGCTGATTTCTTGCGCGGTTTCTCGCCGGGTAACGTCGTCTTCGACCCCCTAGGCACCCACCGCATGATGACCTAGACTGGAGTCCGGTTTGTGTTACGCCGGACTTCATCTGAGTCGAGATCATGCGGGAAGCGTGGAACAAACTCATCAAACGTGCGGCCGTGCTGCGGCGCCGCCTGCACCAGTGGCCTGAGACCGCTTGGGAAGAGCAGGAGACGGCCGCTCACATTCGTGAACTGCTTACGGAAAGCGGCATTGGCTGGCGTGCGTGCGCGGGTACGGGAACCATGGCCATGTTGGCCCCGCATGCCGCCGGCAGGCACATTGCCCTCCGCGGCGACATCGACGGGCTCGAGATGCGCGAAGAGAGCCCGCTGCCCTGGGCTTCGCAACGGCCCGGCTTCATGCATGCCTGCGGCCATGACGGTCACACGGCCGTTCTACTCGCTACCGCGTGGTGGTTGAAGCTTCACGAAGACGCGCTGCCCGGACCAGTAAGCCTGTTGTTCCAACCCGCAGAAGAGGGCGGCCACGGCGCACGCGAAATGATCGCCGACGGCGCCCTCGAAGGGGTCGACGCCGTATACGGATGGCACAACTGGCCCGCCATTGCCTTCGGTAAGGCGGTCTGTCCCGACGGGCCGGTCATGTGCGCCAACGGCACCTTCCACATTACCCTGCGGGGAAGGGGGGGCCACGCCAGCCAGCCCGAACTGTGCCGCGACCCGGTAACCGCGGCGGCGGCCGTGACGCTGGCGCTGCAGCAGATTGTCAGCCGCCGCCTGCCCGCCCGTGAGCCCGCGGTGGTCAGTGTCACTTCCGTTGAAGCGTCCAGTCTTCCGACCGTCATTCCCGATACGGCGAAGTTGCAGGGCAGCATTCGCGCCGGTTCGGTCGAGACGCGGGCGGCCATGTTCCGCATGATTCGCGAAATTGCCGAGGGTACGGCAAGTGCCTGGGGTGTCACGGCCGAAGTCGTGCTGCACGACCGCTATGACGCGACCGTTAACCATGCCGAAGAAGCGGCCCGGGTGCGAAGCGCGCTCGAACGGGAACTCGGCGCCGGGTGGCGCGACGAGCGATTGCCCGTGCCCATCATGGCCTCGGAAGACTTCAGCTATTTCCTGAACCGCATACCCGGCGCCTATGCACTCATCGGCGCAGGCGACGAAGACGGCCACGACGTACCCTGCCACAGCGGCCGGTACGACTTCAACGATCGACTGATACCCCTTGTCGTGCGCCTTTTCGCACGGCTTGCCGGTGCCCCGGTACCCGACCCGGAAACCGAAGAGAAAGAACCCGGCCTGCTCGAAGCAGGCTGAAGGCGGCCGCCGGCAGGGCGGTCACCGGAACACGCAGGAGAAGCAGACATGAACGTTTTCGAAGAATTTGAATCGGAAATTCGCGGCTACTCGCGGGCCTGGCCCACGGTCTTCCGGTCGGCGTCGAATGCCCGGCAAGTCGATGAGAACGGCAAGTCGTATCTCGATTTCTTCGCGGGCGCGGGCGTGCTGAACTTCGGCCACAACAATGAACGCATGAAGCGCGCCCTCATTGCATTCATCGAGGCCGACGGGGTCGCCCACAGCCTGGACATGGCCACGTCGGTCAAGCGCGCGTTCATTGAAGCCTTCGTCCACACGATCCTGCAGCCCAGAGGCATGCGTCATAAGCTGCAGTTCATGGGTCCGACCGGCACGAACGCCGTCGAGGCCGCCTTGAAATTGGCGCGCAAGGTTACCGGACGCAGGGGTATCGTCGCGTTCAGTCACGGCTTTCACGGCATGACGCTGGGCGCGCTGGCCTGCACGGCCAACAGCTACTTTCGCGGCGCAGCCGGTGTTCCCCTCGAGCATGTGCACCGCATGCCCTTCGAGACCAGCCCCGGCGGGGGCATGGAATCGCTCGAGTCCCTGCGGGCCGAAATCACCGATCCGTCGGGCGGTCTCGAACCTCCGGCCGCCTTTCTGCTCGAGACCATACAGGCCGAGGGCGGCGTGAACGTGGCTTCACCCGGCTGGCTCAAGGCGGTCGAAAAGTTGGCGCACGACACCGGGGCGCTGTTCATCGTCGACGATATTCAAGTGGGTTGCGGACGCACCGGCTCGTTATTCAGCTTCGACGGTATCGGCCTCGACCCCGACATCGTCTGCCTGGCCAAGGGTATCGGGGGCTACGGCACGCCGCTGGCCATGAACCTGATTAAACCCGAACACGACATCTGGTCGCCCGGCGAGCATACCGGAACGTTCAGGGGACAGGGGTTCTCCTTCGTCGCCGGCCGTGAAGGCTTGCGATATTTCGAGGACGACGAACTCATGTCCGAGGTCCGCAGGAAAGGCGCGCAGATGGCCGAGCGGCTGCGTAACATCGCGGCAAAACATGACGCCAGAGCTTTCGAGGTACGCGGACGCGGCATGGTGCAGGCCATCGATGTCGGCGACGGCGCGCTCGCCAAAGCCGTGGCTGCCGAGTGTTTTCTGCGGGGTCTTCTCATCGGCCCCTGCGGGTCTGGGGGAAGAGTGCTGAAGTTGATTCCGCCGCTTACCATTCCCCAGGCCGATCTGGAAGAAGGCCTCGACATTCTCGAAGCTTCGCTCGCCGCCGTGGTGGAGTCGGTATGAAGCAGCGCGACGACATGACCTTTCCCTTCGCCGAGTACGAGGGGCGGCTCGCGGCCTTGCGGCGGCGCATGGAGAAGCGACTGCTCGACGCCGTCATCATTACCGATCCGGAAAACCTGATGTATCTCACCGATTATCAGACGACCGGATACTCGTTCTTCCAAGCGCTCGTTGTACCGCTGGAACACGAACCCTTCATGATTACGCGCAAGATGGAAGAGTCGAACGTGCATGCGCGTACCTGGGTCGAGATTACGCGGCCGTACTGGGACACCGGCGACGCCATTCAGATGCTGGTCTCGAGCCTGCACGAGTTCGGCCTCGCCGGCAAGCAAGTGGGTTACGAGCGAAACAGTTACTTCTTTCCCGCCTACCTGCAGGATCGCTTTCACACCACCTTTACCAACGGCGGAAGGCTGCTCGATTGCTTCGGCATTGTCGAGGAAGGACGGGTGCGTAAATCACCCGCCGAAATCGAAATCATGCGCAAAGCCGCGTTGGCGACCGAGGCCGGCGTGCGCGCCGGTTACGATGCCTGCGTCGCCGGCGCCACCGAAAACGAAATCGGCGCGGCCATCAGTTCGGCCATGTTTGCCGCGGGCGGCGAGGCGCCGGCCGTCATGCCGTACGTCACGTCGGGGCCCCGCTCCATGATCGGTCACGCCACCTGGGAAGGGCGCACCGTGCAACCCGGCGAGCACGTTTTTCTTGAAGTGGGCGGCTGCTATCGCCGCTATCACACGGCAATGATGCGCACCGTGGTGCTCGATTCTCTTTCGTCGTCGATGGCGAAGGCGCAGGAGCGCATGCTGCTGGCGCTCGACGAAGTCGAGCGATATATTCGGCCCGGGCTCACGGTGTCCGACGCCGATAAGATCATTCGCGACATCATTACCGACAACCACCTCGGGGCCGAGTTGATTACGCGGGCCGGATACTCCATCGGCATCGCGTTTCCGCCCAGCTGGGACGAAGGGTACATGCTCAGCCTCAAGCAGGGCGACGGCACCATTCTGGAACAGGGCATGACGCTGCACCTGATTCCGTGGATGTGGGGTGTCGACGGCGACAAGACCGTGGGCATCTCCGACACCATTCTCGTGACCGATCGGGGTTGCGAGTCGTTCTTCACGCTCGACCGCGACTTCGTGTGCAAACCTTCACCCGAAGTACAACCGGGTGAGCATGCGTACGAACCGGTCGGGGTCTCGTCGTCGGAGTCGCCGACAAATGTGCCGAAGCCAAGGGAAGGAGAACAGCATGCTGACAGTCATTGATCCCCGCAACGACGCCGTCGTGCGGCAGGTGCCCACCGACGATCCGGCCACCATCGAAACGCGGCTCGCGGCTTCGGTCGAGGCGTTCGAAAACTGGCGCCGGAAGAGTTTCGCCCAGCGGGCCGAGGTGCTGCGCGCCGTGGCCGCCCGCATGCGCGAGCAGGTTGAAAGCCTGGCCCCCCTCATGACCGAGGAAATGGGCAAGCCCATCAAGGAAGCGCGCGGCGAGGTGCTGAAGGCGGCCTGGTGCGCCGAGCATTACGCCGGGCATGCCGAGGCGTATCTGGCCACCGAACACATCGAGTCCGACGCCACGCGCAGCTATGTGCAGTACCTTCCCCTCGGGCCGGTTCTGGGCATTCTTCCGTGGAACGCGCCTTTCTGGCTGGCTTTCCGCTTCTGTGCGCCGGCGCTCATGGCGGGAAATACCTGCCTCATGAAGCACGATCCGCACGTGCCGGGCTGTGCGGCGGCCATCGCCCGGCTGTTCGACGATGTCGGCGCACCGCACGGCATTTTTCAGAACCTGGCGCTCGAAACGCCCGATGTCGAAGCGGTCATTCGCGACCCGCGCGTGCAGGCGGTCTCGTTTACCGGGTCGACGCGGGGGGGCGCCGCCGTGGCTGCCGTCGCCGCCTCGGAAATCAAGCCTGCCGTGCTCGAATTGGGCGGTTCCGACCCGGCCGTCGTTCTTGCCGATGCCGACCTCGAAAAGGCGGCCGATGTCATAACCCTGTCGCGCATCATCAACGCCGGCCAATCGTGCATCGCGGCCAAACGTATCATTATCGAATCGCCGGTTTACGACCGCATGGTCGAGCTGCTGCGCGACAGACTGGCCGCATTGAAGGTCGGCGATCCGGCCGACGAACAGACCGACGTGGGGCCGATAGCCCGCGCCGACCTGCGCCATAATATTCACCGGCAGGTACGCGAAACGATTGCCCAGGGAGCACGGTGCCTGCTGGGCGGCGAGCTGCCCGAAGGGCCGGGCTTCTTCTACCCGGTTACCCTGCTGGTCGATGTCGAACCGGCCATGACGGCCTGCACCGAAGAGACCTTCGGGCCGGTGGCTGTGGTCACGCGGGCCGGTAATGCCGAGGCGGCGCTTGCGATGGCGAACGATACGCCGTACGGGCTGGGAGCAAGCGTGTGGACCGATGCGGCCCGCGGCGAGAAGCTTGCCCGCGAGATCGAAGCCGGGCAGGTGTCTGTGAACGGCATCGTCAAAACCGATCCCCGGCTTCCCAGCGGGGGCGTCAAGCGCTCGGGATACGGACGCGAGCTGGGGCCACACGGCATTCGCGAGTTCGTCAACGCGCAACAGGTATGGGTAGGACCGGTGAAGTCATGAGTATTCCAGACAGATATGGCCGTCCCGAGCAGGCTTCGCCTGCGGCTGCCTCTACCGAACCGTGCATATGCGGATTCTGCCACCGACGCAGCCCCGTACGAGGCCTGGGCGCGGTCTGCCTGCACCCTTCCATCGTACGGAATGCCGCACACGGCAGGCGCAGCGAATCATGGGCGGGGGTGACTTCTCGGGCCGAGTACGCTCGTCGTATCACCTTTCACCTATCACCTGTCACGCCATTCGAAAGCTATGAGTGCTTTTGAAGCCACCGCCGCCTATGTGCACGAGGCGGTGCGGGTGTTGGAGATGCCCCGATCGGTCGAACGGCTCCTGCTCAAGCCGCGTCGCGTTCTCAAGTCCGAGCTGGCGCTTACCCGCGACAACGGCGAACTGCTCGTGGTCACGGCCTACCGGGTTCAGCACAGTGCCGCACGGGGACCGATGAAAGGCGGCATCCGGTATCACCCATCGGTCGAGGAAGACGAGGTAACGTCCCTGTCGGCCCTCATGTCGTGGAAGACGGCGCTGCTCGACGTGCCCTACGGCGGCGCAAAGGGGGGTATCGCCGTCGATCCCTGGCAGCTTTCGACCCGCGAGCGCGAAACCCTGACCAGAGCCTTCGTCGGCGAGCTGCACGAAATGCTGGGCCCTTACCGCGACATTCCGGCACCCGACGTCAACACCGACGCGCAGACCATGGCCTGGTTCATGGACGAATACACGCGCATCTGCGGCTTCACGCCCGCGGTCGTTACCGGAAAACCGGTCGACCTGTACGGGGCCGAGGGCCGGGAAGAAGCCACCGGTCGAGGCGTCGCCCTCATGGTGAAATCCTTTGCCGAGCACGAATGGGGAAACATCGCCGGGCGAAACATCGTCGTTCAGGGGTTCGGCAACGTCGGCAGCTAC
>JAWLBW010000186.1:0-9030 GCA_041687475.1 bacterium
GCCAGGCCTGCTCGGCTTCCTGCAGGCAAGCGGAAGCGGCGGCGGTCTTCTCTTCGCGCGCTTTCAGGTCGGCTTCGTGGCGGCGGATGAGTTCGGTCTGCGTACGTTCGGTCTGTAGAAGCGCATTCAGCTGATCGCGAAGCCCGACCCAGGTAGTCTTCAATCCATCGAGCTTCGCCTGCAACTCATCGCCGATGTTGCGGTAGGGATGTTCGGTCGAGCCGCACACGCCGCAGGGTTCACCTTCGCGGAGCAGGCCGCGCAACGCCTCGACACTTTCGCCACAGGCCGCTTTCGTTACTTCGTAATCACGTTCGGCCCGTTCGGCCGCATCCCTGGCGGCGGGAAGTTTATCGGTCGCTTCCTGCAGGGCTTTCCGGTATTCTTCCAGCTCCTTCCGAAGGCGCTCGGATTCCTTCCCGAACTCCCCGTGGCTCGTCCGCTCCATGTGGAAGGTGGTCCACAGCTTCTCGCCATTGACCAGGAGCTTCCGGCGCTCATCCGCCTTCTGTCGGCGGGCTTTCAGCGCGTTTGCATCGAAGCCGCCGAGGACCTTCCGGGCTTCCGTGAGCGCCTGTTTTGCCTCTTCGGCCTCTTTCTCGACGGCTTCGCCGGCCTGGCCGGCCTCCCGGAATGCTTTTTCGGCTGCCGTATGATCCGCAGTCAGCTTTTCGATGGCCTGCGACGACGCCGTCAGCTCTCCGCGGTCTGAGGAAGCGGATTGAAAGAGGGTATCCCAGCGTTCCCACTTTTCGGCGAGTTTCTGGTGACCGGGACGTTCGGCGAACCACTTTTCGGCCTGTTCGAGCTTGGCGCGGACCTCCGCTAGCTCCTTCATCTTGTCGGCGTGCTCTTTCGCGCAGGCATCGGCGGCCTGTTTGCGCTCGGCCACCTGCTTTTCGAGTTCGCCCAGATTCCGGGCGAGGGCCTTGAGCTCGGCATCCAACTCGGCGGCCGTCTTGCGTTTCGGCGCGCATTCCTTTCGGTCGGTCTCGGCTTTGGCAAGTGCTTCCCGGGCCTTCCCCAAGAGGGCCTCAGCCTTACGAACTTCTTCTTCCTTCCCCTTGAGTATGGTTTCGGACTCGGCGCGTTCCTTTTCAATTCGGGCGCACTCACTTTCGAGGCGTTCGTACTCTTTCAGCAACTCGCGGGCCGGTTGCACGGCTTCCACACGTTGCAGCTTCTTCCGCCTTTCACCGGCTTCTTCGTGGCTTCGCAGAGCTTTGTTGAGCGCTTCGGTGGACTCGGTTTCGTTGGCCTTCGCCTTTTCCCATTCCCCATACCAGCGCTGCTGGTCGGCGAGTTCCTTGGTGGAAGCCTCGGTTTTCTGCACGACCTCGGTCTGCGCCTGGCTTTCGGCTTCCAAAGCGGCGCGGGCTTCGGCGTCGAGGGGAATCTCGGTCTCCAGGTTCCGCTTGAGCTGTTCGACCTTTTCCTTTTCGACGCGATTGCGCTCGAAGGCGCGTCGGGAGATGGCTTCGAAGAGGTCGGTTCCGGTCAGGGTCTGGAGCAGGGCGGCGCGGTCGTTCTCGTCGGCTTTGAGAAAGGTCGAAAATTCGTTCTGGGCAAGGAGGACCGAGCGGGTGAATTGCTCGAAGGTGAGCCCGAGCTTCTCGTGTATTGCCTCGAGCACTTCGGTTTTCTTACCGGTAGCCACGGGTTGCTCGTCGGGCAGGCGCACGAGGCTCATGTCGGTGTTGGCGAGCCGGCCATCCACTTTGTTGCGGGCGCGTCGCACGGTCCACCTTGACCGGTAGGCCGTGCCGTCGTTGCCGACGAAGTCGACTTCGGCAAAGCCTTCGGCACAGCCGCGGCGCAAGAGGTTGCGGGGATCCTGGAGGGTGATGGCAATGTCGGCGTCGGGAATGCGTCCCCTCGCGTCGGCCTGCTTGAGGCGCGGCGTATTTTCGTACAGGGCCACGCAGAGGGCATCGAGCAGGGTGCTCTTGCCGGCGCCGGTGGGGCCACAGATGGCAAAAAGGCCGGTCGAAAGAAGGGGTTCCGATTGGAAGTCGACCTCGAATTCACCCGCCAGGGAAGCGAGGTTCTTTCCGCGTATCGCAAGGATTTTCATACCAGCGCCTCCTCTTCACCGTCTTCCACCAGCAGTTCCTGAAAGAGTTTCGTCAGGGGCGGGCGGTGTTCGGCGGCGACGTTCTTGGTATCGCAGAGCTTCTCGAAGACGGTCTGGGGATCGAGGCGTTCGAGGTCGCTCAGGGAGAGGGGTACGTCGGCGCTTCCACCCGAGGCGAGCTGGGGACGGGAGATTGAAATCTTCACCAGGCGAACGTCTTTCCCCATGAGGGCTTCTTCGATCTTCGCGCGCAGACCGGGCTCGGGGGCGTCGAGGCGCACCAGGACTTCGACATAGGGCTGTGGACCGTCGGGTACGTCGAGTGTCTGCAAAGCCGTGACCACGTCATCCAGCGGCGCGGGTTTTTCGGGCACGCGCAGAAAGGGCACGGGCCGTGGGATGTGAAGGGGACTGCAACCGCTGAACTTGCCGTCTTCGAAGTCGACGATGACGACCTGGTGGGGGTAGTCGCGCTCGGCGAAGGACATGGGCAGGGGGCTGCCGCTGTAGCGGATGTGGTCTTTTCCGCCCACGCGCTGGGGCCGGTGCAGGTGGCCGAGCGCCACGTAGGCGATATCGGGGTGGAAGATGTCGGCCGAGAGCGCCTCCGAACCCCCAATGACAATGCGGCGTTCCGACTCTTCCGACACCTCTCCGCCCACCATGTGGCAGTGTCCCAGGGCGATAATCGGTTGATGGGATTCGCGACGGGCGAGGGCGGCTTCGCAGGCCTGGCGATAGAGAAATTCGACGCCGCGGGCAAAACCGTCGCCTTCGCCTTCGACACTGGGAACGTCGCCCGGGCGTAGGAAGGGTACCGCCAGGCACCAGGCGATGACGTCGCCGTATCCGTTACGCAGAGGGGCGACGAGGCGCTCGATATCCACACCGCCGCCGGCAAGGCGCGGCACACTGCCGACCACCGTGGCGCCGAGTGTGTCGAGCAGGGGAAGGGGCGCTTCGAGGCGACCGGGCGAGTCGTGGTTGCCGGCGATGAGGGCCATGGCCAGCTGGGGAATGCGCCGTCGCGCTTCCGCTAGAAACGTGTAGAGCTGCCGTTGGGCCGCCGCCGAGGGGTTGGCCGTGTCGAAGATGTCGCCGGCGATGACCAGTGCATCCACATTCTGGGCTTCGAGGGTGTCGAGCAGCCAGTCGAGAAAGTGCTGGTGTTCGGCGCTGCGGTCGAAGTCGTGCAGGGTCTGGCCGAGGTGCCAGTCAGACGTGTGCAAGAGGCGCATGGGTCTCCATCGGCGTTGGCGTTTTCGCATGTCGGCGTTCGGTCCACGGTGTTTCCGCTCGCCATTCCATCGGCTCGTGCGGACAAGAGTAGAACGGTCGCGCATCGGCTCGAGAACGGGCTCCGAGCCGTACGCATGGAGATAGTCTAGCAGGGTGACGAGACAGATGCTGTCTGCGTCGATCCCACCACCTTCCCCCGGCCCCTTCCTCCTCCATATCACGGGCCTACGGCCCGGATTGGAGGAGGACGGGGAGTAACGCGTCGTGTTGCTCGGGCGCAAGTGCAGAACCGGGCCCCCTCCTTCTCCAACCCGCAAGCAAAGCTTACGTGCGTATGGAGAAAGGAGGGGGAGATCGTGCGGCACGGCCAGGTCGGTCGGAGGGGGAGGAAGTGGGATCCGGGCAAGAACGGACAGCCTTTGTCGTGACCTCGTGCAAGACTGGCCTTTTCGAACTAGGAGTAGCCATGAAAACCCGTCGCTGGAATGTGCCGAATGCAACCAGAGCGGCGTTGATGCTGGAGGCCAGGCAGCAGCGCAAGTCGCCGACCGCCAGTGAGGCACGGCTGTGGCAGGAACTGCGTCGCAAGGCTCTGGGGGTACGAGTTCGTCGGCAGCAGCCAATCGGGCCCTACATCGTGGACTTTTTGATCGCCAGTCGGCAGCTCATCATCGAAGTTGATGGTGAGGTTCATGGCCGGCAGGTGAACGAAGACGAGGTCAGGCAACGCAATCTCGAGGCTTTAGGGTTTCGCTTCGTACGTGTTTCTGCTGAAGAGGTGATGTCGGATCTGGATTCGGTTATACGGAGAATTCGGCAAGCGGTTGGATAGCGGTGTGCCGGCCGGTCGATCCCACCACCTTCCCCCGGCCCCTTCCTCCTCCATATCACGGGCCTACGGCCCGGATTGGAGGAGGACGGGGAGTAACGCGTCGTGTTGCTCGGGCGCAAGTGTAGAACCGGGCCCCCTCCTTCTCCAACCCGCAAGCAAAGCTTGCGTGCGTATGGAGAAAGGAGGGGGAGATCGTGCGGCACGGCCACGTCGGTCGGAGGGGGAGGAAGTGGGCTCGGACCAGCCGTGCAGGACGATTCCGCCGTCCGCCGACCATCTCGCAATCGTGCCTGCTTGGGTGCGGGTCAGCAGGGAAAATTCCCCAGCCGTGCGTCGCCGCCGATCCACCGTTCGGTTTCGATCAGGCGATCAACGGAGTCGGCCAGGTCTTCCAGAGTGACTCCCGCGTTGCCGAATTTCTCCCACTCGGCAGCGGATAGTTCGCGGGGCGGCACGCCGGCGCTGCCCACGGTATGCCGCCTGTTCCCATGACGGAAAACGAGGTCGGTGCTCGGTCCGTCGACCATATGGGAATAGAGATTTTCCGGCAGGGAAAAGAAGTCGGCTTCCATGAAACGATGGAAGAGTTCTACGACGCACGCTTCATCTACCTTGCCGGTGTGTACGCCCATGGACTCGACGAAGCCTTCGCCCCGGAAGCGCACGCGGCCGTTCCCCCAGACAGAGAGCGTATAGATCGGGCAGGATCCGTAACAGTAACCGCGTGAGAGGCGAATGAACATGCCCGCGTGGGGTCGATGTGGTGCAGCCATAGCAGGAAGCATAGCGCGACAGGTAGACAGAGGCTGTCTGCGCGCCTCGGTGCGTAATCCTTCAATCCACAATCCGATATCCCGAAAACAGGGAATGTGGCGAGTGACCGAGTTCGGCCTGCAGCAGGTCGGATTTTCACCAACGTCCGGATTATCCCCGCACAATCGTGCTGCGCGCCTCCGGGCTCCGCCGAGCCACCGGATGCGGTAGTATGGTCGGTAGAGGCAACCGGGAATGAAGCATCTCGGTTTGCCGACGACTGATTGTCGGGCGACTTTCCCGTAGCAGGTTCTCCCCAAGCAGGTTCACATGATTAACCCTGAAACCCAGTCATCGCCGTCGACAACCAGCCGCATGCCCGTTCTCTTCATCGGCCACGGCAACCCCATGCACGCCATTGACGACAACCCGTTTACGCAGGCGCTTGCCCGTCTCGGCAGGGAACTTCCCCGTCCCCGGGCCATTCTGTGCGCGTCGGCCCACTGGATGACCGAAGGCAGCTGGGTCACGAGGGTCGAAAGGCCCCGCACCATTCACGACTTCTACGGCTTTCCCCAGGCCCTTTTTCAGGTGGAATACCCTGCGCCCGGCAGCCCCTCAATCGCCGACGCCATCTGCGAGCGAATCGAAGACCCCAATGTCTACCCTGACGAAAACTGGGGGCTCGATCACGGCGCCTGGGCCGTGCTCAGGCACATGTACCCCGAGGCCGACATTCCGGTGCTGCAGGTGAGCATTTACATGGAACAACCGGCCGAGTACCACTTCAAGCTCGGGCAACAACTGCGCCGCCTGCGCGACGAAGGCATACTCATCGTCGGCAGCGGCAACATCGTTCACAACCTCAGGCAGGCGGTGCTGCGCGGCGAGGTGCAACCCTACGATTGGGCTATTGAATTCGACGAGTGGGTCAAGACCCGGCTCGAGAACCGCGACTACGCCGCTCTGCAGCACGACGCCCGACAGACCGAGGCCGGACGGCTCAGCATTCCGACACCGGATCACTGGTACCCCCTCTTTTACCCCCTCGGCGCCGCCGACGAAAACGACACCCTGCGTTACGAGTACGAAGGCATCGACAACGGCAGCATCTCGATGCGCTGCTTCACATTGGGCATGCAACCGAAAGTCATAGGGCCCGATACTTGTACATAATCCATAAGCCGGGTACAAGAGGCTGAAAACTCTATTGGTGCTCCCTCGCTAAGGCGCGCCAGACCGATTCTTCGCACTGCCGTGCCCGGCCTCTCCCCCCTCTGTCACAGGTTTTTCTGCCCTCTTGTTTATCCTCGCCGCCCCCCTTCTAATCCGCACCATTGACCCGGTCGACCGCAGTTACTACCATGTAGGCGTTAAGCCGTCGCAGCCGGTGGGGCGTTGCGCGTCGGCGCCCGCCTCCCATCGCATATTTCACGCGACTTGGGTGTTCCTTTTCCACCCCTTGGGGGTTCCCGATGTTCCGCTTCCGCATTTACCTGTCCGGACTCTTCGCCGCTTTGCTTACCTTGAACGCATGCAGCGATAGCCCCGTCGCCGCGGTCGTCGACAACGCCTTCGAGCGTATTCGCGCCGAAGCCGAAGCGTTGGGTGGCGCCGCCTTCGTCATCGACGGTAACGAAGATATGGTGCTCGATATCGACGATGAATCGAGTCCGCTGGCCGGTATGCGCGTGGCCGTTCCGGCCGGGGCCCTGCCCGAAGGCGTCAAGGATGCGGTGCTCTCCATCGTGCCCGTCAAGGCGCCCGCGGCGGCCGCATTCCGCCCCTACGCCGACGCCGTTACCGAAGACGATGTCGAGCGCGTGGCCTACGTCATTCGCATGCAGACCGCTGCGGGCGTCGATATCGACGAGCTGGCGAAATCGTTGACCATCTTCGAGCGCCTGAACGAAGAGCGCCGTACCCTCGTGCAGAACGCCCTTCGCATGACGAACCCGCGCGACGATATGTGTACCCTGCTCGACCTGGCGGCGAAGCTTGCTGAAACCGAGCGAAGCATCGAAGAGACGGAAGAAGAGCTGGCGAAACGCCAGGCGCAGGAGAGCGCAACGCAAGAAAAGCTCGAGCAGCAGAAGCAGGAGCGTCAGGAGCAGCAAGGCGATCTCCTGAACAAGCTCGAACAGCAGAAGCAGGATCAGCGCCAACAGCTGCAGAAGGAGTCGATTGAGGACCCCGACAAGCGCGCCGAAATCGAACGCCGCCTGGCCATGGACGCAGAGCTGCGCACCCGCCTCGAGCAGCAACGCAAGGGTACCTCGACGGTCGGCACGAGTGTCGGTTACAACACCGCGGGCACCACTGCGACAGGCGCGGCAGTCGAGTGTGAAACGCTCGACTCCGAAGAAGTTCTCGAAGCATTTCTGCAGACTTTCGTGCCTTCTCTCGTGATTGAGACGAGCAGCCTGGGAACCCTGAAGCCGGTCATCGAAAAGAGCGACATGACTCGTTCTTTCTTTGCGCAATCAATGGTTTACGGCGACGGCGTAACCTGCGACACGACCAGCTTCGAAAAGGTGTCGGCGCACTATGTCGTCGACGGAGGCGACGGACTCTTTACCGTATGGCTGAATACCGACGAGCCGGGTATGGAAACCACCTTCCAGGTTTCCCTGCCCCAACGCGCGCCCCTGACCGACGGCGAGACGCTTGTTCTCGACAAGACCGCCGAGAGCATCGCACCGGGGTTCAGCAACAACGCCGCCTGCCCGGGCGATGAACCCTTCGACTGGGATTGGGAGAATGCCGACTTTCAACTGACGCTTTCCGACTGGAAGGCGTCTGCGGTCGACGAAGACGCCACCTGCACCTTCAGCGGCAGCTGCCGCCGTACGACCGGAAGCCTGCGTGTGAGCCTCTGGCTCGACGCCCCGTTCTACCAAGGCCTCGGCGCGGTCGAAGTGCATCTTGACCACGTTGTCGACGGCTTCTTCTGGGAAGAGGCGAACCCGATCGAGTAACCCGCCGGAACGAAGGATAGGGCGAAGAACGCCTGGGCGACGAACGACGCCGCGCCGACTCATTGACAACTCGACGCCGGGTCTCCTAAAGTAGACGCTGAACCACCAACGTTCTTTTTGAGGAAACCATGCGGAAACTGCTGCTGTTTGCTCTGCTGCTTGTATGCTTCAATGGCGATTCGGCTTCGGCGAATCAGGACGACGCCGAGGTGCTGTCGCCCGAACTTCCGCCCGCGCGCCCCATTCCGGGCATCAATGTCGAAGACGATCACCCCAACGCCTGCGTCGACTGCCACAAGAACAATCCCGAGCAGAACATGGACGCCCGCTTCAGCACGTGGATCAAGGACTGGCAGGACGGAGCGCCCGAAGAACTGGTGGAAAAGGCAAAGAAGGCCGCGCCCAAGGGAATGAAGATCAAGGGCGAGCACCCGAAGGTCAAGGCCGACCTCACCACGGCGAAGATTCCCGACAACTGCCTCGAGTGCCATGCCGAGCGGCCCAAGAACAAGAAGAAGGCCGGCCCCCCGTTTGCACGCCTCGTTCACCTGGTGCATCTGACCGGTGGAGAAGACAACCACTTCATGACCTACTACCAGGGCCAGTGTACCTACTGCCACAAGCTCGATCAGGATACCGGTCACTGGTCGCTGGGCAGCGGGACCGAGGCCGAAGTCGCGAGAAAGCAGAAGGAAAAGAAGAAGGAAGAGAAGAAGTAAAGAAGTAAAGAAGTAAACGTTCCTTGCTCTCTGGCTGGGGAGACGTACGCGAAAAGCATACGTACTCCCCTTTCTTGTGTAAGGCGGCTGACCATCTCGAGCCCGGCCCTCGGCTTCGAATCCCTGATGCGCTGTGAGCTGTTGACTTCGATTGGTAGAGAGGTCGCAGTCGGTGTGCCCTGAATCGGCACACGGTAACGTTACACTTCGTTCATATACGCACAGCGTGAATACGACGTCGCCGGAGCGAACAGAGCGTAACGCGCATGTAATCGCTGTTTGCAATAGGTCTGCTTTTCACGAAGGCACTTCAGCCTACTGCGCGGGCACGGTTTCCGCTTGTACTTACCCGACGCACCGCTACCACGAGGGGAGAGATGGTCGGTGGGGTAAACATCAACCGGAGACACCCATGACCATTCGCCCTCGTTTCCT
>JAWLBW010000187.1:0-9007 GCA_041687475.1 bacterium
CTCAAGGGCACGCTCAACCATCCGTTTGGTCAACTGCTTCAGCAAGCCATGCTCCCCAAGGATGTCTTCTGGTGAAGTACAATCTTTCAGGAGCTCATCAAGAAGGGCGTCGGTTTTCTTGTCTTTCACTGGTTCCTCACAGGGTTGGTAAAGAGTAACCAGTTACACAGTTAGTTGTACACCCTCGAACCGCCGACCGTCGGACTGCCGGACTGTCAGACTGCCGGCCCCGGTCTTCCGAACATCCAGAGTTTCTTTTCGATTTCCGCGTTCCGCTGTGGACGGGTGGACGTAGTGGACGGGGTGGACAGCGTTACGAGTTCCGATTTCCGCGTTTCTTGGGATTCCGCGTTCCGAGTTCCGCGCTTCAATTCCCCTTCCGCGTTCCCGCTCCCCATCGCCGACGCACCCCCTCTCCCCATCGACGTACAACCGTGCTGCAATTACTCGTCTTTCTGAAAGGCGTTCTTCACGAACGTGACGGAGCCGGGTACATGCACCGGTTCGCGGGTGTAACGCACGGTAAAGGGATGGTCGCTGTGAATCACGAAATCGCAGCGAGGTCGCCCGAACCACGTGCGCACAGGCACCACGATGTTGCCCTCGTCGTTGAGAGCGGCAAGCCCGCGCAGGGTCTGCGGCTCCTGCTCCTGCATGATGGGGTCGAGCACGGTGTCGCCGTTCGGCTGAAGACGTACCGTGCCGTAATCCATGCGCAGCCCGAACCAGACCGAGAACAGCCACTCCTGCTTTTCGGCGCTGGTCTCAAGAAAAAACGTAGCGTAAAACGCTTCGTCGCCGGGGTGGTGAATGATTTCCTGGTGCCGGTAGTCGGGGTGGCGTCGCTGGGCGCCCAGAAACCGCGTGTACGAGCGAAAGGTGCGGGCCACGGTAAGTATGTTGTGGCCGATGGCCCGGGGCAGCAACACCCCGGCGGCCGGCTGCAGGCGACCGTCCTGACTGCGCATGAGGCGTTCGGGAGCGATGCCGAGGGCGCCCGCCAGCACGGGCAGTTTGTCTTCGGGAACGAGACCGGTTCGCCGCCACTCGCGCAAACGGGCCACGGGCACCTTCATTTCCTTGGCCAGGGTGCCGAAGGAGGTGCCGGCCTTGCGCGAGTACCGTTTGAAGGCGCTCTCGAAAATCTCGATGCGAATCGGTACGCGTTCCGTCGACATGAGGAACAATCTACCAGCTCGGCTCGGCGCTCACCAGCTTTGCGCATGACCGGACTTCCTTGTGAAGGAAAGATGGGGCGAACATGAGATTGGGCGACTGTCGGACCGTCGGACCGTCAGAAGGACGAGCTCCGACCTGGGGGAAGGGGGATGGCGATTCACGGGGAACCGTGGTTCTACCATCCATGCAGACACGGCACGCACCAGGCCAGGGAGCGGCTTTTCGGCCGCACGCGGGGATCGCAGCCATCCGGCTGCTCCGCTTCGCGTCCGTGCCGGACGGTTCGGTCGGTCGGTTTCAGACCTTGCGGCCGTTTATGGCGGTCCCCCGATTGTACGGATGAACGGGCCCCTCGGCGTGCCGAGGGGCTACCGACGGTTGCACGTGGGGCCGTTGAAAAACCGATCAGCCGTGCTGTACGTCACCGCCGTCCGACGTCCGACGTCCGACGTCCGCCGTCCGACCGTGCTGCACGAAAAAAAGCTTCCCTTCCCCTCGCTTTCCGATCTATGATGCGGCCATGGGCGACGAAGTCGAACAGTTACTGGCCCTGCACAACAGGGTGTTGCAGCAGTGCTGGACCATCAGAAGGCGTGTAGGCACCGTCGAAGCGCTGCAGGCACACGCAGCGGCCCTGCGGGCGGCGGGCCGGCGCCTCCAGCAACTGCTCGATATGCATGCCGAAGCGCTTCCGGCGAAATTGCGCCAGGAAAGCATGCGGGCCGTCGCACGCACGTGGAGCATCGCCGAAGCCATGCAGACCGGACACGACCGGTTCGCGCACTGAGACGGGTTACCTGTCGACCGGCGTTTTCGCAGGGTGCAACCCCCCCGCGTGAAAGGCTTCGGCGCCCCCCTTCTCTTCGACCCGATTCAAGGTATGCTGGAACTGTACGAAGGCCGGACCACCGGCCAGCCCTCACATTTACCCCGTCATTCAGGGTGGTTACGCGATCAGTGCGTCTGCGGATGATCATTTCTCCGTGCGACGCAAGTGGTCACGTACACCCCTTTTCTGCGCGCACTTGATTCCGGCACACACGGGTTAGGCTGGAAGTGAGGCTGATAGCAGCCCGCTTCAACAGTGAAAAAGCAACGTCGTAACCCAGTGAGTGAGGAGAATCTCATGCAGAAACCCATCTTGAATAAGAAGAAAATCGCCCGCGTGACCCTCGTGACCCCCGGCAACGGTGGCGACAACGGCGGAGACAACGGCGAGATCTTCTGACACCGGTCTCACTCCGACAAAGGGCGGCCCCACTCGGGGCCGCCCTTTTTTCGTCATGCGGTAGGGTTGCCCGTGGTGCACGGTTCGGGGGGATACACGGAGGCGGTGAGACGCAGAGGGTTTGGTACTCGACACAGAGGACGTTGCCCAGCCGCCGAAATTACCTTCCGGGCTGCGTGCCCGAAGTGACGGAAGCACGAACCCGGTCACCGGTCACTGGCCACAACCGTCCGACCGTGCTGCACGCTCTGAAGGTCCGACAGTCAGAAAGTCTGCCGGTCAATCCGGTTCCCCGTGATGACACGTATTCCGTGCAAGACGAAACCGGCCACCGGCCACAGGCCACAACCTTCCGCCCGTATTGCACGGAAAGCCTGCCGGTCATTCCGTACGCCCGTCAACCCGTACGCCCGTCAACCCGTACGCCCGCCCGGCCCGCTTCAGTCAGCCCGTGCAACCTGTGCGGCCGCCAGCTCTTCGCGACGACGGGCCAGCGCCAGCAACCGGGCCTCGACGCGGCCGTTCACACTTTCTGCCGGATACGCGCCGTCATGGTCACGCTCGCCCGCGGCAACACCGGTCAACAGTTCGAGTCCCTCATCGACCGTGCCGATGGCGTACACGGCAAACTGCCCCTGCTCGACGGCCTCGAGTACTTCGTCGCGCAGCATCAGGTGCCGCACGTTCGACGCGGGTATGACGACGCCCTGTTTGCCGGTCAGCCCTTTTCGGCGGCAGACGGCGAAAAAACCTTCGATTTTCTCGTTCACGCCGCCGATGGCCTGCACGCGGCCCCGCTGGTCGATGGCGCCGGTAACCGCGAGGTCTTGCCGCAGGGGCAGTTCCGACAGCGCCGACAAAAGGCTGAACAGCTCGGCGGCCGAGGCGCTGTCGCCATCGACATAGGCGTACGACTGCTCGAACACCAGGTTGGCCGCCAGGGAAAGCGGGTGCCCCGGCGCATAACGTTCGCCCAGAAAGCCCGACAGAATGAGTACGCCTTTCGAGTGGAAGGGGCCGCTCAGCTTGACCTCGCGCTCGATGTTGACCACCTCGCCCCTGCCCAGCCTGACGGTCGCCGAGATACGCGTCGGGTGGCCGAAACGCGTGTTGCCCAGTTCGACCACAGACAGGCCGTTGATCTGCGCCACGGCCGAGCCCTCGACGGCAATATGAATCACGTCTTCGGTAATCTGCTCGACCAGCCGTTCGCGTATGCGACCGGTACGCACGTCCTGGGCGCGCAGCGCGCGCCGCACGTCGTCGGCGCCGACCATCTCGTGACCCGCCTCGCAGGCCCAGTGGTCGGCCTCGCGCAGCAGATCGGCAACGGTATCCATGTGGGCCGACATCTTTCCGGCGTGTTCGGCCAGCCTGCCGCTGTGCTCGATGACCGCGGCCACCGCATCACGGTCGAAGTGCCTGATGCCTTCACGCTTGACAATGGCCGCAACCAACCGGGCGTACTCCATGTCGGAAACGGTGTCGCGGTCGAGGTCTTCCTCGAAGTCGACGGCCACCTTGAAAAGGTTCCGGAACTCGGGGTCGTAGGCATCGAGAAGATAATACAGCTGCCGGTCGCCGATCAGCACCACCTTCAGGTCCATCGGCACCGGCTCGGGCTCGAGCGATACCGTGCTCACGAGGCTCAAGCTCTGGGCCAGCGATTCAATGCGTATTTCCCGCGAGGTCAGGGCCCGCTTGAGGCCTTCCCACGCATAGGGCTGCATGAGCAGCTTGTGCACGTCGACAATAAGATAGCCGCCGAGCGCCCGGTGCAGCGAGCCGCTCTTCACCAGGCCGAAATCGGTTACCAGGGTGCCCATGACCGACA
The DNA here is from genome assembly GCA_041687475.1 of bacterium. Lineage (GTDB taxonomy): Bacteria > J088 > JAWLBW01 > JAWLBW01 > JAWLBW01 > JAWLBW01. The sequence continues at coordinate 4,242 of JAWLBW010000187.1, forward strand.
GGTGCTCGATACGGCCCAGCAGGTTCTGGTAGGTCGGGTGGTCTTCGTGCACGACCGGCGCCCCCTCCAAACCCGTGCGGTCAAGAAACAGGTTTACCTCGTAACGCCGCAACCCGGCCGGAATGGTCAACCCGCCATCGTCCATCGAGCCCAGCACCGCGGCCTGCCGTTGGTCGGGTGGTTTCAGGAAATCTTCGGCGTTATCGATGACGTCTTCCTGCAACTGGGTCAGGTACTCGACCACCGAGGGGGCGTCGGCATAGGCTTCGCGCAGGGGCTTTACCAGGCCGACAACCGTAGCCGTGGTCACATCGCGGGCAACCTGGCGCACCCGTTCACGCGCGTCCTTTTCCCAGAGGGGAATCTGCTCCATGAGCGACCGAAGCCGATCGTGCATGCGCCGCACGTCTTCGCGCAGCTGGTCCTGCCGTTCGGGCGGAAGTTTCTCGACCGCTTCCGAAGCCAGTACCTCGCCGTCACGCATGGGCGCGAAGGAAAAGCCCATGGGCGTGCGCAGAAAGGCAAGACCGCGGCTCTCGGCGTCGCGACGCAACTCGTCGAAGGCCTGCTCTTCCTTCGACTTCAATTCACGCTCGATGGCCTGCTTGCGAACGCGATACCCCTCGCCCTCGAAAGCGGCCGGTATGGCGGTGCTCAGGTCCTGCACCAGCTCGCCTACATCCCTGCGCAGCCGGGCGCCACGCCCCGCCGGTAACTCGATGGCGCGCGGACGGTGGGCTTCCTGAAAATTGTTGACGTAAACGATGTCGGAAGGCGTCGATTCGCCGGCGGCGCGGTCCTGAAGGAAATTGCGCACGACCGTCTGCTTGCCGGTTTCAAGCGACCCCATGACGAAAAGGTTATAGCCGTGGTGCCGAACCGACGCGCCGAACTGCAGCGCTTCGACGGCTCGCTCCTGGCCCAGGGTACCCGGCAGCGGCTCAAGTTCGGCGGTGCTCGTAAAGGTCAGGCAGTGAGGCACGCAGCGGCGACGCAGCTGCGCCACCGGCAGCGGCCTGCGAAAGTCGCGCGCATCGGCCATCAGGTAACCTTGGCCTTGCGTATCAATCGGTTGAACAGGCCGGGTGTGAATCGCTTGAGATACACGGCGCCCTTTTCCTTTCCGGCGATGAGAACCTGGTCCCTGCCCTTTTCGACGGCCGTAATGATTCCCTCGGCCACTTCGGCAGGGTCGCGTCCGGCCTCAATGGCCTCGTCCTGGCGGTCCTGACGCGAGCCGTCGCCCTTCAACGCGTTGAAGGAAATGTTCGTGCGCACGAAACCCGGGCACACAAGGGTTACCCCGATATTGTCGCGCCATACTTCGGCCCGCAGCCCGTCGAAAAAACCATGCAGGGCATGCTTTGCGGCGCTGTAGCCCGAACGCAACGGGGTGCTGAAAATACCGGCCAGGCTCGACACCACCACGAAACGACCATTCTTCGCCTCCAGCATGGAGGGAAGCACGGCTTTGGTCAGAGCAACGGCCCCGAAATAGTTCACCTCCATCAGGCGACGGTATACTTCGAGGTCGGTGTCGGCCACGCGCGAGCGCTGCGTGATGCCGGCATTGTGCACGACCACGTCGACGGCGCCGACCTCGCCGAGCACCCGTTCGGCCGCCTGCCTGATTTCGTCTTCCTTGGTAAGGTCGAGCGGAACGACCAGGTGCCGTTCGGCATCGGCACACTGCGCGCGCACGCGCTCGAGCTCGTCGGCGTTACGGGCCGAGAGAATGAGCCTTACGCCCCGGCGGGCCCAGGCTACAGCCAGCGCTTCGCCGATGCCCGACGACGCACCGGTAATCCACACGTTCTTCGACTGCGCATTCATGCGGAAATATCTCCGGTATAGTAGCTTCTCTATTGCCGTTTGAACTCGGGCTTGCGCTTCTGCATGGCGGCCTGAATGCCTTCCATGAAATCTTCGCTGCGCAGGCACATGCTCTGGGCCATGCCTTCGAAGTCGAAGCTGGTGCGCTTGTCGAGGTCCATGCTGCGCTCGACCACCCGCTTCGACAGCCCCACGGCCATCGGCGCATTGCCGGCGATTTCTTCGGCCAGCTCGCGCGCGGCGGCAAGCGGGTCGTCCGAAACGCGATCGACCAGCGCCATGGCGTAGGCCTCTTCGCCCAGCACTTCACGGCCGGTAAAGATGAGGTCCTTCGCCCGCGAACGGCCCACCGTACGCACGAGGCGTGTGGTGCCGCCCACATCGGGCACCAGGCCGAGCTTCACTTCGGGAAGGGAGATACGTGTGTCTGCTGCTGCCGTGCGCATATCGGCGGCGAGGGCAATCTCGAGACCGAGTCCCAGACAGACGCCGTGTAACGCAGCGATAACCGGCTTCTCAAGGTCTTCGAGCAGGGTAAGCGGACGCTGCAGCTTGTCCGACAACACAAAGCGGAAGCCGGCCATGCCCGGTTCAATGGGAATGCCGCCGGTCATGGCCATGCCGAAATCAAGCCCCGACGAGAAGGCCTTGCCCTCGCCGCGCAGAACGACGGCGCGGATTTCTGCATCGTTGGCTTCGTGTGCGGCTTCGACCAGTCCTTCAAGCATCTCGATATTGACCGCGTTGCGCTTGTCGGGTCGGTTCAGAATGATTTCAAGAATGGACCCGTTTCGTTCGGTACGTACGGCCTCAGCCATGAAGTTCTCCGTTCGATTCAATTTCGAAGAGCGAGCTGGTGGCAAGCAGGTTGGGAGCGAAAGGCACCCGCTTTTCTCCCAGAAAGTGCGCTTCGCGAAGCAGGTGCAGGCCCGATTCGCGAACGTACTCGCGAAAATCGTTGGCCGAAATGTAGTGGAAGTTGGGGGTGTTGTACCAGGCGTAGGGCAGGTTGCGCGTGCGCGGCGTGCGCCCCTTGAGCACCTGCAGGCGAACGACCCAGTACCCGAAATTCGGAATGCCGACGATGACCCGTCGGCCGACCCGCAATGCTTCCTGCATTACCATACGCGGATGCCGCGTCATCTGCAGGGTCTGGTTCAAGACCACGTAGTCGTAGGAATGACTTTTCAGGTCGGCCAGCCCCTGGTCAAGATCGCCCTGGTAGGCGCTGACGCCACGGCTGATACAGGCCTGCACGCACTCGAGAGAGAGCTCGAGCCCCACGCCCCGCACGTGTTTACGCTCCTTGAGCAGGGCGAGAAGCTCGCCCTCGCCGCAACCCAGGTCGAGCACCCGACTTCCGTCGGGCATCCACTCCACGATTTTTTCAAGATCGGCGCGCATGCTGCGATAGGGGAAGAAAGCTACAGGATACCGGATAGCGAAGAAGGCCGCCCGTACCGCACGGACGCCCCTCACCGTATCGACGTGCAACCGTGCTCCCCATCTGCCGTGGCGAGCGTACCGGGCGCGCAGGTGATGCACGTCTCGCCGTGCAGCACGAAACCGGCCAAACCGTGCAATGCTGCTGCACGAGGGTCGTCGGACGTCGGACGTCGGTCGTCCGAATAAGTACAGGAAGGTCACACGGCATGCCGGTAACATATCCGACCGGAGGTTAATACGTGCGCCCGTGCTGCACGGAACCTATCACCTATCACCTCTCACCTATCACACCCGTACAGCCGTGCAGCACGCTCGCCGTCACCAAGGCGTATGATCGATAAAGTCCCGCACCATCGTCGACAGCACGTCGGTCTCGGTCAGGAACGAGTCGTGCCCGTTGGGGCTGGGTAGCTCGACGCTGGTGGTGTCGACCTCGGCGCGCTTGAGCGCACGCACCATGCGCCGGGCGTCTTCGATGGGAAAGAGGCCGTCGTCGATATAGCTGACCACGAAGACACGCGCCGTGATTCCGGGCAGCACGTCTTCGAGACGACCGTCGATGGTCAGGTCGTAGTAGTCCATGGCCCGCGAAAGATACAGATAGGTGTTCGGATCGAACCGCTTGACGAACACTTCGCCCTGGTGCTCAAGGTAGTGTTCGACCTCGAATTCCTCTTCGAACGTATAGCGTACCGGCGCATCGCCGGGCGTTCGCCGCTCGAACTTACGCTCCATGGACTCGTGGTTGAGGTAGGTAATGTGCGCGAGCTGACGTGCAATGGCCAGGCCCGTTTCGGGCGGATGTTCGGGATCGTAGTCGCCGGCCAGCCAGCCCGGATCGGTCATGATCGCCCGTCGTCCGACGGTATGATAGGCAATACCGTCGGGGCTGAGCGACGCGGCGCAGGCAATGGGTACGGCAGCGGCAACCCGCTCGGGGTAGCGTACGGCCCAGACCGCCGCCTGCATGCCCCCCATGGAGCCGCCCACGACGGCCCGCCAGCGCTCGACCCCCAGGTGCTGCATGAGCGCGAACTGCGCATTCACCATGTCGGTAATGGTCACGATGGGAAAGCGTGCGCCGAAAGGTTTACCGGTGGCGGGATCGGGACTCAGCGGTCCCGTCGACCCGAAACAGCCGCCGAGCACGTTGCTGCAGACGATGAAATATTTGGCGGGGTCGAAGGCCTTGCCGGGCCCGAACATGGCCTCCCACCAACCGTAGCCGTCGCCTTCGCCGTGACTGGCGGCATGCGACGAACCCGTAAAGGCATGGCAGATGAGAATGGCGTTGTCACGGGCTTCGTTAAGCGTGCCCCAGGTTTCGTAGGCGATTTCCGGTTGTTGTACGGCAGCGCCGCTCTGCAGCAGAAAATCGCCCGGCAGCCGAAAGATACGCACGTGTTCGGCGTCGTAGTACGTGGCCTTGCCGCGGGTGGCCCCGCGTGGAATGTAGGCAGGCTTGAGAACCATGGTGTGTTGCGAAG
>JAWLBW010000188.1:0-9000 GCA_041687475.1 bacterium
TGTCTCCGTGTATCCTTGGAGACGGTCTGCACGGCCAGGCGGTCTCTGAACGGACTCCCGACACAGATTCCGCCCTACGCTTCGCTCCGGGCGGAATGACAGGGGGGCAGGTGTGCAGTAGGCTCGCACCTTCGGTGCTCGAACACAGTGCATGGTGTAGGAAAGACGCAGCCCCGCAGTCGCGAGCAGGCCCCCTCGGCGTCTCTGTGTCTCCGTGTATCCCCTGCCTTGCCCACCGAAGCGCTCCCCGCTATCGTATGGTCTGAGACGTCGAATCCACATACCGGGAGCCCTGGTCGATGAACGCTGAACCCCGCACCGAACTCCTCGCGACCCTCCAGACCCGCTTCGAGAAGAACATGCGCCGGCACCCCGACATTTCGTGGGCCGACGTGCAGGCGAAGCTGGAAGCGAACGCCGACAAGCTGCGCGCATTGCAGGAAATGGAGAACACGGGCGGCGAGCCCGATGTGGTCGGTGTCGATGCCGAAACGGGCGCCATCCTCTTCATGGACTGTTCAGCCGAAAGCCCGAAAGGCCGTCGAAGCCTCTGCTACGACCGCCAGGCGCTGGATGAGCGGAAGGAACACAAGCCCGCCAACAGTGCTGTCGACATGGCCACCGCCATGGGCATCGAGCTGCTCACCGAAGCGGAATACCGGCATCTTCAGACGCTGGGCGACTTCGACCTGAAGACCTCGAGCTGGGTGCAAACGCCGGCCGACATTCGCCAGCGCGGCGGCGCCCTCTTCTGCGACAAGCGCTACGGCCACGTCTTCCTCTATCACAACGGCGCCCAGTCGTATTATGCGGCCCGGGGGTTTCGGGGGGTGCTCCGGGTATGACGGGCTCGTGCAGCACGGCCGGCCGTTCAATCCCCCTTCCTCCCCCTTGACCGTGATGCAATTGCCGCACGGGTCCCCCTCCTACCCCATACGCTTGCGCCTTCGACAGCCGATTGCGACATTGCCGGACGTTGAGCAAAGGTTGGGGCAGGAGGGGGCAAGACTGGTCAGCCGGCGCTGGTGGCACGGCCTTACCCAAAGCTCCCCGTGCGCACGAGCGCAACGGACTGGTCCGCCGGCTTTCAGCCGGCTCTGATGACACGGCCGGTAACATGTGGCGGAGACAGCCTGCAAGGCCAGCCGGTAGCTGACCGGACTCCCGACCCAGATTCCGCCCTGCGCTTCGCTCCGGGCGGAATGACAGGGGCGCGGGGTATTCGGTGGGCTCGCACCTTCGGTGCTCGAATCATGTAATCAGAGGCAGGGGAAAGCGCAATCACCTGGGTTACGCGTAGGCCCCCTCGGCATCTCTGCGTCTCCGTGTATCCTCTAGACCGTGCAGCACGGCTGCACGGTGGTCGTCGGACGTCAGACGTCGGACGGCGGTACAAGCACGGTCTGCATGGCCAGCCGGTCTCTGACCGGTCACCCGGCCCGGATTCCACCCTGCGCTTCGCTGCGGGCGGAATGACAGGGCGCAGGGTTTGTGGAGAACTCGCACCTTCGGTGCTCGAAGCAAGTAACCTGACGCAGGGAAGGCGCAACCCCCGTCGGTCGCAGGTAGCGCCCCTCGGCGTCTCTGCGCCTCGGTGTATTCCCCTGCCCTTTTCCGGTCATTCCCACCGAAACAGCCCCCAAACCGGCCCCAAACCCCGAAAAAGGCCTCGTCAAATCAATTGACAATTTTTCTGCCGGTCGCCGGAAGGTTTTCCGTCAAACCGTTTGACGAGGCCTGGAGTGCGGTTTTCGGGATGAACGTGGGTCATCGGACGCCCGGCCGTTCGATCCCCCTTCCTCCCCCTTTACCGTGCTGCAATTGCTGAACGGGTCCCCCTCCTACCCCATACGCACGCGCTGGTGACGGTCGGTATCCAACGGTGCTGAATGTTTTGCGCGGGTTGGGGCAGGCGGGGGATAACTTGATCGGCTAACGGTCAACGCGCTGCACGGCTACCCGTAGCCAACCCTACAACCCGGGTACTCCGCTTGTGTAAGGGGATTCCGCTGCAAGGATAACCGGTGAGGAGTAAGGTCGGGCTGCACGGCTGCACGAGGGTCGTCGGACGTCGGTCGTCGGACGTCCGAACAAGTACAGCTGCGCCGGCCGCACGGATAACCGTAGCCAACCCTACCACCCGGGGTACTCCCCTTGTGTAAGGGGAGTCAGCTATAACAATAACCGGTGAGGAGTCAGACCGTGCTGCACAGTACTCGCCAGGAGCCGGCTGAAAGCCGGCGGACCAGACCGCTCCCCCTCGCACGCTCGCCCCATCTCCCCCTCAAACGGTCAACCGTTCAAACCGTGACCGCCCTTCTCCGCTTCGGCGTACGAACCGGCTCGCCCAACGCTTCCGGCAAGCGTTCCTGCAGAAAGCGTTCGAGGCGTCGGTTGATGCGGTGGGGGCGCTCGACGATGGTGGTGTGGGTTCCACCCTTGATCATCAGGTAGTCGGCGTTGGGTATGGTCGTGGCCATGTGCTCGGCCAGGTCGACCGGCGTGAAGGTGTCCTTCTCGCCGCCGATGATGAGCGCGGGAATCTGAATGCGCGGCAATACGTCTTCGGCCGAGTGGCGCGCGCTGGCTTCGGCAAAACGCAGAAACAGCGGGGCGTTCATGAGACGCATGTGGTCGAAGTACTCGACGATGTCGTCGAACCGGCAGTTCGCCGCGCCGATGGCGATGCTGAGCGGATACACGATGCGCGGATGCCCGAAGGCCAGCGGCCAGAGCGCCGACAGCGGCTTTTCGAACAGACGCAGGCCCTTGAACAGGCCCCGAATGGCCACATCGGGCATCTGCAGGCCGTAAAACGTCGACAGGGGATTTTTGTACGGCCCCGTGACGGCTACCAACGCACCGAGCCTTTCTTCGGCCTGGCGGTAGGCTTCAAAGAGAATCTGCACGCCCAGCGAAAAGCCGGCGACCACGGGCCGGTCGAGCCCCAGGTGATCGACAAGCCCGATCAGGTCGTGGGCGTGATGTTCGATTTCGACATTTTCTTCGACGGCCGGAAAGTCGCTGCTGCCGTGCCCGCGCAGGTCGTAGGTCACGATCTGCATGCGGTCGCCGAAATGGTTCACGACGTACTTCCAATAAGAGTCGACGCAGCCCAGGCCGTTCACGAGAATGAGGGGATGTCCCTCGCCGCGAACATTGTAGGCGATTTCGGTTCCGTCAAAACTGGTAAATGCGGGCATGGGGGCTCCTTCGTCAAGCGCCTTATTGTAGCCACAAGGCGCCGACAGTTCAAACCGCCGAGCCGGTCGGGGGCTCGCTTACCGAAGCCTGCCGGGCGTGCATGACGGCACTCGCGGCAATGAGGGCCTGCCCCAGGTAATACGTCGCCAGAATGGCCGCCCGGTCCATCGGAATCGGCACCACCCAGCGGTTCAATGCAATCAACGAGTCCGACAGCACGAAGAAACAGGCGCCCACCCAGAGCACGAGCGAGGCCCGGTCGCGCCTTGTCACGAAGGCCCGCGCCGAAGCCCGCGCGAACATGAGCGAAATGACCGTGAGATAGGCCACCACGGGCACGTACAGCTCGGCCGGCGCGCGGGGCGCGAGCAGGCCGTACATGCCGGCCCACAGCGTCACGGCCGGAACCGCGGCCGCCCCCTGCCCCACCGGCGATTGGCGGTCGAACCCCATGGCCACCAGGTAAAGCACGTGCGCGACGAAAAATGCGGCGATGCCGCCGACGAAGGCAACCTCGATGACCCAGTCGCCGACCAGCGAGCCCACCAGCCCCAGCATAACCCACAGCCCCAGGTGCGTGCGGTTGGTACGCAGGGTAGCGCCCACCGTGACGATGAGCAGCACGAGCGGCAGAATCTTGAAGACCCGGGCCACGAGAGGGTCGATGCCCACCGCCGGCGCGCCGATCGATAAGGCGGCCAGGGCGAACAGAAACATCATACGGTTGCCCGACATGGCGGGCGCCTGGTTGGCGAGTGCTGTCTGCATGCGTTCTCCGATGGGGGAAGCGTACCACAACCCGCGGCGCAAATCCCGCGCGGCCCGTACGTGGTGTCGCGGTACCCCGTCGGCGCCGGAACAGGTTCTCGTTTACCCGCCACCGCCGACCTTCCCCTTGCAAGGGTATGCTTTTCCAGTCGTCGGCATGCTTTTCGCCATGGAACAGGCAGCATTATGGATACGAGCACGGCCACAGGCGAAACCGCCGCCCCTTCCCCCAAAGCTTCTACGCGGCCCGCGCAACAGGCTGCGCAACACACTGAGCAACAGGAAGACAGGCAAGAGCGCCTGGTCACGGCCCTGAGCCACTGGAATCGCGCCCTCACCCGCTCGCGCAGCGAGACCCAGCTGCTGCACGAGCTCTGCCGCATTCTGGTCGACGAGCTCGACTGCCGCTTCGCGTGGGTGGGCGAGGCCGTAACCGACGCGGCTTGCCTGATTCACCCGCGCGCCCAGGCCGGCGGCGCGCATGGTTATCTCGATGAAGTATCGATTTCCTGGGGCCCGGGCGCCGGCGACCGGCGTCCTGCGGGCGACGCCATACGTACCGGGCGCCCGAGCATGGAACCGGATATCGCACGCTGCCCCGAATCGCCGTGGCGTACGGCTTCGCTGGCACGGGGCTTTCGCGCGGTGCTGGCCGTTCCCCTGCAACTGCACGGCCGCGTGTGGGGCGCGGTCGTAGCCTACCGGAACAGCCCCCAGGCCTTCAGCGAAGAAGACGTCGCACTCTTCACCCAACTGGCCGACAACCTGGACTTCGGTCTCACGGCGCTGCGAATGCAGGAAGAAAACCTGCGCACGCGCCGCGAACTCGAGGCACGCGAAGCCCATTTTCGCCTGCTGCTCGAAAACACCGACGACCTTATCGCGTTCATGGACAGCGACGGCACCCTGCGTTCGGCCTCGCCTTCGGTGCACCGGGTTCTCGGCCTTGCCGAACACAACTTCGTCGGCCGCAAACTGTTCGAGCTGCTACACCCCGACGAGCTGTCCGAAGCCATGAGCCTGCTGCTTGAAACCGTGTCGGGTACCGGAAAAAGGCCGGCGCGGCGCATGCGCCTGCGCCATGTCGACGGAAGCTGGCGCAACTGCGATGTTGCCGCCGTCAACATGAGCGACCGTCACGTGGGAAACGGCTTCGTGCTGAACATTCGCGATACCACCGAACGCGACCGGCTCGAGGCCGATCTGAAATTCATGGCCTTTCACGACCCGCTTACCGGATTGGGTAATCGCCGCAAGCTACAGGAGAGGCTTACCCGGCTTCTCGAAACGCGAGATGTCTCGGCAGCCTTCATTTACCTCGACTTCGACCGCTTCAAGGTGGTGAACGATAACCTCGGACGCAACAGCGGCGATAAACTGTTACGCCAGATCTCGGCCCGCCTGCGCGAGTGCCTGGGCGACGATGCCCTGGTCGTGCGGCTGGGCGGCGACGAATTCGGGGTGCTGACCTCGCGCCTGCACGAGCCCGGCGACGCCGAACAGGTCGCCACGTGGCTGCTTGAGAACATTCGTGAGCCCTTTCATGTCGAGGGTAAGACGCTGCACCTGCGTGCCACCGCCGGCGTCTGCCTGATTCCCCGAGATGCGGCCGATCACGAAGAGGTGCTGCGCAAAGCCGCCGCCGCCCTGCACGAGGCCCGACGTGAAGGCGCTGCGTACCGCTTTTACGACAGAACGCGCGACCGTTTCGCGGGCGACGGGTTGCAGCTCGAAGAAGCCCTGCAGGAGGCCATCGAGCAGAACGCCTTTACCCTCGTGTACCAGCCCATTTTCTCGACCGATACCAGCCGACCGGTCGGGGCCGAGGCGCTCTCGCGTTGGCATCACGCGCGGCTGGGTTCGATTTCGCCGGCGCGCTTCATTCCCCTTGCCGAGGAAAGCGGCCTCATCGTCGACTTCGACCGGCTGGTGATGGGCAACCTGCTGACCGCCATGACAAAGGAGCGGCACCGGTTTGCGGGGTGGATTTCCATGAACCTCTCGGCACGCTCGTTTCACGACCCCCGACTCACGGCCACCCTGCGCAACCTGCTGGAGAAAACGGGCTATCGCCCCGACCGGCTGGTGCTCGAAATTACCGAAACCACGGCCATGATCGAACCGGCCGTGACCACCCGCGTTCTCAACGAGCTCAAACGACTGGGCGTACGCATCGCCGTCGACGACTTCGGCGTCGGCTACTCGTCGCTGGCCTATCTGCGCGACTTTCCGGTCGACCTGGTCAAGATCGACAAGGACTTCGTACAGGGCCTTGGTCAGGGGCAAAGCGACGAAGGCATCGTACGCTCGATTCTCGCCCTCGCCCGCGAGCTGGGCATCGAAACCCTGGCCGAGGGGGTCGAAACCGAACCGCAGCTGCGGTGGCTCGCGTCAAACGGCTGTCGGTATGTGCAGGGTTTCCTGTTGGGCCGTCCGCAGAGTGTGGAAGCCCTGCGGCAGTTGGAGCCGGCGTGAGGCGTCGCCTCGGGGCCGGGAAGCTATCCGTCGTTCGGCTGCCCGGCGGGCACCAGCACATTCAGCGCGCCCCGCACCACCGCAATTTCGATGGGTGAACGCATGGTCTGCAGCTCGCCGTCCAGATTCAGGCGCAACCGCCGGTTCCCCAACAGCAATACGCGGCGTCCCCGATAGTGGCGGCTGCCCGCCCGTTCTACCATGGTGCCCTCGCCGCCCACGACGTCACGTACGATGCGCCCGAGCCCCGGTTCCATGACGACGATGTCGAGCAACCCCTCGTCTACCGCCGCCTCGCGGGCGACCCGGAAGCCCCCGCCGAAGCTCACGCCGTTGGCAATGGAAAGCTGCCAGGCCGAGATTTTCTCGACCGGTCCGTCATCGACCCGTAAACCCAGGTGCAAAGTGTTTCCACCCCGCAGGCGCCGTCCGGCTTCGAGTACATAGGCAAATCGGCCCCAGCGCTGCTTGTACTCGGGGGTCACGGCTGAAGCCACATCGGCGCTGAGACCGATGGCCGCGACGTTGAGAAAGTACAGGCTCGATTCACCGCCTCCGTTTTCCCCTTCTCTTCCCGCGCCATTCTTTCGCCTTGAACGTGACTTCGTGCGGCCTTCGGTGATTCTCCCCAGGTCTACGGCGTGGGAAACACCGGTGCGCACGATTTCGAGGGCCGCTTCAGGCTCGAGGGGCAGGCCAAGCCCGCGCGCAAAGTCGTTTCCCGTTCCACGGGGAATGATGCCCAGCGGAACATCGGTACCGACCATGCCGTTGGCCACGAGATGCAACGTACCGTCGCCCCCGGCCGCAACAACCAGGTCGATGTCGCGCATGAGGGCGCGCCTGACATCGGTAACGCTGTCGGCGCCGCGGCAGCGCATGGGGGTGACCCGCCAGTTCCACGTCTGCATGCGGCGCACGACGTCCAGCGGCTGCCAGGGGCCGCCGTGCAGCCCTGCGCGATGGTTGTAGATGAAAAGAACGTGCGGCCCCATGAAACCTCCCTCCTGCCATCTTAGCACTCTGCGCCTTGCATCAAGTGTGGATGTTCCGTTTCGGTCGCAACGCTCGCGGCGACGAAAAGGGCGAGGACGATACCTCGTTTGCGCTCACGTCGGGGACGGCGCTCTTCGCTTATCCGGCTTATCGTGCCATCTCGTCGACCGTGGCGCCCGCGCCACCGGCTACGCGATGTGGAAGACCGAAATTCGGCCCCGCGTCGCCCTGTCGAAGGCGACGCGATGCACGGTCGCCGTTCCCCGCCGCGGCCTCGCCCGCTACAGTAGACGCAAGAAGCGCCTTCGCACAGGATTTCCGAGGAGAATCGAGTATGGCCGAACGCGAAGAAATGACCGACAGCGACCGGCAGCCCTTTCTGAACGATCTCGCCAACCGGCGGGTCGAGTTCGAGCGCGATCCCAACTTCCACCAGTTCCTGGACGATTTGTGCCGTATCTCGCAGCTGAGCCGCGACGAAGCCGAGCAGGCAAGCACATCGGTTCTCTGCCTTCTCGATCAACACCTGCGCTCGGGAAGCGCGCGCCTGCCCGACGCCCACATTCCCGACAGCGTCGAGAAGCTCCTTCTCGCCTGTGAACGACCGGGCGAGCAACCGGCCCTGGTCTTCGACCGCGACGAGTTTCTCGCGACCATTGCCGACGACCTGCAATGCGACGAAGCCGTGGCCGAACAGCGGGCAAGCCAGGTGTTCGAGGCCCTGCGCCGCCAGATGAGCCACGAAGAAATCGTTCACTTCGGTCGCATGCTGCCGGCGCGCATTCAGAACATTTTCTTCTGACGGGCGCTGCCGTCGACCGCGCGATTCGGCACCCCCTTCCGGCCTTGCGTTCGGGTGCCTATGTTACAATTCAGGTAAGGTCTGCCCAGTCTGCAACGGTGTATCGAATGCTCCTTACCTACAATGTTCGTTCGGGCGACATTCTTGTCGAAGTTCCCGTAACCGTCAACAAAGGCGAAGAATTTCGCGAGGGTACCACCCGCTATCGCGTCGAAGGCCTCGAGACCGACGCCGTGTCGGGTGAAGACCGGGTGGTCTGTCGCCTGGTCGAGGGAACCCATCCGTTCTGGTGGGCCGACATGGCCGACGGCGACCGCGTTCTCTTGCCCGGCGATTTCCTCGCCCGCACCCTCCACGAAAAGCGCGCCTTCGGCATGTCGAGCGCCAAGCTTTGACGGATGCAGGGGGGGCCACAATCCACAATCCACAATCCACAATCCTTAATCCCTGATCCTTAATCCATAAGCCGGTTGCATGGGCATACGGATGGAGACCCGGCGTACGTTGGATTCTTCATTGACGGGCGCCCTTGCGGCAAGTTGACGGGGTTGTTCCGGTCCGCCGGTATTCCGGTCCGCCGGCTTTCCAGCCGGCATCTGTCTGCCTACCGTCCGGGTATCCCCCGTGATGAACATGGCCTACGTTCCGGTCCGCCGGCTTTCCAGCCGGCATCTGCCTGCCTACCGTCCGGGTATCCCCCGTGATGAACATGGCCTACGTTCCGGTCCGCCGGCTTTCCAGCCGGCATCTGCCTG
>JAWLBW010000189.1:0-8988 GCA_041687475.1 bacterium
CTGCCCCATAATCCGGTAAAAAACTGAAAAAAAAAACCCTGTGGTCTGCTGCGCCTTGCTTACGTCGGTGCCGGCGTGCCTGTAGGTGTTCGGTTGCAGCCGTCGACCGAGCGCCGTTCCCTGGATACTCCGGGGGAGCTGCCGTGCGAGTAGCCATCCGGCCCGCCCGTGGGCCGGCTCGAAAGCCGGCGGACCGGGTCGTGGGCGCGGAGTGGTGGTCCCACTTCATCGGCTGTCGGGCACCCGTGGGCCGGGTCGAAAGCCGGCCGACCGGGTCGTGGGGGCGGAGTGGTGGTCCAACTTCATCGGCTGTCGGGCACTCGTGAGCCGGCTCGAAAGCCGGCGGACCGGACCGTGGGCCTCGTGAGGTGGCCCAACCTCATTGGTCGGCGGAACGGTCGGAGGGCCCCGCACCGAAGTCGAGTTCGGCAAGCCGCCGGTTCACACGCTCACGGTCGAAGCTGTCGGCTTGAAAGTCGTCGCCCAGTTCGGCGCGGATGGAGGCGTGGGCCGGGTCTTCGGGGTCTTCGAGCACCGCAAGGGCTTCGGCATATCCGATGGCGCCCCCGATGGTTTCCGGCGGGGCAGAGCGGGCGCCGTCGAGGCAATGGGGAGCCGGGTTTCCTTCCCACGCATCGTCAATGGCTTCGACGAACACATCGACCAGCCACTCGTCTTCCAGATCGTACACGTAGAGAATCCCACCCCGGCGTGCTTGCGGGGCGATGTCGCGCAGGGTGAATTTGCGTTCGTTCTGCACGGTGCCTTCCCAGGGCACGCCCGGCTGACCGTACACCCGCGACTGCACCTTGAAGACATGCCCGGCCTTACCCGACCATTCGAAGGCCGCCTGCACGAGATCGTGCAGCACGTTCAGCCGGCAGGAACCGGGCACTTCGAGACGCCGCCACACGGGCGGTTGGGTGTCGAGCAGCTTGACGTTCAGCACGTAACGCCGGGGCGGCGTTCGCTCGGGACCTCGTGTCATCGGTCTTCGTTTTCCTTGCCGGCGTTTTCGGCCAGCCAGGCGTCGCGGCGAATGCGTACCTGTTCGACGAGGTCGCCTTGGAGCAGGTTGAAGTCGTAGAGGTGCAGACCGAGATCCCACGTAGCGAGAAATCCATCGATGCCGATGGGGTCGCCGCGCTGGTCTTCTTCACCGGCTGGCGCGTACAGCCCGATGGCAAGGTAGTTACCCATGGCTTCGTCGTGCCGGCAGGCGGCCGTGTACCGGCGGGGTATCTGCCGATCGGCCGGCTCGGTGCGCGGGCCGCCGGTCAGCAGGCCTATTACGCTGCCGACCCAGGTTTCCTCGACCAGTCGGATGTCGCCTGCTTCAACGCCGAGGCCGGCACCATCGACGGCCTCGGTGGCCGCGACGGTCGCACCGAGGGCCGGATTCACGCACGACAACTCGTCGCTCGCGGGGTCGAATGCACGGTTGAGCAGGCCTTCGGCGGCCAGAATGTCGTCGACGCCGCGGCGCCAGGCTCCCTCGAACTCGTAGCGCTCGGGATACGTGCGGTAGTGAATGACGCAACCGGTTTCCTGCGCCGACGAGCAGAGGGGAATATCGGAAAACGAGCCCCCGACCAGCTTGCCTTCGGGCACGAACACGTTGAAGCCGATGGGCAGGGCAACGACCAGGCGCTTTCGCAGGTCTTCGGCCGTTCGACTTCCGGCTATGTCGGTAACCGTGTCGTTGCCGTCGAAGTAGCTGTGCAGCAGGTACGACGACATCTGGGCCCCCTGCGAATGCCCCATGATTACCAGCGGACGTCCGTCGTTCCACTCGCGCAGATAGTGCTCGAAGGCGGCGGCCACGTCGACGAACGCCTTGCGGAAGCGCCAGGCGCCCTCTTTCTGCGGACGCGTGGCGTAGGCGCCGAAGGTGCCCTGACGATAGTAGGGGGCGAACATGCGGCACGCTCCGGCAAAGGGCCCCGCCTGCGCCTCGATGGTGCGCGTGGGCAGCGCCACCTTGTCCATGTCTTCGTGGTTCGCGGCCTGAAAGACATTGAAGTCGAGTGTGGGGTAAATGAAGAAGCAGTCGAGGGGGGCGTCGGGGTCATGCTTCCACGTTACGACTTTCGAGGTACCGTCGGACAGCAGCCGTGTGTATTCGTAATCGTGATTGCACACGTCGCCCGGGGTGCCGTCGCAGGCCCAGCGCGCGGGCAGCGTGTAGTCGAGCGGTTGTTGCCCGGTCGCAGTCATGAGCCGTTGTGCCACCGTACCGTTCGAGGCGGCGGGGTCGCGTTCCTGTCCGGCGCACCCTACGAAGATGGCGCCTGCCGTCATAGCGAGAAGAAATGTTTTTACCGCATGCATGAGAGGCAGGGTAGCACGCGCCGACTATTCGAGCCAGTGCCCGGCGGGAGGCGGAAGGAAGGGCGCACGGCCTCACGTCGGACGCACCGACGAGGTTAGCATGAAGTCATGCGAGCGACTGTCGCGTTACTTTCCTGCATTCTGTGGGCGACCACCGCTTGGGCGCAGCGGGCGCCTGAGCCGACGCCGCCGCCACCCGCCGAGCCGCCTTCCGAAGCGATGGACGGCATACCCGCCCCTATACCCGAAGAGCCCGTTGACCCTCAACCCATGGCCGAACCGCCGGGGCCCGACGAAGACGGCGTAGGCTTTCCCCCGGCCGAAGTCCCGGCCGAAGGCGGCCCGCAGCCGACCGACGGCGGTAACGGAAACGGAAGCATCGCCGGCGAAGACGTACAGGCCGTTGTGCAGGAGCGGTTTCCCGGTTTTGCCGATCGCGTTACGATCACGACCGACGCCGAAGGTCTCGTCGAAATGACCGGTAGCGTGCCCGGCCTGGGCGACAAGCTCAGGGTTGAGCAGGCCGTGGTCGGTATCGAGGGCAACAAAATGGTGGTCAACCGCCTCGAGGTAGAACCCGAGCGCCGTGGCGATCTCGCCATCGTCGAAGACCTCCGCACGCGGTTCGAATACAATCCGGAACTGCGCGACGCGCCTATTCGTATTCGGGTGCGAGACCAGGAAGTCTTTCTCTCGGGTAGTGCCTCGAACCAGGAACTCATTGAGCAGGCGTTGCGCGAGGCCGCCGACGTGCAGGGCGTGCGAGACGTCGACGTAAGTCGCCTGCGGGTGCGCTGAGTCTCTGCTGATTTTCCGGTCGGTGGCGCGACTACACGGCTACCATGGGGGTGCGGTTTCCCCGGGATCGTCCGGGTAAAAGGGTGTTGCCGTATGAGACGAGGCGTTCGATATCGCCCTCGACTTCGAGGCCGGCGTGGCGACCCGTGCCCTCGAACAGAAGGCTGCCCCCCTTGTTGTGCAGTCGTACCGCGATCGTGGCGTCGAGGGTTTCGCTGATGCGTCGCCCCATGTCAAGGCGCGTGGGTGCATGCAACAGCCCGCCCCGGGGCCGGTCGGCCGAAATCTCAAGCCGGTAGTGCCGGTCGACCAGCGTAAGGCATACGTCGTTGTCGTCGACCTTGAAGCCCTCGATACGTGCGCCGGTATAGGAGGCGAAGGGAAACAGGCGCCCCTCGAGCCAGAAGGCGGCGAGCAACCCGCGAAAGCTGGACTGAAGCCAGGGAATGATGGCCGTAGATGCCGTCAGGCAGGCCCGGACGCCGGTAAAGTGGTTGGTCTGCATCCACACCCAGGCCTGGGGAAAGGATTTGCCCCAATCCTTTTCGATGTATCCGCGTCCACCGGAAAAGTCGATCGGCTTGCCGTCGACCAGCAGTGTTCCCTCGAGCACGTGGTCGAAGCTCACGACGCCGTGATAGCATTCCATGGCGGGTACCCAGCCGTACCAGCCCATGGCGCCCGGCGACATCCACGTAACGGGCCAGGGGTTCGTTTCGCCGAAGTGCAGCGAGCCGTGCAGGGCGGGCGTGGCGTCGTTACCCGGTATGTCGATGGTCAGGCCCGATGCGGAAAAGTGGTTGCTACGGCCTACCGATACGTCGAACGCGCCCGCTGCGGCGGAAAAGTCCTGCGCGGCAAAGCGGTAGTAGCTCGACTGCCCCGAAACCCCGTCGAGCACCTGCACGAAAGCGTGGGCGTCGTCGCCCAGCATGATGCCCGGTATGAGGGCCAGCTTCGTCTTTTCGTCGGCGCTGACCAGCTTGAAGTACCATCCTTCAAAGAAGGTGCGGCTGCGGCCCGCGCCGTGGTAACGTTCGGGGTGCAGCACGAGATCGATGTAGCTTTGTAGCGGCATGGGGCCAGCATAGTCGCACACGCCGATTTGCGGAAGGGGGTACCGACCCCGAAGCCTGACGCCGAAGCCTGACGCCGAAGCCTGACCCCAGAGCCTGACCCCAGAGCCTGACCCCAGAGCCTGACCGGAAACCCTGACTGGAAAGAAAGACACCCGCCTTGCTACGATAACTCCTTGGCCGGTATCGTCGAAACGGCAATCGGCATGCCGCCGCATGTCTTCAGCTTGTCTCCGGCTTACAGCCGCCTGGCAGGGTCACCGGCATTCACCCATTCCCCCAGGGGTATTTTCTTGTTCCCGACCGCCGAACGCGCGCCTTGTTTCTCCGTTGGCAGAGACGGACCTCATGGCGAATAACGCCGGGGTAACTGCGCCGCCGTCGCGGGGTGGCCGTTCGCTGGCCGCTTTGCGCGAAGTGCTGCGTTCGAAGGCAGCCACGGGTGGAATCTGGTTTCTGCTCGGCACCCTGGCCGAGAAAGGCCTGCTGTTTCTCTCCATTCCCCTTTTCACACACCTGCTGACGCCCGAGGAATACGGCATCGCCGCCATCTTCCTTACGTGGACGGTGGTGTTTCGCGCCGTGAACAGCGGTAACGTGCAGAGTTCGGTCATGCGGGCCCAGGTCGATCACGAGGGCGGCAGCTTCGCGCCGTGGTTCTCGTCGGTGCTGACGCTGGGCATGGGGTTGTCGGTACTGGCATGGGCAGGCACCTTTCTGCTTCCGCCCGAAGCCGGGGCGTTGTTCGGCATTGACGTGGCCTTCGTGCGTGTCGCGGCGCTCACCGCCGTCGGCTGGGCCGTGGTCATGGGTTGGCTGAACCATTGGAAGGGCGAGTACCGTTTCCGCCCGTATGTGGCGCTCACCATCTCGCTGATGGCCGTGCAGATCGGGCTTTCGGCCTGGTTCATCGCCTCCGGTCGGCAACCGGGCGCCGCCGGCAGAGTCTGGGGTATCGCCCTGCCTGCGCTGGTCGTGGGTTTGCTGCTGTGGGGAAGGGCGGTGCACCTGGGAAGGCGCCTGTACGACCGCGCTGCATGGCGGTACGCGGCTGCGTTTTCGCTTCCCCTGATTCCCCACATTCTGTCCGGGGTCATTCTGGCGCAGTTCGATCGGGTCATGATTGCCCGTTATCTGCATGCGGCCGATGCGGGCGTGTACAGCCTGGCCTATCAGTTCGGCGAGACCGTCTCGCTCTTGTGGATGGTGACCAACGGCATCTGGGCGCCGTGGTTCTATCGGCAAGCGAAGGCGGGCAAACACGATCTCATTCGCAGCCGTTCGCATCTCTATCTTGCCGGCTTCGCGGCTGTCACGGTGGCAATGATGGCGGTCATGCCGCTCGTCGTGCGTGTGGCGGCGCCCGCCGAATTCATGGGCGCGGCGGCCATCGTGCCCCTGGTCATGGCCGGTGGTTTTCTGCAGCTGCTTTACAGCTTTTACGCCAACATTTCCTTCTACGAAAGGCGTACCGCCTGGATTTCGCTGGGCACCCTGCTTGCGGCCGGCCTGAACATCGGCCTCAACATGGTGTGGCTGCCGCGCTACGGCTTCGTGGGGGCCGCCTGGAGCACGGTCGTGGCATATGCGGCGCTCTTTCTGCTGCAGGCGGCCGTCGTTCGGCCGAGACGTTCATGGTTCGCGCTGTATTCCTTCCGGCTGCTTGCGGCCGCCGGCGTTGCGGCGGTGGCGCTGGCCTGGCTG
Organism: bacterium; assembly: GCA_041687475.1. Taxonomy (GTDB): domain Bacteria; phylum J088; class JAWLBW01; order JAWLBW01; family JAWLBW01; genus JAWLBW01. The sequence continues at coordinate 5,910 of JAWLBW010000189.1, forward strand.
CTTTTCGAATGGTACGCCTGAGGGCCGTGCCTTTTGCCCGCGCGGGTAAATTACTCTAGAATAAGACTTCCGGAATGCAAGGATTCGCTTGATGTCCTCCATTACAGCGCCCGCCCGCGCCGACTCGGTGCTGAACGTCAGGTTCGGGCCCCTGGTACCCGTCTTTCTTGCGACGGCGCTTTACCTGCCGACCTTGTTCTTCATTCCGCACACGGCTTACGTGGCCGTGATACCCCTGCTTTTTCTGGCGCGACCCCGCCTGCGCTTCGAGCCCATCGACGCCCTGTTGCTCGTCTTCATTCTGCTGGGGTACCTGAACATCTTTTCGGCCCTCGACAATTTCGACCTGCGCGCCCATGCTTCGTCGCTGGCGTTGTTGCTCATGTTCGCCGCCGTGTTGGTGGGGCGTAACCTGGGTGCTGCCGAAGCAAGGTGGCTGGTCTGGCTTACCGTGCTCGAAGCCCTGAGCGTGTATGTCGAATTCGCCATCGGGCGCCCGTTTCTCTTTGCCGCGCAGGCCTTCGCCGACGGTCAGGCCGAGGCGTTCAAGGATACCAGCCTGCTCTACCGCAAGCGGGCGTTCGGCCTGTCGTCGAATTCGAGCGTCATCGCGCAGAAAGTCCTGATGGCGTTTCTGCTTCTCTTTGTCTACGGCAAACACATCAGGGGCAGGTGGCTTGCGGCGGCGGTGCTCTTCGGCGCGCTCGTACTTACGTTCAACCGCACGGCCATTCTGGCGCTGGCCTTTTTCCTCGGGCTGTTTTACCTGCGCCTGTGGTGGCGCAAGCGCGACGCCATGAGCATGGTGGCGTGGACGGCCCTGCTGACCCTGCTCGTGGGCACCGTGGGCTTCGTGCTCTGGGACGAGATCATGTTCCAGTTCGCGCGCGGAAACGAGCTGACGACGCGAACGGCGCTGTCAAAGCGCGATCTGTTGTGGATGGAAACCTTTTCGTTCATCAGAGAGAACCCTGTCTGGGGCAATCACTCGATGACGTTTCGATTTCCCTTCGGCGAGATTCTGAGTCACCCGCACAACTCGTACCTGCAGATGATTGCGACCCACGGCGTGCTTGCCGCGTTGCTGTTCGGGTATGTGTTCTTGTCGCTGCGGCTTCGTAATCTGGTTTTCGTGCTGCCGGTTCTGCTTTTTTCGCTGACGCAGTACGGTATATTCTGGAACTTCTCGTATCTCGACGTGATTTTCTTTCACCTGCTCTTCGTGCCCGCCTTCCCGTACACCTGGCCGATTCTGGGGCGCGAGCCGGCTTCGACCGACTGAAAACGGCGCGTCGCGTCGGCACGGAGGAGCGGCTGACCGCGTTCGTCAGTCGCCCAGCAGAAGATTCCAGGTTACCGGCGTTCCCTTTGCGACGTCGCGCGACACGCGTCGGCCGAGCAGCATGTCGTAGTACTTCGACGGCAGCCCGAGGCCCGGCCTGATGCGGCGCAGGTTTTCGGCCGTGAGTACGTCGCCCGCCTTGAGATCGGCGCCGATGTACAGCGTGCGCCGGAACTGCAGCGACTTCTTCTCGGCGTCGGTAGGGCCGTAGTGCACGTGACCGAGGGCCTGGTGGGCGCGTTCGGTTTCGACCACGAGGGCCTGCATTTCTTGGGGTTCCATGGAAAACGCCGAATCGACGCCTCCATCGGCCCGGCGCAGGGTAAAGTGCTTTTCGACCACGGTGGCGCCAAGCGCAACGCTGGCGACGGCCACGCCTACGCCCAGGGTGTGATCGGACAGGCCGATCTGGCAGCCGAAGAGTTCGCGCAGGTGCGGAATGGTAAGAATGTTGGTGTTCTCGGGCGTGGCCGGGTAGGTGCTGGTGCACTTCAGCAGCACGAGGTGCCGGCAACCCGCCTCGCGGGCGGCGCGCACGGTTTCGTCGAGTTCGGCCACCGTGGCCATGCCGGTCGAAATGATCATCGGTTTGCCGGTCGCCGCCACCTTGCGAACGAGCGGCAGGTCGGTGTTTTCAAACGACGCAACCTTGTAAATGGGTACATCGAGCGTTTCGAGAAAGTCGACCGCCGACTCGTCGAACGGCGTGCTGAAGGGTATCATGCCGTGTTCGCGGGCCCGTTTGAAAATGGGCTCGTGCCATTCCCAGGGGGTGTACGCTTCCTGGTACAGCTTGTGCAGGGTCGTGCCCTTCCACAGACTGTTGGGGTCGGTAATGGCGAACTCGCCGGCGTTGACGTCGAGGGTCATCGTGTCGGCGGTATAGGTCTGTATCTTCAGGGCGTGGGCGCCGGTTCGGGCGGCGGCGTCGACGATTTCCAGCGCCCGGTCGAGCGACTGGTTGTGATTGCCCGACATTTCGGCAATGACAAAGGGGGCGGCGTCGGGGCCGATACGGCGACCGGCAACTTCAAAACTTTCGATTCGGGTGCGGCTCATCGCGCCTGCTCCTGTGTTGACGGTTCTCCCTCCCAGGTTTCGCTGAACCGGGCAAAGAGAACGATATCCTGAAACCTGCCGCCTTTCAGCACGTGGCGTCGCAGCAGTCCCTCGCGCTCGAAACCAAGACGCTCGTGAAAGCGCAGACTGGCCTCGTTGAAGGCGAACACCTCGCCGATGATTTTCTGCAGGCCGAGCCGGTCGAATCCCCAACTCAGTCCCCGGCGTCCCATATCCGTGCCCGTGCCTTTCGGCACGTCGGTTTCGCCCAGATAGAAACCCCAGACGGCACGGGCATTGACGGTGTCGACGGCCGAAAAGTTGACGGTGCCGACCGGGCGGCCGGCCTGCTCGTAAATCAGAAAACGCGGCACCGGCTCTGTCGAAACACGCTCGAACCATGCCACGTGCTCATCCCACCCGATTTCGTGGTCGGTGTACATGCCGGCCCTGATGCGGGGCTGATTGCGCCACGCCAGCACCCTGCGCAGGTCGGCCGATTCCATGGGCCGCAAAACGGCTTGGGGAAGCTCAGCCTGCATGCGTCACCAGGTACTCGGCAACGGTCCGGGCGCCGCCACCTTGCGGAACGAGCGCACGAGCGGCCTGCGACATCTCGGTCAGCCGTTGCCGATTGTCGGCCAGTTCGGCCAGGGCGTCGGCAATCATGCGCGCGTC
>JAWLBW010000190.1:0-8930 GCA_041687475.1 bacterium
CGTAACACTACGTTGATCATCCGGAAGAAGTAACGGAGACCGAAATGCCCGTTGTAGACGTTTTTAATATAAAGAAAGAAAAGGTGGGCACCGTAGAGCTGCGCGACGAAGTCTTCGCGGCTCCGGTCCGGCGCCACCTGCTGCACACCGCGGTGGTGTGGCAGCTTGAAAAGCGGCGGCAGGGTACCCGCAAGACCAAGGGTCGCTCCGAAGTCGCCGGCGGCGGCAAGAAGCCCTGGCGTCAGAAGGGAACCGGTCGAGCCCGTCAGGGTTCGATTCGCTCTCCGCAGTGGCGTCACGGTGGTGTCGTCTTCGGCCCCGCTCCGTACGACTATGAACCGAAGCTGCCCCGGCGTGTTCGCCGCGCGGCCCTCGCTTCGGCCCTGAGCTCGAAGGTCAAGGACGGTCGGCTTGTCATCGTCGATGATTTCGCCCTCGCAGCGGCGAAGACCAAGGAAGCGGCGAGCATTCTCAAGGTGCTCGAGGCTCCCGACGCGCTCATCGTTACCGGTGAGAAGGTCGACGCAGTCGAACGCGCCGTACGCAACCTGCCCGATGCCAAGGTTCTGCGTTCCGAAGGCCTGAACGTCTATGACGTGCTGCACTACGACACGCTGATTCTTACTCGCGATGCCGTCGATCGCATTCACAAGGGGTTCGGCGCATGAACATTTATGAAGTCATCAAGCGACCGCTCGTGACCGAAAAGGTCGTGACCGACCAGGCCCTGACCAACACCGTGGCCTTTGAAGTCGACACGCGGGCGAACAAGCTGCAGATCAAGAAGGCAGTCGAAGATGCCTGGAAGGTCAATGTGACCGACGTGCGCACCATGGTCGTGCGCGGCAAGACCAAGCGATTCGGCTCGATGCTCGGGAAACGTAAGAACTGGAAGAAGGCTTACGTGACCCTGAAGGAAGGCGATAAAATCGATCTCTTCACCGCCTGAGGCGGAAGAGAGCGCATCTCCGAAGGGAGACCAGGCTTATGGGTATCAAACGTTACAATCCGACTTCGCCGGCGCGCCGTTACTTCGAATCCTCGACGTTCGAAGAGATTACGAAAGATCGCCCGGAGAAGAGCCTGCTCGCGAAGAACCACCGCAAGCAGGGCCACAACAATCTCGGTCGCATTACGAGCCGATTCCGCGGCGGCGGTCACAAGCGCCGGTATCGTATCATCGACTTCCGTCGTGACAAGTACGACATTCCGGCGAAGGTCTCGGCCATCGAATACGATCCGAACCGCACCGCGCGTATTGCCCTGCTCACGTACGCAGACGGCGAAAAGCGTTACATTCTGGCCCCCGTCGGCCTGAAGGTGGGCGACGCCGTTCTCGCGTCGCGCGTCGAAGCCGATATTCGACCGGGCAATGCACTGCCGCTGTCGAAGATCCCGGCCGGTACGTTGGTTCACAATGTCGAGCTCAAGGCCAACGGCGGCGGGCAGCTCGGCCGTGCCGCCGGCGCCCAGATTCAGCTGCTCGGCAAGGAAACCGAATACTGCACGCTGAAAATGCCCTCGGGTGAAACCCGTCGCGTTCGCAGCGAGTGCATGGCCACCATCGGCCAGGTCGGTAATCTCGATCACATGAACATCTCGATGGGCAAGGCGGGCCGCACCCGTTGGCTCGGTCGCCGCCCCCATAACCGAGGCGTTTCGATGAACCCGGTCGATCACCCCCACGGCGGTGGTGAAGGCAAGACCAGCGGTGGCCGTCACCCGACGTCGCCGTGGGGTCTGGTCAAGGGCAAGAAGACGCGCAGCAACGCGCGTACCGATACGTTCATCGTCAAACGTCGCAGCAAGAAGTAAGGTAGGCCATGGCGCGTTCGATTAGTAAAGGTCCGTATATTCAGGACAGCCTTGTTCGCAAGGTCGACAAGGCGATTGCCACCAAGGATCGCCGGGTCATCAAGACCTGGAGCCGGCGCTCGGTCATCAGCCCCGACATGATCGGCCTGACCTTCGCCGTACACAACGGCAACAAGTTCATTCCCGTTTACGTGACGGAGAACCTGGTCGGCCACAAGCTCGGCGAATTTGCCCCCACTCGTACCTACTATGGTCACGGCGCCGATAAGAAGGCGAAGGGCAGAAGGTAAGGAGTTCGTATGAAAGCGAAAGCCCGTTTCATTCGCATCGCACCGCGTAAGGTGCGCCTGGTCGTCGACCTGGTTCGCGGCAAGAAGGTCGAAGATGCGATCACTACGCTCGCCTTCACCCAGAAGCGCGCGGCGCCGGTCGTCAAGGCTCTCATCGAGAGCGCGGTCGCAAATGCGAACCAGCAGGGTGGCATTGACATCGATAACCTCTATGTCAGCCACATCACGGTAGACGGCGGCCCGGCGCTCAAGCGTTTCCGTCCGGCTCCACAAGGCCGTGCGCATCCGTTCAAGAAGCGTACGAGTCATATCAACGTTGAACTGGCAGAGAAATAAGTCGGAGGAATGAATGGGACAGAAAACCCATCCCAAAGGCTTCAGGCTTGGCGTGACCAAGACGTGGGATTCGCGTTGGTATGCCGATAAGGATTTCGCGCGCTTCCTGCACGAAGACCTCAAGGTGCGCGCCTTCGTCAAGAAGCGTCTTTTTCACACCGGTGTTTCGAATATCGACATCGAGCGGCTGGCCGACAAGGAAATCCGTCTGACGATCTTCACGGCCCGCCCGGGCCTGGTCATCGGCAAGAAGGGCTCCGACGTCGACGCGCTCAAGTCCGAGCTCGAAAAGATGACCGGTCGCGCCGTGCGCCTGAACATCAAGGAAGTGCGCAAGCCCGAAGCCAACGCGCAGCTTGTGGCTGAAAACGTGGCCCTGCAGCTCGAAAAGCGTATCGCTTTCCGCCGCGCCATGAAGAAGTCGGTCCAGAGCGCTCTGAAGATGGGCGTCGAGGGCATCAAGATCATGTGCGCCGGACGTCTGGCAGGTGCCGAAATCGCCCGTACCGAGTGGTACCGCGAAGGCCGTGTGCCCCTGCACACGCTGCGTGCCGACATCGACTACGGTTTTGCCGAAGCCCGTACCACCTACGGCGTCATCGGCGTGAAAGTCTGGGTTTACAGCGGCGAAGTCTTCGGTAAGGAGAATCCCGCCGAACGTGCCAAGGAGCGTTAACCATGTTGATGCCGAAGAGAACCAAATACCGGAAAATGCAGAAGGGCCGACTTCGCGGTAAGGCGCAGTCCGGTGCCAGCATTGCTTTCGGCGAATACGCGCTCAAGGCGACGGAATTCGGTTTCATTACGTCGCGGCAGATCGAAGCCGGTCGTATTGCCATCAACCGTCACGTCAAGCGCGGTGCGAAGATCTTCATCCGGATCTTCCCCGACAAGCCGATTACCAAAAAGCCTGCCGAAACCCGCATGGGTAAAGGTAAGGGTGGTGTCGAGTACTGGGTGGCCCCCATCAAGGCCGGCCGTATCATTTACGAGATGGAAGGTGTCGAGCCCGAAGTGGCCCGTGAAGCCCTCCGCCTCGCGGCCATGAAGCTGCCCCTGAGAACGAAGTTCATCGTGCGTGAGGAGGCTGCCATATGAAAGCCCAGGAACTGCGCGAACTCAGCCTGGAAGACCTCCAGGCGCGTGAGAAGGAACTGCGTGAGGAAATCTTCCACTCGCGTATGAAGCTCTTCAGCGGCGAACTCGAAAACTCGAGCAAGGTGCGCTACGACCGTCGCGACCTCGCCCGCTTGAAGACCATTATTGCCGAACGCACCAAGGCCGAGGCGAAGTGAATATGGAAAAGCAGAAGCGCAAGAAGGAACTTCAGGGCGTCGTCGTCAGCGACAAGATGGACAAGACCGTAGTCGTCCGTGTCGAGCGTCGCTTCCGTCACCCTGTATACAAGAAGTTCGTCCGCAGCACGAAGACCTATAAGGCGCACGATGAGGCCAACGACGCCCGGGTGGGTGATACCGTCCTGCTCATCGAAAGCCGTCCGCTCAGCCGCAACAAGCGCTGGGCAGTCCGAAAGATTGTCGAGCGCGCCGTCTGATTTCCCTTGAGGGGAAACGCCGGCCGACGCCGCTTGTGGAGTTGAGTCATGATTCAGCAGGAAACCATTCTCGACGTAGCCGATAACTCGGGCGCCCGTAAGCTGCGGTGCATCAAGGTCCTCGGTGGTACGCGTAAAAAGTATGCCAGCCTTGGCGACGTCATCGTCGTTTCGGTTCGCGAGGCCATTCCGCAGTCGAAGGTGAAGAAGGGTGACATCATGCGCGCGGTAATCGTGCGCACGGCCAAGGAAGTCGGCCGCGCCGACGGTTCCTACATCCGCTTCGATGTGAACTCGGCCGTTCTGGTTAACAAGGACGGCGAGCCGATCGGTACCCGTATCTTCGGCCCCGTGGCACGCGAATTGCGGGCCAGAAACTTCATGAAAATTGTTTCGTTGGCTCCCGAAGTGCTGTAAGGCAACCGAGAGCTTGAGGACAGAGAAACACTATGTACATCCGCAAGAACGACGAAGTTGTCGTCATTTCGGGTAAGTCGAAAGGCCAGCGCGGCAAGGTTCTGCGCGTGCTGCGCGACAAGGACCGGGTTCTGGTCGAAAAGGTGAACCTGGTCAAGCGCCACCAGCGCCCGACCCAGACCAACCCGACCGGCGGCATCGTGACGAAGGAAGCCCCGATCCACGTCTCGAACGTGAACCTCTACTGCGCCAAGTGCGAGGGCCCGAGCCGTATCGGCCACAAGAACCTGGACGACGGCACCACGGTCCGGGTGTGCAAGAAGTGCGGTGAACACCTGGAGGCGAAAGACTAAGCTATGGCCGACGTCACTCTGAAAAAGCAATACGACTCGGCGGTCATTCCGGCCCTGCAGAAGGAGTTCGCCTATGCGAACCCGAACCAGGTGCCCCGCGTCGAGAAAGTCATCGTGAACATGGGCCTCGGCGAGGCCGTGCAGAATGTGAAGCTTATCGAATCGGCGGTCGATCAGCTCGGTCTCATTACCGGTCAGCGTCCGGTCGTGACCCGCGCCCGCAAGAGCGTGGCTTCCTTCAAGCTGCGCGAAGGCATGCCCATCGGGGTCATGGTTACCCTGCGTCGCCAGCGCATGTATGAATTCATGGAGCGCCTCTTCAACGTTGCCCTGGCCCGCGTGAAGGACTTCCGCGGTGTGAGCCCGAAGGCGTTCGACGGAAAGGGCAATTACACCCTGGGCGTGAAGGAACAGATTATCTTTCCCGAGATCGATTACGACAAGATCGAAAAGATCAAGGGTATGAACATCACCTTCGTAACGACCGCCCGTACCGACGAAGAAGCCCGCGCGTTGCTCGCGCAACTGGGTATGCCGTTCCGTGACTACGGAACCAAGGAAGAGGGTTGATAAGATGGCCAAGACTTCGAAAATCGTCAAGCAGAGCAAGAAGCCGAAGTTTCAGGTTCGGCAGCATAACCGGTGCCAGCGGTGCGGTCGGCCGCGCGCCTACTACCGGAAGTTCGCTCTCTGCCGGCTTTGCCTGCGCCAGTTGGCGCTCGACGGCAAAATTCCCGGCGTGGTGAAGTCGAGCTGGTAAGACGCCGTACACGCATTTGCCTTAAGAGGAAAAACCGATTATGATGACCGATCCTATTTCCGATATGCTGACGCGTATTCGTAACGCGGCCCGCGTTCGCCATGCGAGCGTGAACGTGCCGCATTCGAATCTGAAAGTCGGCATTCTCGAAGTGCTCAAGAAGGAAGGTTACATCGAAGATTTCAACGTCACCAAGGAAGGCGTGAAGGCCAACATTACGGTCTTCCTGCGCTATGATCCTGCGACGCGGGAATCTTCCATTGCGGGTATCGAGCGGGTCTCGTCGCCCGGTCGCCGTGTTCACGTTCCCACCGACGAAGTGCCCAGCGTTCTTTCAGGCCTCGGCGTGAGTGTTCTCTCGACCTCGAAAGGCCTCATGACCGACAAGGAAGCACGCTCGCAGAAAGTCGGCGGTGAAGTCATTCTGAAGGTTTGGTGAGCGATATGTCGCGAATTGGAAAGCTACCGGTCAAGGTACCTGGCGGCGCCAAGGTCAGCATGCAGGGCCGCGAATTCCGCGCCGAAGGTCCGAAGGGCAAGCTTGCTCTGACGATTCCTGTCGAAATCGATGTCAAAATCGACGGCGACACCGTCAGCGTGACTCCCAACGGCGACACGCGCCGGCATCGTGCCTTTCACGGCCTTATGCGCACCCTTGTCAACAATACCGTCGTGGGCGTGTCCGAGGGTTTCAAGCGCGAGCTCGAAATCAACGGCGTCGGTTACCGTGCCGCTGTGCAGGGCGACGTGCTGAACCTGAACATGGGCTTCAGCCATCCGGTCGAGTTCAAGTTGCCCGCCGGCATCAAGGCCGAGGTCGAAAAACAGACCCGCATCATCATCACCGGCGCCGACAAGCAGGTGGTGGGCGAAACGGCTGCGAAGATTCGCGCGGTGCGTCCGCCCGAACCCTACAAGGGCAAAGGCATCAAGTACGCCGAAGAGACCATTCAGCGCAAGGCCGGTAAAGCCGCCGGTCGTTGATGTGATTCACCGGTCGCCGCGGTGGCCGGTTGTGCCGACATACCAGATTCGAATTCAGAGGGGACCGAAGTTCGCCAGCCGAAATCGCCCCCGAGAAGGAGTTGCAGATGGATCGCAATATTCGCAAACAGAAAGCGGCCCACGCCCGGAAAGCCCGGGTACGCCGCAAAATCAAGGGCTCGACCGAGCGTCCGCGCCTTTCGGTGTTCCGCAGCCTCAGCCACATTTACGTTCAGGTCATTGACGACTCCAAGGGCGTAACGCTGCTGTCGGCTTCGAGCCGCGCCGACAAGCTTGACGGAAAGGGCGCTGAAAAGGCCGCCAAAGTCGGCAAACTCGTGGCTGAGCGTGCGCTCGCCGCTGGCATCAATACCATCGTCTTCGATCGCTCGCGTTACCGCTATCACGGCCAGGTCAAGGCCCTGGCAGACGCGGCCCGCGAAGCCGGTCTCAAGTTCTAAGGGAGTCTACCTTGGCATACGATAACCGCAACGTCGATCGCGACTCGGAATTCAAAGAAAAGGTCGTAAACATCGCCCGCGTCGCCAAAGTGGTGAAGGGCGGTCGGCGCTTCAGCTTCGCCGCGCTCGTGGTCGTCGGCGACGGCAATGGTCGCGTCGGCGTTGGCCTTGGTAAGGCCAACGAAGTACCCGAATCGATTCGCAAGGGCATTGAACAGGCCAAGAAGGCGCTGGTTCGCATTCCCCTGCGCGACGGAACGATTCCGCACGAAGTGCTGGGTCGCTTCGGTTCGGGCAATGTGCTGCTCAAGCCCGCCAGCAAGGGTACCGGTGTTATCGCCGGTGGCGCCGTGCGCGCCGTCGTCGAACTCGCCGGCGTGAGCGACATTCTGACCAAGAGCCTTGGCTCGAGCAACCCGCACAACGTTGTGAAGGCCACCATGCGTGGGCTCATGGCGCTGCGCAGCCCCGAAGAAATCGCCCGCAAGCGCGGTCTCGATACGGCCGCCGTTGAAGGAGCGCAGTAATGGCTAACGACAGCAAGAAGATTCGCGTTACCCTGCGTCGCAGTCTGGCGTCGACCACGCCGAAGCAGCGTGCCAATCTGCACGGCCTCGGCCTGAAGAAGATCGGCAACAGCCGCGAACTCGAAGATACCAAGGCCATTCGCGGCATGATCAATGTCGTGTCGCACATGGTCGAAGTTACTGAGGCCTGATTGGCCTCCGGGCGTTAGACCGCCTGGTTCACGTTTTCTGATTTCGAGCGCATTGGCGCTCTCCCATGAGGATTTGCGATGAAACTGCATGAACTGGCCCCCCAACCGGGCGCAAAGCACAGCCCCAAGCGCGTGGGACGTGGCATGGGCAGCGGACTCGGCAAGACGTCGGGCCGCGGTCAGAAGGGCCAGAAGGCCCGCTCCGGCGGCGGTAAGAAGGAAGGTTTCGAGGGTGGTCAGATGCCGCTGCAGCGCCGTCTGCCCAAGTTCGGCTTCACGAACATTTTCCGCAAGGAATTTGCCATTGTGAACGTCGGCGACCTCAGCCGCGTCTTCAAGGCCAACGCCGTCGTCAACGAAGACAGCCTGCTCGAGACCGGTCTTCTCAAGAAAATCGGCGAAGGCGTCAAGGTGCTCGGCAATGGTTCAATCGATAAGGCGCTGACCGTTCAGGTTCGCAAAATCAGCGCGGCCGCCCGTCAGAAAATCGAGGCAGCCGGCGGCAAAGTCGAGGTCGTTGAGTGACTGGCAACACGGCATCGCTGAACAAGCTGCCTGAGTTGCAGCGGCGCCTGCTGTACACGCTGGCTTTGCTGGCGGTGTACCGCGTTGGCGTTTTCGTGCCTACGCCGGGCGTCGATGCCTCGGCGTTGCAGGGGCTTATTCAGCAGCAATCGGGTAACCTGATCGGGTTCTTCAACCTGTTTTCAGGTGGTGCGCTGGAGCAGTTTTCGATTCTGACGCTCAACGTCATGCCGTACATCACGGCGTCGATTATTCTTCAGCTGATGACCATGGTCTTTCCGACCCTCGACCGCCTGAATAAACAGGGCGAGAGCGGCCGTGCGAAGATCAATCAGTGGACGCGGTACCTGACGGTCGGCCTTGCCTTCGTGCAGGGTTTTGCCATCGCCAGCACCCTCGAAGCGCAGACCGGTCTTGCCGGTCAGCCCATCGTGACCGAGCCCGGCTGGGCCTTCCGGATCTTGACGGCGCTGACGCTCACGGCGGGCACGATCTTCCTCATGTGGCTCGGCGAGCGCATTACCGAACGTGGTATCGGCAACGGCGTCAGTCTGATCATCACGGCCGGTATCGTGGCGCGCTTCCCGGCCGCCATCGGTAATACCTTCTCGCTCGTTCGTACGGGCGAGCTTGCCGTGTTCACGGTGGTCGGTCTGTTTATTCTGGCCCTGGGCGTCGTCGGTATCATCGTTTACTTCGAACGGGCCGCCCGACGC
>JAWLBW010000191.1:0-8919 GCA_041687475.1 bacterium
GGGTTTCGGTCACGCCTTCGCGCACCGCAATAACCGCTCGGTCGGTTTCGTTTACCACTTCGCTGATGACGCGACCGATTTCCTTGGTCGCCGCTACCGAGCGTTCGGCCAGCTTGCGCACTTCGTCGGCGACCACGGCGAAGCCACGACCGGCATCGCCGGCGCGGGCGGCTTCAATGGCCGCATTCAGGGCAAGCAGGTTGGTCTGGTCGGCGATGTCTTCGATGACACCGATGATCTTTTCGATTTCGCCGCCGCGCTTTCCGAGCGCCTGAATGACATCGGAGGTACCTTCCATGGTCTCGCCGATCTTGCGCATGCGTTCGACGGTACGAAGTACCGAGTTACCGCTGGTCGCAGCTTCGTCGGCGGCCTTGCCGCTCATCGATTCGGCCCGTTCGACGTTCGATGCCACTTCGTTGATGCTGCCCAGCATTTCTTCGACAGTCGAGCTGGCGATTTCGACGCTCTGGGCAAGCAGGTCGGCATTACGCGAGATCTGTTCGATGCTGGCGCCCATTTCCTCGATTGAGGTCGAGGTATCGGCGACGTTGTTGCTGAGGCGCTCGGTGTTGCCGGCCACGGTAATGATCTGCACCGCAATCTCTTCCATCGAGCTGCTGGTTTCTTCGCTGGCCTGCGCCTGAACCTTCGACCCCTGCAGCACTTCGCGCGCCGAAAGCATGATGCGCTCGGCCTCGCCGGCAACCTTGTCGCTGGTTACATGCACGGCGGCGACCATGTCGGAAAGGCTCTGCGCCATGATGTTGAACTGCCGGCCTACCTCGCCCAACTCGTCGCTGCCCGTGGCTTCGACGCGGGTGCGGAAGTCGCCTTGCGCAATGCGGGCGGCCGCGTCCTGAATCTCGTCAAGTGGGGCCAGGCTTCGTCGGGCCAGCCAGCCGGCAAGGACGCCGAAGAGCACCAGGCTGAAGATCAGCGCCATCGCCGACCGCCTGATGATGGCGCTGATGCGGGCGTCGACGGTTTCGAGGTCGAGGCCGATGAGGGCGTAGCCGATCGGACGCGCCTTCTGGTCGCCTTCGACCTCGAAAAGCGGATCCGATACCTGGCCGACAACCGGTACCCGAGTAACAAGAATACCGTCGACACTCAGGCGGGAAACGTCGGTCGTGCCGGCCAGATCGCCGATGACCTGGTCTTCGGCAAGCTCCTGCTGCTCGCTGTTCAGGTTCATCTGCTTCGCGATGACCCGACCGTCGGCGTCGGTAAACATGGCGAAGTTGATGTTGTCGCTGACCAGAACGCCGCGAATCAGGTCGGTCAGAATGACCGAATCTTCAATGGCCAGCCCATAACGCGCATTATAGGCAAGCGCCCGTGAAAGCGCTTCGCCCTTGCTCTCGGCTTCGCTAACGAGCTGGTTTCGCGACAGCAAGGCGCTGGCGGTCGTAACCACGACTCCCACGGCGACCACGGAAACAACTACGTGCGCGATGATTCTATTTCGGATTTTCACGGCAACCTCGTTGCGAGCGAACTCATATCAAATTTCTCCCGGCAGAACTCAGCGAAAGCCGAGCACCCGGTCTACATCGAGAAGAAAGACCATCTGATCGCGGTAACGCGCGACGCCGGTAACCAGATTGGCGTCGATGGAAGATACCTCTTCCGGCGGCGGTTCAATATCGGGTATGTCGACCCGCGCGACTTCAATGACTCTGTCGATGAGCACGCCGAGAATTTTTCCCTGTAAATCGAGAACCATGACGCGGCTTTCCTTGGCCACGTCATGCGCCGGCAGCTTGAGAAGGCGGCGCAAATCATAAACGGCGACGATGCGGCCGCGCAGGTTGAACACGCCCCTGACGTGAGCCGCGGCATTGGGCACGCGTGTAACCGCGGGCACGCGAATGATTTCCTGCACCTTGCCGATGTCGACGGCGTATATTTCAGGCCCGATGGCAAAATGCACGAGGTGCAACTGCTCGTTGGCCTCGTCTTCCTCGAAGAAGTCTTCAAAACCACCGTGCAGTTCGTCGCCGTCGGTCTCGTTTTCGTCGGGGCCTTCGGCAAGGCGAAGAATATCGTCGGCGAGCCCCGACGACGGCAGCGCCCGCAGATCGAACGACGACGGCGTACCCTGACTCTCCTTCAGATAGGCATCCCAGGCGTCATCGTCGAAGGGCTCGAAATCGTCTCCAGCTTCGTCGCCGGCCGGCTCGGTGTCGGTCTGCTCGGCAGTGGTCGCCACAGCCTCCTGGCGTGCCAGCTCGAGCAGAATGTCGTCGGCCAGCCCCGAGGCGGGCAGCTGCACCGTCGAAGATTTCGTCTCCGTGCGCTTTCGCGCTGCCTGTTCCTGTACCGGTAGATCGGCTTCCGATTCCGGCGCCGTCGGCTCGGGCGGCTGCTCGGCCAGCTGCTCGGCCGGCTCGACTTCGTCGGCAGCGGTCGTTTCCGATTCGGGTGCAGGGTAATCGGCAACGGCGAGGTCGTCTTCGGAAACGGGCACCTCGGAAACGGGTGCCTCGGTTCGGACAACCGCCTGCTCTTGCGATACGGGCTCCGTGGCGCCTTGCGCCGGTGCAGCGGGTGAATCCGACGCCGCCGTCTTCGGTTCGTGAGCCTCGACCAGGGTCGACGGCTGTTCCTTCGACGTCGCGTTCTCGGACTCGCCGCCCTGCTTGCCGCCCGTCTGCTTCTTGCGGGCTTTTTTTCTTGCGTCGCTCAGGCGTCCCATTACAGAAACCGCATGCTGTCTGCGACACGGTTGACCAGCGCGCCGTCAAGCGTCGGCTGTTCATCGGCCAGGCCCTCGAGAAGGCACTGGGTCGCAAGGTTGTTGATACGGCGGGGAACGCCGCCCGTACGCGCATGAACCGCCTCGGAGGCGCCGTTGACGAAAATCGGCCGCTCGGCGCCCGCCGTACGCAACCGGTGCTCGATGTACCGGGCGGTATCTTCGGCCGTCAGCGCGCCCAGGTGAAATTCGGCACCGATTCGCTGGGTCAGGGGCCGATAGGGCGCCTTGCGCAGGCGCTTCTCGAGTTCGGGCTGCCCGATGAGCACGATGGCGACCAGGTTTTCGTCGTCGAGCTGAAAATTGGTCAGCAGACGGATTTCGTCGAATACGTCCTTGCCGGGAATGAGCTGCGACTCGTCGACGAGCACGACCGGCGTTTTCGCTTCGTCATGAAAGCGCAGAAACGCCTCCTGCAGCCGATCGACCACATCGCGCTTCGAACGCCCAGGCTCGTCGATACCCAGCTCGAGGGCAAGCGCACGCAGAAAGGCGGTGGCCCGCAGATTCGGGTTGAGTATGTTGGCGAGTACGTAGCGTTCGTCGTCGAGTCGATCCATGAGGGCGCGCGAAAGCATGGTCTTGCCCGTGCCCACCTCGCCGGTCAGGACGGCAATTTCCTTTTCCTCGACGGCGTATTCAAGGCGATCGAGCGCCTCTTCGTGGTCTTCGGAAAGAAACAGAAAACGGGGATCGGGCGTCTTGGAAAACGCTTTCTCGCGAAGCTGATAGAACGATTCGTACATCGACTATACTCCGACGACTTCGGCGCCGCCCAGCAGCTGAGCGACGTCGACAATGAGAACCACCCGACCGTCGCCCAGTACGCTGGCCCCGGCAATATGCCGGGTCGCGCCGACGACGTCGTCAAGGCCCTTGATGACGATTTCAAGCTGACCGAGCAACCGGTCGACCACCAGCCCCACACGCCGCTCGCCCCGTCCGAGCACCACCACGTACGGGTTCACCGTGTCGTCGGCCGGAAGGCCGAACATCGCCCGCAGGTCGAGAAGGGGCATGACCCTGTCGCGCAGGCGAATCACGCGACGGTGGTTCACTTCGTGCACCAGCGCCCGGTCGAGCCTGATGCTCTCGAGCACATGGGTAATGGGAACGGCGTACACCTCGTCTTCGACCTGCACGAGCAGCGCCGAAATGATGGCCAGCGTCAACGGCAGCTTGATGGTGAACTTCGTGCCCATGCCCGCGATGGTGTCGATCTCGATGAGACCGCCCAGCGAGCTTATGACTTCGCGCACGACATCCATACCCACGCCGCGCCCGCTGATTTCGGTCACTTCGCTGGCGGTACTGAAGCCCTTGGCGAAGATGAGCTCGTAAATCTCGTGATCGGTCAGCTTGCGATCGGCTTCGACAAGTCCGTTCGCCCGTGCCTTGGCAAGTATGGTCTTGGCATCGAGGCCGCGACCATCGTCTTCGACGGTAATGACGATGTTGTTCGATTCCTGCGAGGCAGAAATCGTGAGATTGCCGGTCTCGGGCTTCCCCTCGCGCAGACGCTGTTCCGGCGGCTCGATGCCGTGTCCCACGGCATTACGCACCAGATGCAGCAACGGCTCGCCGATCTTGTCGATGACCGTCTTGTCGAGTTCCGTCTCGACGCCCCGCAAATGCAGGCTGACCTGCTTGCCGCTCTGTCGGGCGATGTCTCGCACCAGGCGGGGAAAAGGATGCAGGACATGGCGCATGGGCAGCAGGCGCGCCTCCATGATGGCTTCCTGCAGCTCGGTAATCGTCTTGCCCATGAGCTGCGAGACGTCGCCCAGTTCCCGCGCCGCGGCCGTGTCGGCAAAACGCGCCACCAGATCGGTCTGCAGCTGCGACAGCGCCGTGCGGTACATGACCAGCTCGCCCACCAGGTTCAGCAGCTTGTCGAGACGCTTGAAGTCGATTTTGATGGTCTGCGATTCGCCCGCGACCCCGAGATCATCCATGCCCGTCGCGGTGGCGACATGTTTCGGCGCTCTTTCTTCGATGAAACTCGGCAGACCGGTCTCGAGTTCGCCCCCGGCCGCAAGGTGCAGCAGTTCATCGAGCTGCGCGAAGGTTTCGACCTCGCTGCGCTCGACCGCCAGTTGCTCGACCGCCGCTCGCAACAGGCGCCCGATCTGGAACAGGGCATCGACCCCTTGCCGGGTAACCTGCGCTTCGCCGCCGGTCAGGCGCTTGAGCAAGGTCTCGAGCTCGTGCACGGCCTGTTGAATGTGGGCAAAGCCCATCATGCCCGCGTTGCCCTTCAGCGTATGCAGGGGGCCGAACACCGGATCAAGCAGGCTTCGCTCGGGCGCACCCGCATCGACCGTGCCCTCGAGACGCAGCAATACCTCGTCGAGTCGCGCAAGATGATCTCGTGCGTCTTCTACGAAGTCGTCGATAAGTTCGCTGATGTCAAATAAATCGTCGCTCATGGAAGGCGTGCCGGGCACAGTTCGGCCTTCGGGCGAATGCCCGATAGAAGAGCCCCGTATAACGTAGCACAGCCGGGGTACCGGCGCAAAACGTGTGACACGGCAAAGTCACGACCGGCAGTCGCCGGGCGACAGACCGCCAGTCGGGGCTGCGAGCCACCCGGCAACGTTCCGAGCGCGCACGCGGCAGGGTTTCGGCGCAAAAAAGAGCCCCCGGCACGTGACCGGAGGCTCGGATTCCCTTCCCACTCTGACGGTTGCGCTGTCAGCCGGAGAAAACGGCGTGGCCGCGCTTGGGCTCAATGGGCTGCTCGAACGGGCAGCACCTCGTCAGGAGCGTGACGTCGCGCACCGGACGATAACGCTCACACGTCGGGCGAATATAGTTTCGGTTCATGCCTGCTCCTCTACCAGAATCTGTTCTGCCACCATTCCCTGGAACATTTCGACGATATCGTTTTCGAGTTCCGACGGGTCGACTTCAAAGGATGCCGGAGCCAGTGCATGGGCCAACTCGCCTGCGGTGGCTCCCTCTTGCTCCATCAGCGCCCGCCAGATGGCGGTTCCGGACTCATTCAGCGTGTAGTAGAACTTCGAATCCAGGTGCAACAGCACGCTGGTGCCATCTTCGAGATCGGTAAACAGTACGGACGGATGAATACGGTAGCCCATGCCTTCCTCCCCAAGTGCTTTCCTTTCTTCCATTCTGGCACCTATGCCCGACTTGTCAATATCTTGCACAATTGACCCCCGGCGAATCCTTGTGCATAGTAGAGTTATGCCGACACTACACGACCTCAGAACCTGGACCGAAATGGCCGGCGCCCTGCTTTACGTGGGCACCCGGTTCGACGACCGTTCGCTGCCCGAGTGGCTGCGCAGGCTGACGCCGGCACCACGACGGTATGCACGCAGTTGGAGCCAGGCCGAACGGGTGCGCGAAATTTCGAACATGGTGGTATACAGGCTGCCCCACCTGCGCATGGGCAACTGCCTGAAGCTGTCGCTGCTACGCTACATACACCTGCGCAAGCTGGGCTTCAACCCCCGCTTTCACATGGGCGTCAAACCGAATGCCGACGGTGTAACAGGGCACGCCTGGCTTACCCTCAACGGCGAACTGCTCTGGGAAAACGACGCGTTCGTAGCCGGTTTTCGCGAAACCTTCAGCTACCCCCCCATCGACAAAGACACCGGCGAGGCGCCCGAAGACAAAACGCAAAGCGATACGCATTTGAAGAAAGCGGCCTGAATCGGTCTGACCGTAAATCAGTCTGCACCCTCCCACGCAGCCGGAAACCCAGGGGGAAATTTCGTGACAGCCTTCTCTCTGGTCCGGTGCAGCGTCAAGGTTTAGCGAGAACGAACGACGGTTCAGGAACGCTCGGAATTTCCCCTGAAGAAAAGGCAGCTGAGAACCGGTTGCGGCCGGTAGATCGGCGGCGTCGCGGCACGGCATTGGAGAAAGGCGCCGCCCCGTTTGCTCTGCACCAGACGAAGGTGCGCGCAGTCGTAACAGAGCGCCTGGGGAAATGGGCGGTCGGCAGCCATACTCATTGCTCTTCGGCGGCTCCCTTGCCGGTGAGCACGGGCACCGGCCTGTGAAGCCCTTCATTCAAGCTTCCCGAACGAAAGCCCGCCAGGTCGACGGTTACCCAGGTAAAGCCGGCCTCCTTGAAGAACGCAGAAATTCTTTCGCTGAGCGGCAACAGCTCGCCGATGCGGTCGGCAGGCACCTCGATGCGGGCAAGCCTGTCGTGATGCCGAACCCGACACTGCGTAAACCCCAGATCCTTGAGCAGGTTTTCGCAACGCTCGACCTGCCGCAGGCGCTCTTCGGTAACGGCAAGCCCGTACGGCAGACGACTGGCAAGACAGGCCGCGGCGGGTTTCTTCGCGACGCTCAAGCCGAGGCTTGCAGCCAGGGCGCGAATTTCGTCCTTGCCCATATCGGCCTCGACGAAGGGCATGAGCACGTCGTATTTGCGGGCCGCCTCAATGCCCGGACGAAAATCGCCCAGATCGCCCCGGTTGATACCGGCGGCCACCCGTGCGATACCCCGTTTGTCGGCCACCCGCCGCGCCAGCGTGTACAGCTCGGTTTTGCAGAAAAAACACCGGTTGGTCGGGTTGGCCCGGTAATTCGGATCGCCCATTTCGTTCGAATGCAGCACGATGTGGTCGACACCGATTTCGGCGGCCACGCGCCGGCAGTCGTCAAGCTCGCGCTCGGGCAAAGACGCTCCCACGGCGGTCAACGCCGCCGCTTTCGCGCCCAATTCGTCGAAGGCAATGCGGGCGAGCAGCGCGCTGTCGACGCCACCCGAGAAAGTGACGAGCAGTGAGCCCGCCTCGCGAACAACCTCACGCAATCTGGCTTCGTAAGCAGTCATTCCTTACAGCATACCCGATGCCGGAATACACCGTGGCCAGGCCGAGAGTCGAATGGTGTCGGCCTGGCCTCCTCCCCACCGGCGACCACGAGGCAGGTTAAAGGGTACCGTGCAGACCGAGAATGGTCATGATTTCAGTGGCCACTTCCTCGACGGCCTTGCCGCTGACGTCGATGATGCGCCAGCCCTGCCCCGTAAACAGCGTTCGCGCCTCGTTGACCTCGGTATTGATGGCCCGCATGTCGACATAGGCGGTTTTCTTCTGCACGCCCAGCTTGCGCATGCGTTCCTGGCGAATGCGCACCAGCGAATCGGGGCGAATGACCAGCCCGAAGACTTTTTCCACAGGTAGGGCCAGCAGCTCGGGCGGCGGGGGAATGCCGGGCACGATAGGCACATTGGCGACCTTGAACCCCATGTGGGCCAGGTACATGCTCAGGGGCGTTTTCGAAGTACGGCTGACACCCGCCAGCACGAAGTCGGCCTCGTGCAGGGTATCAAGACCGGTGCCGTCGTCGTGACGCACGGTGAATTCGACAGCCTCGACGCGATGAAAGTATGCCTCGTCAAGCTGGTGCAACAGGCCCGGCAGGTTGTAGGGCGTGCGTCCCAGATGGGTCGACAGTTTCGCCAACATGGGGCCCAGCAGGTCGAGCACGCTTATGCCCAACCGCTCGGCCTCGTAGTTGGCCAGGTCGCGCAGGGTGCGCATGCCGATGGTGTGAATGACGAGCGCCTGATCGCCCTTTGCGCGCTCGAGGGTTTTGCGCAGGGCCGCCTCGGTGCGAATGTTGGGAAAACGCTTGACCGGAACGCGCACGTCGGAAAACTGCATCATGGCGGCCAGCGTTACCTTTTCGGCCGTGAGCCCCGTGCTGTCGCTGATGACATATACCGGCCGGGCCGATTCGGTCACGTTTTCGACTGTCTGCCTTTCCTCATCCATGCAGGCACCACCCGTTCGCGTGGGAAAACCGGGTTTCGCGCCTCGCCTTCGACGAGAGGAGAAACCCCGACTCGTACTATACGACATCGCGCCACGCCCCGCCAGATGGGCGCAGCCTGCCGACTGCCGAAAAGGGCCGCCTCTGCCCCGGGCATATGTGACCTGACCCGGGTAACCTTGCGTCTAATCCATGCTGGTACTGAGCGCCTTGTTCGTGATATCTTATGCAGGCAGTGGCAAGCCGAAGAGAACTACTTCTGGCGGCCGGTCGGAACCCGGCCGAGGCCGACCTCCTTTCGCGATGCGTGGCCGGCGAAACCAACGCCCAGCACACTTTCATCGAGAAGTACAAGGGCTTTGTTTTCCGCACCGCCATGAAAGTGGTCGGCG
>JAWLBW010000192.1:0-8877 GCA_041687475.1 bacterium
TTCGCCATGGAAGCCCGGCCCGAGTTCGTCGAATTATACCGCACCAAAATGGCCGGTCAGGACGAGTACCGCCGCATGCGCAACGTGGCGACGGAACGGTTTACCAGCGGTCGGTTCGGTGTTCGCGCCCCCGATTGGTGGCGGGTGTCTACCGCCCGCATCGATACCCTGTACGAAGTCGAAGAGCGCATGGTCGAGGCCCTGGATCAGGAAGTGCAGGACCTGCGTGACGATGCGCAGCGCGCCCTTTACCTGTTTGCCTTCATCACGCTGATTGCCGTGGCCGCGGCCATCGGTCTGGCGCAGCTCATCGGCCGCAGCATCAGCGTGCCGCTCACACGCGCCAGCGAACTCGCTCAGGAAATTGCACAGCAGATTGTCGCCACGGCCAGCCAGCAGAGTGCCGCCGCCAGCGAGACGGCGACGTCGGTAAGCCAGACCTCGACCACCGTCGACGAAATCAGGCAGACCTCGCAGATTGCGGCCGAGCGTTCGCACGCGGTTCGCGAGTCGGCCGAAAAGAACTCGAGCGCATCGACCGAGGCCATGGACGCCGTTTCGCAGGGCATTGAAGCCATGGAGCGCATTCGGTCCGAAGTCGAGAGCATTGCTCGCAACATTCTCGAACTCAGCGAAAAGAACATTCAGATCGGCGAGATCGTGCAGAGCGTGAACGCGATTGCCGAGCAGTCGAACCTGCTCGCGGTAAACGCATCCATCGAGGCCGCGAAGGCGGGCGAGCACGGCAAGGGCTTCTCGGTCGTGGCCGGCGAAGTCAAGGCGCTGGCCGGTCAGTCGAAGGAAGCAACCTCGCAGATTCGCTCGATTCTTTCCGAGATTCAGAAGTCGTCGAACGCCGCCGTCATGGTTACCGAGCAGGGCTCGAAGCGGGTTGCCGAGGGCAGCAATCTCATCGAAGAACTGGGACGTACGATTTCGCAGCTTGGCTCGGCCATCGAAGACAATATGGAAGGCGCCACGCAGATTGCCGCTACGGCCAATCAGCAGCTGACCGGCATCGAGCAGATTACCACCGCCATGCGCAACATCGAGCAGGCGACCCGCGACAACGCCGCGGGTATCACGCAGCTCGAGCAGGCGGCCAAGCAGGTGAAGAGCGTCAGTGAAGAGTTGAACCTCATCGTCTCGGGCAAAGCGGTGACCGTGTGAACGAAGAGCAGGAGTTGCTGGCGGTCTTCACGGCCGAAGTGAGCGAGCAGCTCGAGCAGGTCGAAGGCATCGTCGATCAGGAGCCCGCCTCCTGGGACGTCGAACTGCTCTTTCGCCTCGTTCACAACGTGAAGGGCGCCGCCCGCATGGTCAATGCGGCTTCGATCAAGCTGGTTGCTCACCTTCTCGAAGAGGTGCTTTCGGTAGTGCGTTCGCGCAGCCTGTCGCCGGAAGAGGCGGCCGATGCGGTGCGCGAGGGCGCCAGGTTGCTGCGTAACGCTTTCGTTGCCTTTTCGCTCGGCGAAACCATGGATGAGAGCGACGCCGCTACCTTTCTCGAGGGGTACGACCAGGTGGTCGAGTCGCTTCTGGGCGATCTGCCCGAGGCCAGGGCGCTTGTTCCGCCCGCGGTCGGACCCGGCGCGGCGGTCGTAGAGAGGGCCGAGGCCGAGCGCGAACAAGTCGTCGACACGCCTGAACGTGCGGGCAGTGCGTCTTCGGATACCTTGCGTATCAGCGTCGACAAGCTCGACAACCTGATGGGCCTGGCCTCGGAGTTCGCCCTTACCGTATACGAGCGCGAAGAGATTCTTCGCGAGGCGAATCAGCTGCGCGAGACCCTGCAGTTGCTCGTACGCGAGGTTTCGGGCCTTGCCGGAGAGACGCGTTTCCAGCATGCCCGGCGGGCCGTGCAGAATCTGGCCGCATTGGTCGCCCGCGACGAACACCGCGGTCGTCAGCTTTCGTCGCAGCTGCAGGAGTCGATTCGCGCCTTACGCATGGTGCGTGTCGACAGCCTGAAGACCTTCTTTACCCGGGTGGTGCGTGAGGCCTGTGAAATTTCAGGCAAGCAGGCCGAGCTCAGGTTCGAGGGCGGCGATACCGAACTCGATCGCGCCGTGCTCGACGGCCTGCGCGACCCGATCGTGCACCTGCTGCGCAACTCGATTGCCCACGGCATCGAAGCGGGGCCGGAACGGCTGGCCGCCGGTAAGCCCGAAAAGGGAACCCTTACCTTGCGCGCCCGCTCGGCCGGGCCCTGGGTCGAGATTCACGTGCTTGACGACGGCGGCGGCGTGAACGTCGGCGCCGTGCGTGCACGGGCGATGGCCACCGGCCTGCTGGCCGATACCGACGCCGAGGCCGACGAACAGACCGTGCTCGACTGCCTGTTTCAGGCCGGTTTCTCGACCGCGAAGTCGGTTACCGAACTCGCGGGGCGGGGTGTGGGGCTCGATGTCGTTCGCAGCAACGTCGCGGCCATGGGCGGGCAGATTCAGGTACGCAACCACCCTGGGGTGGGCGCCGAGTTTCACCTGCAGGTGCCGCTTACCCGCCTGACCACCCGGGGCATTCTCGTACGCCTGGCCGATCAGTATCTGGCCTTTCCGGTCATGAACGTCGAGCGCACCATGCGCGTCGAGGCCGATGATATTGCCTTTGTCGAGAACAACGAGGTTATCAGGGTCGGCGGGCAGCCGATCATGATCACCCGTCTTGAAGACGCGTTGCGCCTCGGCTCGGAAAGCGGCGAGCTGCAGACGAGGCCCGGCGTGGTGCTGACCGAAGGGCACAGAAGGCGCGTCTATCTGGTCGACGAAGTGCTGGGCGAAGCCGAATTCACCATTCAGGCCCTGAGCTGGAACCTGAAGGGACTGGCGGTTCTCAGCGGCAGCACGGTGCTTGAAGGCGGAAGGGTGGTGCTTGTGCTGAACCCGGCCGCCCTGCTTGCGCTGGAAGCCCGGCGGGGCAGCGGTGAGCGTACACAGGTGACCCAGCGCAGCCGTCGCCGTATTCTGGTGGCCGACGACTCGGTCACGAGTCGAACGCTCGAGCGCAATATTCTGCAGGCCGCCGGTTATGAAGTCACGCTGGCGGTCGACGGCGAAGACGCCTGGAGCAAGCTCATGGAAGATGAGTTCGACCTGCTCATTTCCGACGTCGAAATGCCGCGCCTCATGGGTACCGAACTCGTCAAGCGGGTGCGCGGCCATCAGCGAACCGAGCGGCTGCCGGCCATTCTGGTCACGAGTCTCGGTAACGAAGAACACAAGCGGGCGGGGGCCCAGGCGGGCGCCAATGCCTATATCGTGAAGGGTGCCTTCGATCAGGATGATCTATTGCGCGCGGTTTCCCGGCTGCTGTAAGCAGGGACAAAGGCCGGAAACCGCTATCGTAATTACTTGCTGAACGGCCACTGATCCGTTACCCGGTCCGGGGGGAACCGGTAACGGATATTCATGCTGTACGTTCGGAATGCAACCCCGGCACACGGGGGAATATTCTATGAAACCAACGCGAGTCGTCATCGTCGACGATTCGGCCACCAGCCGTACGCTGCTGCGCCGCATGCTTGACGATCCCTCCATTCAGATTGTCGGCGAAGCCGTCGACGGCCGTTCGGCCCTGCGTATCATTGAAGCCCGGCGCCCCGACATCGTGCTGATGGATGTCGTCATGCCCGAAATGGACGGTCTCAGTGTTACCCGTGAGCTCATGGCGACCCGTCCGCTGCCGGTCGTTATCGTGTCGGACCTGGCGGGACGCGACGCCGGTCTCGGATTTCGCGCCCTCGAGGCGGGCGCCCTCGAGCTCATGCGCAAGCCGATCTTGAACGAGGCCATCGACCCCGATCGTCGACGGCGTTTCGTTCGCAACATTCGCATGTGGTCGGGCGTTCCGGTGGTGACTCGGCACAAGCGCGCGGCCACCGTTGCCGGGGAGAAGCCCGAGAAGCCGGCGATTCCGGTGGTGACCGCGCCCCGCCCGCCGGTTCCCCAGCACTTTCGCATGCTTGCCGTGGGCGCGTCGACGGGGGGCCCGCCGGCACTCGCCCGCTTGCTTTCGTCCATCGGGCCCGGTGCGCCGTGGCCCATCGTAATTGTGCAGCACATCACACCGGGCTTTACCGAGGGATTGGCGCGCTGGCTGAGCGAAACCACGGGGGTTCCCGTCGAGGTCGGGGCCGATGGTGCCCTGCCCATGACGGGACGTGCGTACCTTGCGCCCGATCACCTGCACCTTACCTACGATGGGCGGGTGTTGCGTCATACCGACGGACCGCCGCAGCGGGGCCACCGGCCCTCGGTCGACGTGCTGTTCGACTCCATTGCCGCGTTGCCTTCGGCGGCCGGGGTACTCGGCGTCATACTGACCGGCATGGGCGAAGACGGCGCCCGTGGGTTGCTCGAAATGCGCAAGCGGGGTTCCTTTACCATTGCCCAGGATGAAGCTACCTCGGTGGTGTACGGCATGCCCCGTGCGGCAGCAATACTCGGCGCCGCCTGCGAAGTAATGCCCATCGACGACATCGGCGAGCGCCTGCTCGGTCTGTCGTTGGGTCGTGAAAGGTTCGGCCACCCGGCCTGATTCCGCCGTCGGCCCGCCGCGGTCGTGGGGACGGTCATACCCGAACGGTCGCCGATATTTGGGTCGCGATATCCGAGGTCGTTGACAAGCGGTTCGTCGACTCGCGCGACGCTCGAATGCCGCTCTGATGCGCGCGTTTACGGCCTTGACCCGCATAATGGTGAAGGTACGCGGGTGTACCCCGGTGCCGGAGAGGCGGGGTGGAACGTACAGAGGGTTTCGAGCAGGCGCTGCGGCGCACGGCCTGCGAGCGCTTCGGGGCGTGCGCGTTTCGACCGGGTCAGCAGGAAATCATGGATGCGGTATTCGCGGGTCGTGACGTCGTGGGCATATTGCCCACCGGCGCGGGTAAGTCGCTGACCTATGAGCTTCCGGCGCTCTATCTCGATGGGGCGACCGTTGTGGTGTCGCCGCTGATTTCGCTCATGCAGGATCAGCAGGAGAAGCTTGAAGAGGTGGGGGTCGACGTGGCCGCGCTGAACTCGCGCAATCGGCCGCGTGAAGAGCGGGAAGCCATCGAGGCGGTTCGTCAGGGCGACAATCGCATCGTGTTCATCACGCCCGAGCGACTCGAAAAAGAAGAATATCGGGCCTGGCTGCGCGAGCGCGGGGTGGCGCTTTTCGTGGTCGACGAGGCGCATTGCATATCGCAGTGGGGCCACGACTTTCGCCCGGCGTACCTCGGATTGCGTGAAGCCGCCGAGGCGCTGGGTCGTCTGCCCATACTGGCGCTGACGGCTACCGCCACACCCGACGTTCTCGACGACATTCGCACGCAACTTGGGCTGCGCAGGCCGCGCATCGTCAATACGGGCACCGAAAGACCGAATCTCTTTCTCGAGGTATTGCGCACGGTAAACGGGGTGCGGAAACGCCGCGCGCTGCTTCGCGTGATCGAGGACTTCCGACGGGGAAGCGAAAACTTACGCGCGGAAAGGGAAACGCCGGGCGAGGGGCGAGGCGTGGGAGAAGCGGGCGCGTCGCCAGGGTCGAGTGCCGGGGCTTCCACCCGGGGTGCGGCTCATGAAGGGCGCTCGATCTCGCAAGCCGGCCCCGGCACGCCGGAAAGGGGGAAGGGGGCCGGTATCATTTATGCGGCCACCATACGTACCGTCGACGATCTGTATCGGTGGTTGGGCGAGCATGGCGTAGAAGCCGGACGTTATCACGGCCGCTTGCCGATGCGCGAACGCGAGCAGGTGCAGCGCGATTTCATGGACGATCGCTACGAGGTGCTGGTGGCGACGAACGCCTTCGGACTCGGCATCGACAAGCCCGACATTCGCTATGTCGTGCACTACCAGTTTCCCGACTCCATCGAGACGTACTACCAGGAGGCCGGTCGTGCCGGGCGCGATGGTCTGCCGGCGCGGGCGACCTTGCTCTTTCGCCTTGAAGACCGGCGCATTCAGGCCTGGTTTCTGGCGGGAAAGCAGCCCCGGCGCGACGAGTCGTGGTACGTGTTTCGCCTGATTCGCGAGGGTGATCGCCCGACGGCGGTCGAGGTGCGCAGACAGAGCGCCTTGGGCGATCACCGGACCAAGGTGGTGGTGGGGCAGCTGCTGGGGGCGGGCGTGGTCGGACGAAAGGGCAAGCGCCTGGTCACGCAGGCTCGGCCCCGTTCGCAGCGCGAGCTCGAAAGATTGCTCGAAGAGGCCGAGGCCCGGCATCAGTCGGATCGCGAGCGCCTGCATCAGATGATGCGGTACGGACAGATGACCGGCTGCCGCACCCGCTTCATTCTTGCCTATTTCGACGAAGACCCGGGCGAAGACTGCGGGCATTGCGACAACTGCCTCGCCGCCCGCCATCGTGCGCCCGCGCTGAACGAACGTACTCATGCGCTCGAACCGCGGGCGAGTCGGGGGCGCGAACCGGCGCAGGGTGCGCAGCACGCGCCTTATGAGACGGGCCAGCGGGTAGCCCACGAACGTTTCGGAAAGGGCGTGGTGGTGCAGGTCGAAGCGCGTAATGTCACGGTCGACTTTGCCGGCGAGCGGCATAAGGTGCGCGCCGATTGGCTGCGGCCCGCGTAAAGCCCGGGCCGGTGGTTTCGACGCCCCCGGCGGTGTCGGCTTCGGCGGGGCGTCGAAGCACGCCTTGCAGCAGAAA
Source organism: bacterium (assembly GCA_041687475.1). Lineage (GTDB taxonomy): Bacteria > J088 > JAWLBW01 > JAWLBW01 > JAWLBW01 > JAWLBW01. The sequence continues at coordinate 6,652 of JAWLBW010000192.1, forward strand.
GAAGAAACAGACCGAATCGAATAGATGGGCCAGCATGTGGCCGGTGACGAAGCCGGTTTCGCCGCACCAGGCGGCATCGGATCGCACGGCCACCAGCGCCACGGAAATGGCTGCCAGGGCTGCGAAGAACCAGTGCGCGCGTCGCCGGTAGGCCGTGCGGGCAATGAGAACGAGAAAGGGCACGCCGCAAGCGGCCATGGCCGCAAAATAGGCGGCTTCGCCGAAAGCGATGCGCAGCGGCACGTACAAGAGCGCGGCTGCCGCCGGCAACACGGCCAGCCTGAGGGCGGGCCTCGGTTTGCGGGCCCACTCGGCAAGGGCAAGCAGAAAAAAGACCGACAGGGCGCCGTCGCCGATGTAAAATTCCTCTCGGGCGGTCTGGTGCCAGAGAAAGGAATCGACGGCGTAGAGTAGCGCCGCAAGCGGCAGCAGCCGGCTTCCCCGAAGGAAGGGGGCCGATGCCTCGTTTGTCTCACGCTGCCTGTTGTGAATGGTGAGAAAGCCGCCCGCGGCGGCAAGCACGTACCCGACGTGTACGAGCAGTATCGCCTGGTGACCGGTCAGGCCTGCCCAGGTCGCATTGCAGTAATCGACCACCCTGAAATCCTCCCCTGATTCCATCATCGGGGGTATTCGGGGGGCCGGCAAGGGGGGAGAAAGCCGTTGCATCTGCTCCCGGGCGCAGGGATGCCCGGGAGCAGAGCAACATGTCCGGGGGGAGGACACTTGGCAGATTGGTCAGGACTTCGCAGGGTATGCCGACTGCATGATTGTCGACATGTATGGCATGGTAGCCGTGAAGCAGGCGATGAAACATGACATTTGTCATATCGGGGATATTTTTTTCAGAAAGTTTTCCCGCAACGATCCGCGCTTTGTTTTACGGCAGGCGCTCGGGCCCGTTCACCGCTTTCCCATTCCCTGATCAGGCGAGGGCCGATTTGCAAAAACCGCAGAGACGCAGTAGCTTCATTGGAACGCAGGTGCGTCGCCGGTCGCGGTACGACTGCGCCTTCTCAGGACGTCAGGAGGTCAACAGGTATGGAAACATCCAGGTATGTGGTCGACGACTGGAAGCGCGATGAAAGTTGGCGCCTCTTTCGCATCATGGGCGAGTTTGTCGATGGTATCGACACCCTGAGCCGCATCGGACCCGCCGTTACGGTTTTCGGTTCGGCGCGCTCGCTGCCCGGCGATCCGGTATACGTGGCAACCGAACGCATCGGCGCCGATCTGGTGAAGCGCGGGTTCTCGGTCATTACCGGCGGGGGCCCCGGCTCCATGGAAGCCGCCAACAAGGGGGCCTACGAGGCCGGTGGTACGTCGGTGGGCCTGAACATCGAACTGCCCATGGAGCAATCGGGCAACGAGTTCACCTCGCTGACCGTGCGGTTTCGCTACTTCTTCGTGCGCAAGGTCATGCTGGTGAAGTATGCGACGGCCTTCGTGTTGATGCCGGGGGGCTACGGCACGCTCGACGAATTCTTTGAAACCGTTACCCTGATTCAGACCCGCAAGATCAGGCCGTTTCCGGTCATTCTGTTCGGCACCGATTATTGGAAGGGGCTCATCGAGTGGCTGCGCGCGGCGGTGCTTGCCCAAGGCAACATTCACGAAGAAGACCTCGACATCTTCTGCATCGTCGACCGGGAAGAGCAGGTGGGTGACATTATCGACGAGTGGTACCACACCCGCGGCATGGACCCCCGCGGCAAGGGGGCATCACGTGAGGCCGCCCGTACCGGCCTGAAGCCGTCGAACCCCGAGGTGCAGGAAGATATCGACGGCGACGGCATCTGAGGCCGGGGCACCTTCTCACGAATCCGCAATTATCCGCAATCGCCACTCTGACAGAACAGTGGCTTCCACATCGAGTTGCCATGTGGCGCAGGGCGCCGCGGACAACGAGATGGGCGCGATAGCCCGTGCAGACGAAGAGCATCGGACGATACCGTTCAGTTGTCCGACCAGTGCTTCGTGACACACATTCGCCTCTCAGAGCCTGTGCTGAGCGACGGCGAAGTATCGGCCTCGCCCTGCTCGGCGACGCGACTCGAGACGGAACCTTCCTGCGTTTGGTCGGGCGTAAAGCGCCCTTCAGCGGCGCAGCTCGACCCGCACTTCACCCCCGCCCGTCGTGACCGATGCCTCGGGCAGGGCCTTGGCAAGCAGTGCCTGCCACTCGGCCGGGCTGCGGGTTCCGGGCAGGTCGAACTCGGCCTGCTG
>JAWLBW010000193.1:0-8799 GCA_041687475.1 bacterium
GACCGAACTCGCGCCCCTGCTTCACGGGAAAGAAGCCGAAAGGAAGATAGAAGACCGGTATGCCCTTGACGTAGAACACCGCGTTGCTGACCTGGGCGTAGCCCCCGACGGTAACGCGAATGTAGCCGGCGCTCACGTACCAGCTGGGCGTCGTTTCGGGGCCGCAGTCGCAGGTCGTGAGCGAACCGTCTTCGATGAGGTATTCGGCCTCGCCCAGCTTCTCGATACGCCTTCCCGAAAAGCGGTAACCCGACTCGGGCAGATAGAAATTGCCCCCGAAGATCACGCCGGTACGATTGCCCATGTGCGCGACGACACGGTCGCTCGAGAAGCGGCTGCGACCGTCGGTGAGAACGACATCGCCCGAAGCCTCGAGCGTGCTGTTGGCCCGGTCGAGAATGACCTTCTCGGCAGTCAGCGTATTCTCGCCGTAGTGTACGGTCACCCCCCCCGAGGCGATGTAGAGTTCCGACGAACGATAGTAGTTGATGTCGCCGCTTTCGATGCTGACCGTTTCTCCGGGGCGGAAGACGAGGCTCTGGCTGACCTGTGCCGACGCCGGAGGCACGAGCGCGATCACGCCGGCCGCGAAAATCGCCGCGCAGAGAAACCAGCGACGCATGACGCGAGGCTTCGGAGGTCGGTGGCCGCGCCACGAGGTAAGAACGACGTGCAACCCGTACATTCGGTCTGGGGGGTGAAAAACATGCCGCTCGCTCGGCGGGCAGGCACGCTTCAAGTAACCAGACAGGGTACCACAGCGGCAGGGCCTTTGCAGAGGTGCGTTCAGGCCTGCGGCAGGAGTCTGGCCGGTGGCACGGACCTTAGCTCCGGGGCGGTGTCGTCGGGAATTCGGGCCGCGTCGGCCACGGCCATGGCGGCGCGCAGGGCGGCCACGTCGTCGGTAAACAACCCGGTCACGCCGTGGGCGCTCAGGCGATGCGCCATCGCGGCATCGTTGACCGTATGCACGTGCACTTCGTAACCGAGGGTGCGGGCACGTGCCACCTCGACCGGGTCGATCGCGGCGGCCACATCGGGGTTGACCCCCGTCGCGCCGATATCGGCGGCAAGCGCCAATGCCTCGTTCCACCCCTGCGGGCCGTCGAAGAGCACCCCGACGGGGGTTACGCTGTCGAGACGCCTGAAACGGCGCAGCACTTCGGGCTGAAAGGAACTGATCAGAAAGGGAGCGTCATGCCGGCGCACGAAGTCGGCCACGGCCTCGACGGTGGCCAGGTCGTCGGGCCCGGACGCCTTGACTTCGATGTTGACGAGCCGCGTGCCGTGCCAGTAGGGCACCAGCTCTTCGAGGCGCGGAATGCGTTCGCCGAAGAACTCGGTCGATTTCCAGATGCCGGCGTCGAAGAGAGAAAGCTCGGCCCACGTCAAATCGGCGATTCGGCCCGGATGTCCGGTGATTCGCAGCAGGGTGTCGTCGTGAAACACGACAAGCGCCCCGTCACGCGAGAGCTGCACATCGAACTCGACGGCGGTGTAACCCTCATCGGCGGCTGCCCTGAAGGCCGCCAGCGTATTTTCCGGATATCGTGCCGAAAGACCCCGATGGGCGATCAGCAGCGGCGCAAGCGTGGTCGCCCCGAAGGGCGGAAGAGAAGCAGGCAGAACGGGCTCTACCATGAGGTTCCCCATTGCATGCGCCTGCAGACTGCCGCTGAAGGCAGGCCCTTGGGGCGCGAAGGCCGAGGGATTCGGCCCTGTTGACAAGAGACTATCACACATCGAACGTGTCGTCACTGAGGCTTACGTCAATGAGTCTGAATGGTGTGAATTACCGTAGAATTACGGGAAATGATTGTGCCGGGATGGAAGAAGAAAAACCGGGCTTCGGGCGCGAATTGGTGATTGTACTCGAGCTCAGGCCATGGTGGCGAGCGTGGCTACTCCGGCCAGCATGAGCCCGGCGCCCAGGAGCCGCCATCCCAGGGCCTCTTCCCGAAAGAACAGGCGGCCCCAGAGCACGGCAAACAGCAGGCTCGTGCGCTTGACGGCAATCATGTAGGCGACCGGCGCCTGTACCACGGCGGTGAAATGAAAGAGAATCATGGCTCCGTAAAAGAAAGCCACGGCCGGAAGTACCAGCCACGGCAGGCTTCGCCGGGTCTGGCTGACACGGGGAAGGGCCGTCGGCCCCAGAAGTCCCGCGAGGGTCAGCGTGTAGAAGGCGCCGAAGAACAGGGGGTTGGAAAGCTGCGCGAGAACCTTGCCCACGCTGGCCGTCACGGCATAAAGCGCGGCGACTACCAGCATCAGCCGGGTGCCCTGCTGGGTGAAGATGGCGGTAAAGGGCGTGAGCAGGCCCACACCCGGTCGCAGGTGAAGAACATAGGCGCCGGCCGTAACCAGTAAAATGCCCGCCGCCCCGCCTGCCGTCGGTTTTTCGCCCAGCATGACCCACCCCGCCAGAAGAAGAAAAACCGGCGTGAAGGCCAGCATGGGTACGGTCAGCGAAAGCGGCGACGAAGCGATGGCCCGGTGGTAGGTGTACATGGCCAGGGCCTCGGCCGGTAAGGCCAGCAGCAGGAAACCGACAAAGGGCCATGCCGATGGATAGGGACCGACAAAGAGAAGGGGAAGGGTGAGCACCGCCGCTCCGGCGAACTTGACCCACCCCACGGCAATGGGGTCCATGAACCGCAGGGCGCGCTTGGCGAAAACATCGGCAAGAGAAAAGCTCAGGGCCGATCCCAGAGCGAGCCACACCCAGAGCATTTCTGTATTCTAGCACGGGACTTCCGACCGGTGGACAAAGCTTCGGGGGCTATGCTACTGTGAACCTTTCTCTAACGGACAGATACGCCCGGTCGATCTGGTGAAACCTCCCGAGCGCGTCGGCATTATTGGTAAAGAGAAGGACCCGGCGCCGAAAATCGCCTTCGAGATCACCCGGTGGCTCGAAGAACGCGGTGTTACGGTGCTGGTCGACAGGGATCTGGCCGAACGGGCCTCCCTCGACAACGGCGTTCCGCGCAGCCGTATTCCCGACCAGGTCGATCTCGTTCTCGTTCTCGGCGGCGACGGCACCCTGTTGAGCGTCGCCCGTCTGGTAGGTTCGCGCCAGACTCCCGTGCTCGGCATCAACCTGGGCAGCCTCGGCTTTCTGACCGAGATTTCCATCGACGAGTTGTTTCCCTCGCTCGAAGCCCTGTTTCGAGGCGAAGTCGACACCGAAGCGCGCATGATGCTCACGGCGCACGTGCATCGTCGTGACGAGCGCATCGCCGAATACCACATTCTGAACGACGTCGTCATCAACAAGGGCGCCCTGGCCCGCATCATCGAACTCGAGGCCGAGGTCGACGGTCAGCGCCTGACCCGGTACCGGGCCGACGGCCTCATCGTGGCGACGCCGACCGGTTCGACCGCCTACAATCTCAGCGCGGGCGGGCCCATGATTGCGCCCACCATGGAGTGCCTCGTTCTCACGCCCATCTGCCCCTTTACGCTCTCGAACCGCTCCATCGTACTGCCGCCCTCGTCCGACCTGAAAATGACCCTCGTGTCCCAATCGGGCGACTGCTTTCTCACGCTCGACGGCCAGGTGGGCTTCGGGCTGCAGCAGGGCGATCGCATCGAGGTGCGGCGGGCCGCCTTCGACTTCCAGTTGGTGCACAGCGTGACCCGCAGTTACTATGAAATCGCACGCACCAAGCTGAGGTGGGGGGGCTGATGCTCACGCGTCTTCTGGTCGAAAATCTTGCCTTGGCCGAACGTACCGAGGTCGAACCCGGCCGTGGCCTTACCGTGCTGACCGGCGAAACCGGCGCGGGCAAATCGCTGATTGTCGACGCGCTCTCGCTCCTTGCCGGAGCCCGCGGCGCGCCCGATTTCATTCGCACCGGCGAAAAGACGGCGGTCGTCGAGGCCGCCTTCCACACGTCTGACCGTGAGCTTGTTCAGTCGCTGCACGAGCGGGGAATCGAGCTCGACGGCGGCGAACTCATTTTCCGCCGGGTGTTGAATCGCGACGGGCGTCACCGCTCGTATCTGAACGGCGCGCAGGTGGCGGCCGGTTTTGCCCTCGAGGTAGCCGGCTGTCTGCTCGACATTCACGGCCAGCACGAGCAGCAGAGCCTGCTTTCGCCCGCGGCCCATCTCGACATTCTCGACGACGCCTCGGGGCACGCCTCGCTCGTTTCCGAGTATCGGTTGTTTTACGAGCGTTGGCGGGCGCTTCAGGAAGAAGAGGAAGAGCTGCGTGCCATGGCCCGCGATCGCGCCCAGCGCCTTGATTTTCTCCGCTTTCAGATAGACGAGCTGGAGCAGGTCGCGCCTCGGGGTGGAGAATGGGACGAGCTCGAAAACGAGCGTCGCCGCCTCGAGCACGCCGAAAAACTGGGCGCCGTCAGCTACGAGGGCGAAGCCCTGCTTTACGCGGGCGACGACGCCGTGGCCCCCCGCCTGACGGCGTTGGCGAAGCGCCTGGACGAAGCGGCCCGCTACGACGATGCCTTCCGCAGGTTCGGCGCCGAAGCCCGGGAAATCGCCGTACGTGCCGAAGAGCTGGCCCGCGACCTGGGAAGTTATGCCGGGGGCATCGAAGCCGAACCCGAGCGTCTGAACGAACTCAACGAGCGCCTCGACGTTCTTTCGCGCCTTCGCCGCAAGTACGGCGATCTGGAAACCGTTGCCTCGCGGCTGGAAGACATGCGGGCCGAGGCGGGGAAGCTGGCCGACAGCGACAACCGGCTTGCCGAACTGGCGAAGGAACGGGAGCAGGTCGAAAAGCGCATGTCCGACGCGGGCCAGCGCCTGCGCAAGGCCCGACGCGAGGCCGCAGCCCCGCTTGGCGAAAGGCTGGAAGCCGCGCTTCGTCCGCTCGGCATGAACGGGGCCAGCGTCGAGTGGAGCTTCAGCGAGGAAGAGCCGGGCCCCCGCGGCCTCGATCGTGTCGAGCTCCTGTTTTCGGCCAACCGCGGCGAACCTCCCCGGCCGCTGCAGAAGGTGGCCTCGGGCGGCGAACTCTCGCGCGTCATGCTTGCCTTGCACACGGTGTCCCTGCAGTCTGGCGGACCCGACTGTGTTATCTTTGATGAAATCGATGCCGGCATCGGCGGCGAAGTGGGCGACGCCATCGGCCGCGCCCTGCGGCAGGTGGCCGAAAATCGCCAGGTGCTCTGCGTGACGCATCTTCCGCAGATTGCCGTGTACGCCGGCAGCCACTGGCAGGTGCGCAAGCGAATTGCAGGTGAGAGAACGGTTTCGGAAGTGTTTCCTATCGAGGGCGACGAACGCCTTTCCGAAATCGGCCGCATGCTGAGCGGTCGTGTCGACGAAGCATCTCTCGAGCACGCCCGCTCGCTGTTGGAGCGGGCTGCCGGATGACGGCGCTGACCACGCCCGGCACGGTACGGCGGGCCCGCATGCGCGACGCCCGCGCGATTCACGATATTATCGAACCGTGGGCGAAGCGCGGCGACATGCTGCCTCGTTCCTTGTCGGAAATTTACGAGCAGCTGCGCGACTTTCTCGTCTTCGACGACGGACGCCGGGTGTTGGGCGTGGTGGCGCTGCACTTCGCCTGGGAGAATCTGGCCGAGTTGCGCAGTCTTGCGGTGGCCGAGAAGCATCAGGGCCAGGGCATCGGCGGAAGGCTCATCGAGTCGTGCCTCGAAGAAGCGCGCGCCTTCGACGTCGAGAAGGTCTTCACCCTCACCTTCCGCCCGTCGCTTTTCCGGCATTACGGCTTCCGCGAGGTGACGAAGGAAATCTTTCCCCAGAAGATTTGGAAGGATTGTTTACACTGCCGTTTCTACTACGACTGTAAGGAAACGGCCATGCTGGTTGAGGTCTGATGTGGATGAGAAGCAACTGAGGGAACGCGCCGAACGTCTGGACAAGCTCGGGCTCGAGTGGGAGCTTTTTGCCGTCGATCACCAGTCGACGTCCATCGAGGTTCGCCAGCAGGAGGTCGACGCCCTGAAATCGAGCCGCAACCAGGGTATTTCCCTGCGGGTGCGTGAAGAGGGGCGCATCGGCTTTTCGTTTTCGACCACCCTTGACGATGCCTCTTTCGAGCGCATGGTCGAGCAGGCTCGCGCGTCGGCCAGGGCATTCGAACCCAACGAATTCGCCTCGTTCGCCGAAGCCGGTACCGGCGTGCCCGAGCTCGATCTCGTCGAGGCAGGTCCCGCCCGTTCGACCGAAGAGGCGATCGAGGTCGCCAGGCTCATCGAGCGTACGGCGCTCGGCGCCGACCCACGGGTAAAGCGGGTGCGAAAGGCCAGTCACAGCCAGAGCGACGGATGGGAATGGCTGCTCAATTCGCACGGGCTCTTTCGTGCGGCGCGGTCGACCTTCTATTCGGCCTCGGTGCTGGCCATTGCCGAAGAAAACGGCGAGAACGAATCGGGCGGTGAGTTCGGGTTCGGGCGCAGCGCCGGCGATATCGACCCCGAAACGATCGGGCGCGAAGCTGCCCGTCGCGCCGTAAGCGGGCTCGGCGGCAGCAGCCTGTCGACCGGCGTACGCACGGTCGTGTTCGAGAATCGGGTCGTCACCAGCCTGCTCGGCGTGCTTTCGGGTTCCTTCCTGGGAGAAAGCGTGCAGCGAAACCGGTCGCTTCTGGCCGGCAAGCTCGACCAGTCGATCATGTAGCCCCTCGTCAATCATTACGACGACGGTCTCGATATCGGCGGTTCGTCGGCCTTTCCCTTCGACGGCGAGGGTACGCCCCAGCAGACCACCCCCCTGGTCAGCGGTGGCATTCTAAAAAATTATCTGTATGATATCGAAAGCGGTGCTCGCGACCGGAAGCCCTCTACGGGCAATGCCGGTCGTGCCGGTTTCCGGTCGCCGCCCAGCCCGTCGACCTCGAACCTCAGGCTCGAGGCCGGACAGGGTTCACTGGATGAACTCTGCCGCGACGTGCATAATGGATTCCTTGTGACCGATTTACTGGGTCTGCATACCGCGAATCCGATCAGCGGCGAATTTTCGCTCGGCGCTGCCGGTTTCGAGATTGCCGACGGGCGTATCGGGCGCCCCGTGCGGGGCGTGGCGGTGGCCGACAATGTTCTCGGACTGTTCCGAAAGGTCACCCGTATCGGGGGTGACTTCCGGTACTTCGGCTCCATCGGGGCGGCCAGCATGGTCGTGCCCGACGTAAGTGTTAGCGGAGGCTGAGTGCGATTCCATTCTGCCGGCAAAACCGATCGCGGTTATGTCCGATCGAACAACGAAGACGGTCTTCTCATCGACGTCGACCTGGGCATCTATGCCGTGGCCGACGGCATGGGTGGGCACAAGGCCGGCGAAGTGGCCAGCAGCGTCACGCTCGAAGCCCTGCGCGACACCCTCGAGAAGACGCCAGGGCAGCCCTCGCGCAACGCCCTTTCACGCGCCCTGCAGACGGCAGGCCTGCGCATTCTTGCCCGTACCGAGCAGGATCCGGGCCTGCGCGGCATGGGCACCACGCTGACCGCGCTTCTCGTACGCGACGGCGAAGCCAGCCTCGTGCACGTGGGCGATTCGCGCTGCTACCGCCTTCGCGGCGACAGCTTCGAGCTGCTTACCGAAGACCACTCGTGGGTCTGGGAACAGCGTAAGGCCGGTCTGATTTCCGACGCCGATCTCTTCTCGCACCCCATGCGCAATGTCATAACCCGCAGCGTGGGCCACGGCGGCGAAAGCAACCCCGACCTGATAGCGGTCGACATGCAGCCCCATGATCTTTTCGTTCTCTGTTCCGACGGACTCTGCGGCTACGTGAACGACGACGAGATCGGCCGGGTCGTGCGCCGCGAGTCGCCGAGCGTCGAACGTGTCGTCGACGCGCTCATTGAGACGGCGCTCAATGCCGGCGGTGAAGACAATGTCACGGTCGTTGCGGTCTACGTCGAGTAGGCGCTCTCTCCCTTATTCGCCATTCCTTGGGTAATCGATCGGGTTTCGATCGCCTGCCGATAACGCTTTGCGTCAACATGCGCGCTTGACAGCATCGGAAGGCTCGGTTAGCATACCAGTGCTTACGGTCGGCTTACCGACCTTCCGGTTACCCCATGAGCGAAAACCGTTACACACTTCTGCTCGTTCCCGACAAGCCCGGTCGCGTGACTCGCATGCACCTGACGCAGCGCACGCTGAAGCTGGCGCTCGGCGGCGTGATTGCCGGCGCGGTTCTCTTTGTCGGCATGACGATACTCTCGGCCTTCTCGTACCAGCAGCTCAGCGAGCTTCGTTCGCTCAAGCGGCAGAACCAGGCGCAGAAGGAACAGATTCTGGTCTTTGCCTCACGCCTCGAAGATCTCAAGCAGACCATCGACCGCGTGACGGAATTCGACGCGAAGCTTCGCGTGATTACCGATGTCGACGACGGCACCCCGCGCATACCCGGCGCCGGCGGCCCGACGCCCGAAGAGTCGGTCGGCTTCACGGCCGATACGTCGAGCGGTGAGCAGATGCTTGTGGCACGTATTCAGCGCGACTTGAACGATCTCACGCAGCAGGCGCTGGCCGAAGAGCTGAGTCTGCAGGAGCTGAGCTCGCATGTTCAGGACAAGCGCTCGCTTCTCGGGGCGACGCCAATGGGATGGCCGACCCGCGGCTGGCTTACCTCGAGCTTCGGGGGCCGTATTCATCCCTTCAGCGGCACGGCCACCAACCATGACGGTCTCGACATTGCCGCCGCCATCGGCACGCCCGTCATTGCGCCGGCGAACGGCATCGTTACCTTTTCGGGCACCAAGGGCGGCTACGGCAAGCTGATTGTCGTCGACCACGGCTACGGCCTCTCGACCCGCTACGGGCATCTGTCCGAACTTCATGTGAAGGCCGGCC
>JAWLBW010000194.1:0-8790 GCA_041687475.1 bacterium
CGCGGTTTCGATGAAGGGCGGGCGCCCCACCGGGCTTGCCGTGGGCCGCGAAGTCGTCTGCTACGCCGCCAAGGGGGAGCAGCCGCAGATCTGGTGTTGGGGCCGCGGCGCCAAGGGCCAAATCGGCAACGGCACAACCGAGAGCACCCGTGTACCCGTCTGTGTGAAGGGCTACTGCCCGGATACGGATGCCGCTGACAACCTCGTCGAAGGCCAACCGTTCGCCGAGGCGCCGGGGGCGCCGCCGACCATTCTAAACGTCTCTGCTGGTGGGAGTCGCACCTGCGCAGTCGTCTCCGGCGGGAAAATCTACTGCTGGGGCGCGAGTCCTGGTGAAGTTTCAACTCATAGAGATCACGGAGAATACCTAACATCGATTGCCAACCCTCTCCCGCAGGAAGTCGATGGGCTCGACGGCGTCGCCGTATCCGTTTACACCGGCAGGTACCAAACGTGTGCGATCATGCTGGGGGGACAATTTACATGTTGGGGGGTTCCCATCGACATTCCCAAAATGGCATTCGGCGTCTCCTCGAATGGCAAGGTTTATTCCTACCAAGAGCCTTGGGTGCCCGCGGGGTTTGAAGCAGGGACCAAGCTCGGTGCGGTTGGCGACAAGAATCTCTGCGCAATCGGAGAGGGCGGTAAACTTTTGTGCTTTAACGGTGCCCACCATCAGCCGACCATTGCGCAATCCGACGCGAAGTCAATCGCTGTGGGGGGCCTGCTAGATAGCCCCTGTGCGGTGAAGCAAGATGGCAAGTCCGTCGTTTGCTACCTCGGCTCAACTGAATCAGTGACAATGAGCGGGGAGACCTATAGCTCCGTCTCTGGAACTGACTTGAAACACTGCGCGGTTTTGACGGACGGGCGGGTACGTTGTCAAGGTCTCCTTAACTCCGAAGACTTCCTTGCCGGAATGTCTGACGCTCTCCAGGTAGCAGTGTCTGGGTGGGGGGCCTGCGTACTTAGGAAAACAGGTGGAGTCAGGTGTTACAGCTTATCGAGTAGCATTGAGCCCGCTCCCCCTTACGACGTCTTTGGCCTGCAATTCGGCGTGCTTTCGATCACGGCTGGCTCGGGCCACCACTGCGCCCTCATCATCGGCGGCGTTGTCAAATGCTGGGGCCTTAATCACGACGGTCAACTTGGCGACGGTACGACCGAGTCGTCCGGCAGAATTCCGGTCCAGGTCTCGTTCGGCGCAACCATTCGGGGCGAAACCGCCGTCAAAACGGTTAATACTCGGGAAGGCCAGAGTCAGCAGAAAGTGACCGTCACGATTCCAGCGGTCGAGGGCGACCTTGCTTATGGCTTTGATTGCGACAACGACGGCACGTATGAAATCAATGGCGAAGTTGCGGGACACGAGTGCTTCTACGATAGCCTTGCCAGTGGCTCCTACGAAATCGGCTACCAGGTCACATCAAAGGGGCTTTTCGCGGAAGTCAAAACGACCGGCAAGGTGAGCTTTACGGTACAGAACCTGCCTCCTGTCATTAGCTCGGTTAGCCATGATACCGGAGTCATTCCGGCCGGTTCGAGCGCGGCCGCGACCTTCACGATTGCGTCGGTCACGGCCAGCGATCCGGGTGGCGATGCGTTGACCTACGGCTACGATTGTAATGGTGACGGCGTAATCACAGAGGACGAAGAATTGGGACCCGTGAACGCCGTCTGCGACCTGAGTGAACTCTCGCCGGGAACGTATTCACTCGGGGTCTATGTAACGGATGCGGATCATGAGACGCAGGGGAACGGCCAGACGATCAAGCCGATTACGGTGACGATAACACCGCCGATCGACACACAGCTCGACACCACACCGCCGGCCTATTCGGGAGCAAATGTATCCTTCGCTTTCAGCAGCGCCCAGACCATCGCACTCGAATACAAGCTCGATGACGGCGCTTTCGCGCTATCGACGACCGGTGAGGCGAGTTTCGCCGGTCTGGCCGATGGCAGCCATACCTTTACGGCACGGGCGGTCAAGGACGGCAACGCCGACGCAACCCCGGCCGAGTACACCTGGATTGTGGATACGGTCGGTCCGGTGACGGTCAGCGACACCGTCTTCACCGAACCGCTCGGTGTCGACACCGTCACCATCCAGTTCCACGCCACCGACGCCAACGCCGATGCGGGCTTCACCTACCGCTGCAGGCTCGACGGTGGTTCGTGGGCCGACTGTGAACCAGGTCTAGAGGTCGGCCCGCTGCTCGAGGGTGCCCACACCATCGACATTGAGGCTTTCGACGCCGCCGAAAACCCGACGACGATGCCGGCGCAGGTCAGCTGGGAATACTGGATTCCGCCGACCACCAGCCTCGATACGTCGGGACCGGCCGAAGGCTCGACCGTCAACGGCAACTCGGCCACGTTCACCTTCTCGAGCGACACGGGCACCAGTTACGAGTGCAAGATCGACGATGGGGAATGGGTACCCTGCACGAGCCCGGTAACCTATCCCGGTCTCGGCGATGGTGAGCATACCTTCGCGGTGCGCGCCGTACGCAACGGCGTGCCCGACACCAACACCTCGACGCGTACGTGGACGGTCGATACCGCCCTGCCCGACACGACCATCACGAACAGCTACGCCAACGACGCTTCGGGTACTTCCTACACGGTGGAATTCGGCTGCAGCGAAGACTGGTGCGCCTTTGAATGCCGGGTCGATTCCGACCCGTATGCATCGTGCACCAGCCCTTACACCGCCGAAGTCTCGACCGACGGCGGGCACACCGTTTCCGTACGCGCCTGGGATGCGGCCGGCAATGTCGATGACTCACCGGCCACGGCCAATTGGACCACCACCCTGCCCTCGGGCGGGGGCGACCCGGTTTATGCCGCGGCCGTCACGTCCGTGGCCGGCGGCGCGCAGCACAGCTGTGTCGTTACCGGCGACGGCGCGCTCTACTGCTGGGGCAACAACATGATGGGCCAGGTGGGCGACCCGATGTCCTTCGGCGACACGCCTGCCCTCATAGGATCGGCAACATGGAAGAAGGTGGCCTCCGACGGCAGCGCCGATCACAGCTGCGGCATTCAGTCGGACGGTACGCTCTGGTGCTGGGGCCTGAACAACTTCAGCCAACTCGGCGACGGGTCGGAGAATCTCGCGTACGAGCCGACGAAGATCGGCACAGCCACGTGGAGCGATGTCGCCACCGGCTGGTACCACTCCTGCGGCATTCAGACCGACGGCACCCTCTGGTGCTGGGGCGACGACGGCTTCGGAGCGGTCGGCGTCAACAGCGGGGGCGGCAATCCCGTTTCAACGCCGACACAGGTCGGTACGGCCACCGACTGGGCAAGCCTGGGCCTGGGCAACAGCCACAGCTGCGCGATCAACACCAGCGGTGAGCTCTACTGCTGGGGCGCCGACTACAGCGACCAGGTCGGCAACGGTTCGACCGTAACAGACGTCCCGACGCCGCAGAAAATCGGCGCCGACACCGACTGGCAGCAGGTCGACGGCGGGTACGTGCACACCTGCGCCGTCAAAACCGGCGGTACGCTCTACTGCTGGGGAAGCGGCGATGTCGCAAATCAAACGGGCGACAACACCAACCATGACGTGCCCACCCAGGTCGGCACCGACACCGACTGGGCATTCGTGGCAGCCGGTTCAACCCACACCTGCGCCATCAAAACCACCGGCGCGCTCTGGTGTTGGGGCGACAACGGAAGCGGTCAGCTCGGCAACGGCGACGGGTCGGGGGCCAGTGCCGGCCCCGCTCAGATCGGCACGGCCACCAACTGGATCGCCGTAGGCGGCGGAAATGACCACTCCATCGCGATTGCCGACGACGCCGGCACGAACGCCGTGTACGGCTGGGGTGACGCCGGCCTGGTGGGCGATCCGGCTGCCAGCCCCGACGGCTTCAGCCCGGCTTTGGAACCGTATCTGCTGACGCTGCCGTAAGGCGTTCGGCTGAACGCACATAGTACGAGAGAGGCCCGGTGTAATCCGGGCCTCTTTCATTTTTTTGCGTACGCCCCCACAGATTACGGCAGTCAGACTGCGCCCCCCCTCCCCGACTCGCACGTACGCGAGTACTCCCCCAAGGGAGTAGGACGGGCCTGCCCAAGTTCTCGCAATGTTTCCCGTATCCCAACGAAAGTTCGGCGGGTATCCGTGACCGGTCCAATGGGGCACACGTGCCCACTCCCCTCGGGGAGTCATCAGACCGAAAATCCGGAGAGGGGGAAAAACAGCAACTTGTAATGATTTCATTACACCGCATCGCATTTTCCTTCGATACAATACGGGTCATTAACCGACCCATCGGGGAGAGAACATGTTCCGCTTTCGCAATAACGCAGCTGAAACGGCGCCGGCACGGCGCTTTCCCCTCGTGGGATTGGTTTTGTTGCTCGGCGCCGCCGTCTCGGCCTGTGCGCCCGAAAACGACGTCAACGCGCCCAAAATCGTAGCCGGCGCGGCCCACGCCTGCGCCTACGACATCGACCGCGAACAGGTGGTGTGCTGGGGCGACAACAGCTACGGGCAGCTGGGTAATGAAGAGTTTTCGGCCGAAGGCGTGAGTGCCCCTGTGCGGGTGAAGGTTATCAGCGGTCGCAAGCTCAAGTCGCTTGCCGCCGGTTATTCGCACACCTGCGCCCTCGTGAAAAACGGCGACGACGATACCGCCAACACGGTGGCCTGCTGGGGTTACAACCACTACGGACAGGTCGGTAACGGCGACAACAAAGACGTCAACATACCCATCTTCG
Organism: bacterium; assembly: GCA_041687475.1. Lineage (GTDB taxonomy): Bacteria > J088 > JAWLBW01 > JAWLBW01 > JAWLBW01 > JAWLBW01. The sequence goes on from JAWLBW010000194.1 coordinate 4,741, forward strand.
TGAACGGGCCCGACGGAAATCCGCTGAAAGGCGTCGCCAATATCACCGCCGGTGCCTACCACACCTGCGCGAGCATGGCGAAAGGCTCGGCGTACGAAGGCAAGACCTTCTGTTGGGGACGCAACAACAAGGGGCAGATCGGCAACGGCGCCCTGGCGAACGTCAATGTCGCGACCGAAGTCAAAGACCTGAAGTACAGTGGCGGCGTGGCGGCCGGTACGGCCCACACCTGCGCCCTGACGGCCGAAAGCGTCGAAGACGCCCAGAACGAAAACTTCAAAGTCGTGTGCTGGGGCGACGCCAGCCGCGGTCAGATGCGCGACGCCCAGGTCGAGGGCGGTTATTCCACAAGTCCCGTCGATATCGGACTGCAGGTCGACGGCCTTCAGGCCATTTACTCGGAGCACGTCGTGCAGAGCGACGTCACGACCGCCACGGTGAAGACGGCCGAGGGCGTCCCGGCCGCAGCAATCGAAACGCCGGCCTACGGCCAGACCTGCGCCATTACCAACGACCAGGTGCTCTGCTGGGGCGGCAGCAACCAGAACGGCCAGTGGGGAACGGAGACAAATGACGTCACCGAATTCGCGGTGAAGGCCGAGGAAATCGCAAGCGGCAGCACGCTGAAGGCCTATGGGGCCGGCAACGCCCAGTCGTGCATGCTCGTCGGCAAGGGCGATGACTCGAGCGCCAACGAAGTCTCGTGCTGGGGTTACTCGTCAAGCCTCGGTTTTGAGATGCCCGAAGACGCGACCGACGCCGTCGTCGCCGCCAACCGCAAGCCGGTAACGTTGCAGGGCCAGCGCCCGACCGGTATTGCCGTGGGCCGCGAGTTCGTCTGCTACGCCGCCAAGGGCGACCAGCCGCAGATCTGGTGCTGGGGCACCGGCAAGAAGGGGCAGATCGGCAACGGCACTACTCAGAGCACGCGTACGCCTGTGTGCGTCAAGGGCTACTGCCCCGATACAAAGAAAGACGAGAACCTCGTAGAGGGCCAACCGTTTGAAGAAGCGCCCGGGCCGCTGGGGGCCGTACTTAAGATAAGTGCTGGACAGATGGGAACGTGCGCCGTGATCGCCGGAGGCACCGTAAAGTGTTGGGGTGGTTACGGGAACGCATATCCGACGGAAATTGATGGCCTCGATGGGGTCGCCACCGATGTTTTTATCGACAACGCTCGCGGCTGCGTTTTGGTTGAGGGCGGCGAGGTGAAGTGCTGGGGACAGCGTCGTCTTTTCACAGCCGAAGAACATTTCCTTGGTGTCGAATCCCCAACCTACGCGCAACCCACGCTTTTCGAAGATGTGGGCACAAATCACAAGAACTACTACATGACGGACGGTATGGACTGCACGGTCAAGCAGGATCAGACCATCTGTGAGAACAGAAGCCTCGACGTCATGACGTACTCGAACTCGGAAGCTGGAAAGCTGGTCGGTAGTTATTATTGGGGTGAGCGGATGTTTACCAGCCCAGATGGAATTAACCAAGTGTACAGTATGGATCACTTGGCGTGCTTCCTGAAGGATGGAGCGGTAAGGTGCTCAAGCCCAAATAACGACCTGGACCTCGACATCTTAAGAACGGGGGTCGTGGCGGCCGACGTCAGCGAGAACGACTACTGCGGGATCTACACCGACGGCAGTGCCAAGTGCCGGTTCAGCAAGAACGCTGTGACGGGGTTGCCCCCGGTACAGAACATTCAGGCGGGCGAGGGTTATGCCTGTGTTCTCACGAAAACAGGCGGCGTAAAGTGCTGGGGATCTTTCGGCTACTATGGAACTTACCCCAACTGGAAAGAAGAAAGTAGTGATACCCCGGTAGACATACCGGGGCTGCAGTCGGGCGTACAGCAGCTTGCGGTCGGGGCGAGCCATAACTGCGCCTTGCTTTTCGGCGGCGTGGTCAAGTGCTGGGGCATGAACAACTATGGTCAGCTGGGAGATGGCACCAGAGAGTCGAGCATCGATCCTGTTACTGTCGACTTCTCAGGCGGAGTTCGTGGTGAGATCGTCGCCAAAGGCGCTGACCTGACCGAAGGTCAATCCCAATACAAAGTCACCGTTTCCATCCCCGCGCGTCTCGGTGACACCGCGTACGCTTTCGATTGTGACGGCGACGGCACCTATGAAATCAATGGAGAAGTCGCCGGGCACGAATGTTTCTACGGCAAGCTCGCGAGCGGCGGCTACGGCGTCGGCTACAAAATCACCGTTCAGAGCGGCATCAGCTCGACTGAAGTGGAAGGTGTGGCAACCTTTTCCGTGCAGAATCTGCCGCCGGTGATCACGGCGGTCGACACCGATCCGACGGTCATTCAGGCCGGCTCCGCAGAGGCGAAGAACTTCACCTTCCGCTCCATCGTCGCCAGCGATCCTGGCAATGACTCTCTGATCTTCAATTACGACTGCGACCAAGACGGCGAGATTATCGGGGAGGAGGCCAACAAGGGCAATACCAACGCCGTGTGCGACCTCAGCAAACTTTCGCCGGGCACCTATTCGATCGACGTCGTCGTCGACGACAGCGACCATGCCACCCAGGGCGGCGGACGCACCACCAAACCAATCACGCTTACCATCGTTCCGCCGCTCGACACGCAAATCGATACGAAGCCTCCGGCCTACTCGGGCGCCGACGTGACTTTCACCTTCAGCAGCGCCGAGACCGACACGGTCGAGTACAAACTCGACGGTGCGGCCTTTGCCGTTACCACGGCGGGCATGGCAAGTTACACCGCGCTGACCGACGGCACGCACACCTTCTACGCGCAGGCGGTCAGCGACGGCAACGCCGACGCATCGCCGGCCGAGTACACCTGGATCGTGGATACGGTTGCCCCGGTAACCGTCAGCGACACGACCTTCACCGGGCCGGTCGGTGTCGACACGGTGACCCTCCAGTTCCACGCCACGGACGCCAATGCCGACGCGGGCTTCACCTACCGCTGCCGGCTCGACGGTGGTTCGTGGGCCGACTGTGAACCGGGTCTGGAAGTCGGCCCGCTGCTCGAGGGGGCACACACCGTCGACATCGAGGCCACCGACATGGCCGGGAACCCGACGACCATGCCTGCTTCCATTTCCTGGCAGTACTGGCAGCCCCCGGTCACCAACCTCGACACGTCGGGACCGGCCGAAGGCTCGACCGTCAACGGTAATTCGGCCACCTTCACCTTCTCGAGCGACACGGGCACCAGCTACGAGTGCAAGCTCGACGATGGTCCGTGGGAACCGTGCACGAGTCCTGTAACCTATCCCGGTCTCGGCGATGGCGAGCACACCTTCGCGGTGCGCGCCGTGCGCAACGGCGTGCCCGATACGAATACGTCCACGCGTACGTGGACTGTGGATACGGCATTGCCCGATACGACCATCACGAACAGCTACGCCAACGACGCTTCGGGTACTTCCTACACGGTCGAATTCGGTTGCAGCGAAGACTGGTGCGCCTTTGAATGCCGGGTCGACGCCGACCCGTATGCATCGTGCACCAGCCCTTACACGGCCGAAGTCTCGACCGAAGGCGGGCACACCGTTTCCGTGCGTGCCTGGGACGCGGCCGGCAATGTCGATGCGACGCCGGCAACGGCCAATTGGACCACCACCCTGCCCTCGGGCGGCGGCGACCCGGTTTTTGCCGCGGCCGTCACGTCCGTGGCCGGCGGAGCGCAGCACAGCTGTGTCGTTACCGGAGACGGCGCGCTCTACTGCTGGGGCAACAACATGATGGGCCAGGTGGGCGACCCGATGTCCTTCGGCGACACGCCCGCCCGCGTAGGCTCGGCCATGTGGAAGAAGGTCGCCTCCGACGGCAGCGCCGACCACACCTGCGGCATTCAGTCCGACGGCACGCTCTGGTGCTGGGGCCTGAACAACTTCAGTCAGCTCGGCGACGGGTCGGAGAATCTCGCGTACGAGCCGATAAAGATCGGCACAGCTACGTGGAGCGACGTCGCCACCGGCTGGTACCACTCCTGCGGCATTCAGACCGACGGCAGCCTCTGGTGCTGGGGCGACGACGGCTTCGGAGCGGTCGGCGTCAACAGCG
>JAWLBW010000195.1:0-1426 GCA_041687475.1 bacterium
GTGAGGTCGATGGCGGTAACAACCAGCATCAAATCGTCGGAAAAGGCGACGCAGACGCGCAAGCGTCGACCATCGACCGTGCTTCCCCTGACGGCATAGTTCCAGACGCCGAATTCCGGTTTGAACTCGTCCTTCGCCTTCTCGTGGAAACCACCTGCAAGCACCTGCCGCAATTCAGGTATCGTGATGCGCCGTTCGCTTCTACGAACAGCTGCGTGGATGGATGATCTCCATCGGCCCGTAGAAAGGGAATCACGAACCTTGGTCATTACATCGGGGAGCTTCGGCGGGCGCTTGGAAGAGTCCGTCACGTGGAAGCACCAAAATGTAACTCAGTTACAATCATAAACCAGGCATCTCGCAGTTTCAACCTCGCGAGCGGCAACTGCCGGGCAGGCCGTCGCCCGACGTCGGTCGTCAGTCGTCCGAGTAAGGACAGCGGCGACGTGCCTGCATGAAGACCCCCGGCCGGCCGAACGTGTCTCAGGTGCCCCCTGAAAGGGGGCCTCATGGTTACCGGGGGCGTGCTGCACGGTGCACGGGAGGTTTGCGTTCGCCCGCGGCGAACTCCGGTCGGAATGACATTGGTGCACGGTTATCCGTGGGCTCGCACCTCCGGTGCTCGCCCGTCCTGCTGCACGATGCGCCACCCCCCTTCTTCCCCCAATCTGCGGCCGGAACGGACGCGATATGGGGGAGGAAGGGGCCGGGGGTAGGTGGGGGGATCGTGCAGCACGGCGACCCGGTGGTCGTCGGACACATTCGCTTCGCTCAGTGCAGGCTCTGGACGTCCGTCGTCCGAACAAGGACAGCGCGACGTGCTGCACGCGCCACCGGTTTCCGTACGATCGGGGGGTACATATTCCACCCTGCGTTCGCCTGCGGCGAAGGTCAAGCCGTTTCGACACCCAGTAGCGCGTCAATCCGGGCGACCATCTCGCGGAACTTCCGATAGTCTTCGCTGACCGTCAGGGGAATGGGCTTCTCCCGGGTGGCGCACTTCTCGATAATGGTCTCGAGTTCCTCGAACTGTTTGTGCCACGAGCGGAACTTCTGGCCGTAGCCGACCAACTGCTTTTCGGGCTCGGGGGCGACTTTCCTCTTCTTGAAGTACGGTTCGCAGTGCTTTACGAACTGGGCATCGGTCATCTGCTTGAGGCGGGCTTCCATCCCTTTGCGGAGAATGAAAGTGAGCTTCTTCTCATTGACCTTGACGAGGGTGTACCACTTGCTCGGCCCCAGTATCTTCCAGAAGCTGAACAGCTCTGCGTGCCTGGCCGCCAGTGTGGCGACGCCTTCGTAGTTATAGGCCGTGCGGGGCGAGAGTCCGAGGCGCCTCTTGACCCAGAGGTCGTAGGTTTCGCTTACGTCTTTGCGACCTTCGATAAGGATGCCGCCGAGGTAACAGATGGATTCGACGCTGTCG
>JAWLBW010000195.1:1436-8781 GCA_041687475.1 bacterium
TCTTCGAGGCCCGCAATGAACCGGGTCTGCAGGGCCACAACGCGCGGCGAGGAAAAGACGGCCGGCTCTCGTTCCTCGGCCGACTTGTTCGCCGAGGCTTCTTCGAAACCTTCTCCGTCGTCGGCGTCAAGTACGCGCTCTTCCATGTCCTGTGCCGCTTCGTCAGCAGACAGGTTGGTCGGCTTTACAGGTTCTTCGTTGTTCTTGAACGTCATCGCTTTCTCCCGTCTTGGCGTTGACACCCGGCGAAGTCAAACCGAACAGAGCTGTATACCCGGGCGATGAGTGAGCACCTCGACTATATAACGATGAGAAATTGGAAGTCAACGATTTTTTCCTCTCGCAGAGAATCTCCCGGTGTTCGGTTCTGATTTCGACCTGACGGCTTCCGGATCGCCTCCTACCCGGTTGGAATGGCAGGCTACCGTAAGTTCTCAATTCGCCGTCTACGACAGCATGCCCGTTATGCCGTTTCTGCAAACGTTTGCAGACGGCTAAGTATGCGAAAAGTGAGGAAAACGGGGTGCCATTTTTCCCTACCCTACCGACGTGGTGCACGGTCGGATGGGTTACCGTGCCTTCGCACCTGCGGTGCTCGCGACCCGGATTTTTCTCTCCCGATCCCAAGGTTTACACCCTTGGCTACGCCTGAGCCGTGCCTCCGGCACTGAGCGCCGGCTGTACGACGGCAAGGAAAACAACTGGTTAGCCGGCAATGGACGAAGTGGACGGAGTGGACGAGGTGGACATTGGACGGGCTGCACGGTGACCCCCGGCCGTGATTTCACTTGCTGAACGTGCCCCCTGAAAGGGGGCCGCGGTTGTGGCCGGCGACGTCCTGCACGCTGCGCCACTCCCCTTCTTCCCCCAATCTGCGGCCGGAACGGACGCGCATATGGGGGAGGAAGGGGCCGGGGGTAGGTAGGGGGCTCGGGAAAACCGTGCTGCACGCCTTGGCCATTGACCATCGGCTTATTGGCCATTCCGCGACGAAGGTGCGGTCAAGATCTGCCCGTACGTACAATCTTCCGGCTTCTTCTCGGGTCGCCAGCGTAGAAAACGGGTGGCGTGACGGAATCGACCGCCCTGAAAATAGTCGTAGCGCACTTCGCAGACCAGTACGGGCTCAAGCGGAACGTATTCGCCGTCGCGTTCGCTCTTCCACCGGCTGGGGCCGGGTTGCTTGCCGTCGAAGCCGCCGCGTCCGGCATAGGGTAGCAGGGATTCGAGCAGTTCCTCGCGTTCCCGCGCCTTGAACGATGAGGTGCTCCCGATCTGGTCGAGCCGCCCCTCGTCATTGTAGAGTCCCAGGAGAAGGGTGCCGACCCCCTTCCCCCCTTTGGAGAGTCGGTAGCCGCCCACCACGCAGTCGGCGGTCTTCAACCGCTTGATCTTGACCATGCCGTCACGTTTGCCCGAGCGATAGTTGCAGGCGGTGCGCTTGGCCATGACCCCTTCCAACCCCCGGCTTCCCAGCTCGCCGAGCCATCGTTCTGCCAGCGCGTGATCGTCCGTCAACGGCGAGAGGCGAATGCGCTCATGTTCTCCAATACGCGCATACCAGTCTTCCAATGCCTGCCGGCGTTCCCGCTGCGGAAGGTCGGTCAGCAGGCGGCCCTCGGGCGAGACGAGCAGGTCGAAGGCAATGAACGAGGCCGGTGTTTCGCCGGCCAACCGTTCGATGCGCGAGCGGGCGGGGTGAATGCGTTGCAGCAGGGCGTCGAAATCCAGTTTTTCCCCCGCCTGGATGACGATTTCGCCGTCGACAACCGCGGGCGCCGGCAGGTCGGCAAACAACGCGACGACTTCGGGGAAGTAGCGGGCCAGCGGCTGGCCGGCTTTCGACTGAATCTCGACGTGTTCGCCGTCGAGATAGATGAGGGCGCGAAATCCGTCCCACTTGGGCTCGTACCACCAGCCCTCGCCCCGGGGAACTGCTTCGCTGCGCTCGGCCTCCATGGGGGGAAACGGCGGCTGGAGAGGCAGTCCTACCTCTTCAAATCGGCTGTCGAGGGGACGGGCGACACCGTGCCCGATCTCGCCCGCGCCCTGCTCTTCGGGTCGTTCGGCCATACTTCTCCAAGGGTGGAATCTGGTTTCATGCTGGAGTATGTCGGGTGAAGGCACCAAGGGCGAGGGGTGAATTAGACGGCGGACGGCGGCTACCCCCGGACGATACCCGCGTTTGCACGTGCCCCCTGAAAGGGGGCTGCTGTGTATCAATCAACGGAAGACGGCTCGCTCGGGCGGTAGTTGTGACTCGAAATCGATGGCGGCCAACACCAATCCACCGAAGGGTTGGGTAACGACAGGCTGCGCGACGAAATTACCCGAGAACTCGGCATCACGACCCTCCGCTTCTCCAACGCTCGAATAGATGACGACATTTCCAAAGTGATCGACGAAATCGTCACCTTCATCCTTCAGCAGCGAAGGTAAAGCCGAAACCACGCAAAGCCGGGGGTAACAAGCGGCCCCCTCTCAGGGGGCACGGAATCCAAGCGCACCGGTCGGGGGTGTAGCCCCCGTGCCGCACGGTTACCAATATGATTTAATGAGCACCCATGCGCACGAAGATCACCAAGCGTCTACAGGGTATTGCGGTCTGGGGAACACTGTTCGCCTGCCTGTCGGGGGAAATGGCCTTCGCGCACGGCGTGAACGGCCACATCTGGGTCAGCGACGGGGGCATCGACCAGGTAAGCGAATGCGACCTGGCCGTGTGGCTGGGCGACGAAGACATACGCGCCAAGCTTCAGATCGGCGCGGCCTTTCCCGATACGGGCTACGCGATGGATGTCGGCCGCGAATACGGCGAAACGGCCCACTGGGAGCCTTTCGTGCAGGCCTACATCGAGCACCTGCGCGAAACGTACGGGCCGCCCTACGATTCGGTCGGGGCACGAGAGCGCATCGCCTTTCTCTTCGGGCTGGCCGGGCACGGCATGGAAGACGAGGTGTTCGACACCATCTTCATGCGCCTTGCCGAAGAGCTCGAGGGCTCGGACCAGAGCCTGCTCGACCCGGGTACCGACTTCATGCTGGTCTCGGACCGCCACACCGACCTGAAGCCCGACATGTGGCTTCCCCATGAAACGCTGCTCGACATTTACGCCCGCCCCGAAGTCGACGTCGACGTCAGCCGCGAGCAGATGGAACTGGGCATGTTCATCGTGCGCAACACGGTCATTCAGCTGGTGGGCGCCGAGGGTGGGCTCGACGGCCTGCACCGTCCCCAGCTGCCGTGGACGGCCGAACATTACCTCGATCCCCAGACCCCCGGCAGCTTTCCCTACGAAAAGACCGTGGCCGGGCCCTACTACGACGCCATGTGGAACCGGCTGCACGGCCGCTTCCGCCTCGAAGATGTCGTGATTCAGACCGTTCCCGCCCCGGGGCAACGACTGCTCTCGACCGACCACACGAGCGTGCAGAGCCGCCCCTGGCTGGTGTTCGGCTACGGTGTCTACAACGCTTCGCTCACGCCCGACACGGTTACCCTGCAGGCGCCCGACGGCGCCACCGTACCCGTGCAGATAGCCTACACCCGCTGGGGAAGCAGCCACCCCGACGATGTGGGGCGCGTACTTGAACTCAGGCCCCTCGCCGAGCTGGAGCCCGATGCCGAGTACACGGTGATACTCAAACCGGGAATCCGGCTGGTCGACGGCACCGAACTCGCCGAGGAACTACGCTTTCCCTTCCGCACGGCCTGCGACCGCGGCGCTTCCTGCCCCTCGCTCGATGCTCCCGAAGCGGCGGTCTGCGAACTCGAACCGCCGGCGCCCCAACCCCTCAGCGGCGCTGACGAAACCGCCGGCTGCCGAAGCGCGCGGGCCGATCTGGTGGCGCTGTTGCTGGTGGCCGGATTCGCGATGACGCGTGCAGCAAGGAGGTCGTCGGACGGCAGACGGCGGAATTAGAACAGGATTCCCCCTGCGCCCCCATTCGCATGGGGGTATGACTGAGGCTCGCCAAGCGAGCATCACCTGACTGCGCTTCGCTTACAAATGGGCGCGAAGCGCGACTGCTCAAATCATCACGGCAGGCCGCACAAGCAAAAAGCAGCCGGGGGAAGCGCAAGTAGCAGGGGATTCAAGCACACCCCCTCTGCGAACCCCGCGATCTCCTGTAAAACGTTCTTCACTTACAAATGGGCGCGAAGCGCGACCGCCTACTCAGGCTCGGGCACAATCAGGTCGAGCGCACGCTCTCGTATTTCCTCGGGAAAGGCGCAGGCCTTGCGGGTCACCGTATCGAGGTGTACGCCGGTCAACCAGGTAACCGCCACAATCTCGTCGGTCTCTTCGTTGCGCATCTCGTGGTAGAAATGAATGCTCTTCTCCGTCACGTCGAGTACCATCGAGCGCACTGTCAACATGTCGCCGGCCAGTACTTCGCGGCGGTACTCAATGCGCTGCTCGACGGCGGTCATTCCCCTTTTGTGCAGGCGTAGATAAGACGGCGTCAGCCCCAGCAGTCCGAAAAGATGCCAGGTGGCTTCATCGAACTTGCCCACATACCACATGACGTTCATGTGACCCATGTGGTCGCAGTGCCACGGGTAAACGACGCCTCGGTAAGTAACCGGATGTTCGGTCATGCAACTCTCTCTGGCAATCGGTTCGTCGGGAAAACGCCCTCTCAGATTGTACCCGAAGGGCCGCGCCGGGTCTCGCCCTGCTGCATGGAAGATAGACGCCGGGCACCCCGCAACCGCGTTCAGTCGCCTCGCTCGTTGCGGGCTCGTGCAAGATTGTCGGCGGCGGCAATGAACCCGACGTGGCTGAGCGCCTGCGGGTAGTTGCCGAGATAGCCGCCGGTAATGGGATCAATCTGTTCAGGCCATAACCCCAGCGGGTTTACCAGTTTGCAGAGGCGGTCGAAAATCTCCAAGGCTTCGTCGATGCGGCCCTGAAGCGTAAGGACGTCGACCAGCCAGAAGCTGCACAGAAGAAACGCGCCTTCGGCGCCGGGCAACCCATCGTCGCTGACGTGGGGAAGATAGCGATACAGCAGCCCCCCGCCGGCGTCTAACCGTTCACGAACGGCCTGCGTGGTGGCCACCATGCGGGGGTGCGTTGCCGGAATCACCCTTCGTAACGGCAGGGCCAGCAAGGCGGCGTCCAATGGCTCCCCACCAAGTTGCTGGGTCAGCGACCCCACATGGTCGTTCCAGCCTTCGTTCAGAATAGCCTTCTGAATAGCCTCCCGCTCGCTTTTCCACCGACGGGTGTCGGCCGGGTAGCCGTATTGTTCGCTCAGCCTGACAGCCCGGTCGAGAGCCACATGGCAGATACCGGCCGAGTAGGTAAAAACGCTGCCGTTGCTTCGCATTTCCCAGATGCCCTTTCCCGGCATACGCCAGTGGTCGATGGTCTGGTCGGCCAGGCGCGACAAGGCGCCCCACAGCTTGTCGTCGAGCTTGTTACCCTGCTCTACCCACTGCCAGGCACAATCGAGTATTTCGCCGAATACGTCGTGCTGCATCTGCTCGGCGGCATCGTTGCCCCACCGAACCGGCCCGGAGCCTCGATAACCCGACAATCGTCGGTCGATACGCTCGGGCAGAGGGAGCTCTTCGTCGATGGTGTAGCAGACATGGGGCCTGCCGTCGCGCTCGGCCACATCGAGAATCCACAACAGAAAGTCTTCGGCCTCTGTCACCAGGCCGATGCGGCGCAGCGCGTACACGCTGAAGGCGGCGTCGCGTACCCAGGCATAGCGGTAGTCCCAGTTCCGCTCACCGCCGATGTTCTCGGGAAGCGACGAGGTCGGGGCTGCAATCATGGCGCCGTTTCCCAGATGGTCAAGCATCTTCAGGGTAATCGCCGAGCGTTTTACCAGTTCGGTATCGGGGCCCTGGTAACGAAAGCAGGTAAGCCATTCACGCCATGCCTTGCAGGTGGCGTCGAGCAACCCGTCGATGTCGACGTCGCTGCGGGCAGGACCGCAATCGCGCCAATCAAGCAGGAACCAGCGACGCTCGCCTCGCTTCAGCCGGAAGCTGCCATGCGGAGCAGACGGGGAGTTGTCCGTCGACAGTCGAAGACAAAGCTCGCTTCGCTCACGCAGCGAGAATTCGACACGGCCGCCGACGGAACCGGTCTCGACAGGGTCGAGAAAGGTAAGCGCGTATACGAGTTCGACCTCGCCCTCGAGCACCTCGACCCGGCGCGCAAGCTCTCTGCGCCCTGCCGGTACGTCTTCCTTGAGGTCGGCGCCCGAGTGAAACAGCAAGGCGTCGGTTACCCGAACGAGCCCCCCTTGTGCGCGCATCTCGGTTACGAGTACGCCGGTATCGGGCAGGTAGTACTGACGGCTTTCGCGCAGGTCGCGGGGACGCAACCGGAAGCAACCTCCCTTATCGGCGTCGAGCAGCGAGGCGAACACCGGCGGTGAATCGAAGCGCGGTACGCACAACCAGTCGACCGTTCCGTCGGCCGCCACCAGAGCGGTAGTCGCCCCATCGCCAAGCAGACCATGGGCCTCGATGGGCGGGTATCCGTCTTCGTAAACCGAGGGTCGGAACGGAATGGCAGAAACGTCCATTTCCCCAGTTTAGCACGAGGAGATCGCCCCCGAGAGTCGGCACCTGCTTCACGTGCTACCCCCGGCCGATAGGCGCGTTTGCACGTGCCCCCTGAAAGGGGGCTGCGGTTGACTCTACCCCCGGCCGATACGCGCGTTTGCACGTGCCCCCTGAAAGGGGGCTGCGATTGACTCTACCCCCGGCCGGTATGCGCGTTTGCACGTGCCCCCTGAAAGGGGGCCGCGGTTGACTCTACCCCCGGCCGATACGCGCGTTTGCACGTGCCCCCTGAAAGGGGGCTGCGATTGACTCTACCCCCGGCCGATACGCGCGTTTGCACGTGCCCCCTGAAAGGGGGCTGCAGTTGACTCTACCCCCGGCCGATACGCGCGTTTGCACGTGCCCCCTGAAAGGGGGCTGCAGTTGACTCAATCAACGGAAGACGGCTCGCTCGATTAGGTAATAGTGACGATTTTTCTTGCCTTTACTGAAGCCAATGCACTATGGTCGGGTGGATGACCAGGCGTACCTTCAACCCGAGGTTCACCAAGGCAAGGCGAAGTCGGTTGCGCAGGCAGATGACTCCGCAGGAAGCCACGCTATGGGTGCATCTGCGTAACAGGCAGATCGAGGGCGTGAAGTTTCGGTCTCAGGTGGGCATAGGTAACTATATTGCCGACTTCTATTCCTTCGAAATTCGACTGGCCATCGAGCTCGATGGCGGCCAACACCAATCCACCGAAGGGTTGGGTAACGACAGGCTGCGCGACGAAATTACCCGAGAACTCGGCATCACGACCCTCCGCTTCTCCA
>JAWLBW010000196.1:0-6387 GCA_041687475.1 bacterium
TCGGACGGGTGACCTTCAGACTGCAGACCTTCAGACTGTCAGACCGTCAGACTGGGGGACTCGGCCCCTTCCGGGGCCTGCGTTTTCCGCGTTCCGAGTTCCGCGTTCCGCGTTTCCCGGGTCCCCGTGCAGCACGGCCCTCGCCCGAACTCGGGGCAGGCTCCACCGGCCACAGGCCACCGGTCACTGCCGTCCGACCTTGCAGCCGTGAACCTCTCACCTTTCACTTCTCACCACCGTGCGTCCGTGCTACCGTTAAAGCCATGTGCATCGAAACCGAAAACGATCTGATTGCGCTCCGGCGCATCGGCCATATCGTGGCCGAAACGCTGCGGGAAATGGAGCGGAACGCCGAACCGGGCATGACCACGGCCGAACTCGATGCCATCGGAGCGGCCTTTCTGGCGCGGCACGGCGCACGTTCGGCCCCGCAGCTGACCTACGGCTTTCCGGCGGCCACCTGCATCAGCGTGAACGAAGAAGCCGCCCACGGCGTGCCGGGCCTGCGGGTACTGCAGCCGGGCGACATGGTGAACGTCGACGTGTCGGCCGAGCTTGACGGTTATTTTGCCGATACGGGCGGCTCGTTCGTCATTCCCCCGGTTTCGGTCGACAAGGAACGCCTTTGCCTGGCCACGAAGCGGGCCCTCAATCAGGCCATGAAGGCCGCCCGCGCCGGCGAGAGCGTCGGGGCCATCGGCGCGGCCATCGAGAAGGTGGCCCGGCAGAACGGTTTCCGTATTCTACGTAATCTCGGCAGCCACGGTGTGGGCCGCGCCCTGCATGAAGAGCCCGAGTTCATTCCCGGCTATCACGACCGCCGCGAAAAGCGCCGCCTCAAGGAAGGCCAGGTCATTACCATCGAGCCCTTTCTGTCGACGCATTCGCAGTGGGTTACCGAAGCCCGCGACGGGTGGACGCTGGTCGGCCAACCGGGCAATCTTTCGGCGCAGTACGAGCACACGATGGTGATTACGAAGGGGCGGCCGCTCGTGATGACCGTGTGACGGGTTGCACGTGCTGCACGGCTGTCCGTCGATGGGGAGAGCGGGCGCGACGTGCTGCACGGCTGGCCGTTGGTGGGGAGAGCGTGCGAAGGGGAGAGGGGGTGCGGCGTGCTGCACGGTCGGACGGGTGACCTTCCGACTGTCCGACTGTCAGACTGTCAGACCTTCAGACCTTCAGACCGGGGGACTCGGCCCCTTCCGGGGCCTGCGTTTTCCGCGTTCCGCGTTTCCCGGGTCCCCGTGCAGCACGGCCCTCGCCTGAACTCGGGGCAGGCTCCACCGGCCACAGGCCACCGGTCGCTGCCGTCCGACCTTGCAGCCGTGAACCTATCACCTTTCACTTCTCACAACCGTCCGACCGTGCAGCCGTGACCGTCACCCCGGCCTGGTGCCCACGATCACGGCTTCCGTTCCCCCGGCAAACAGATACGTCTGCGCCGTCATTCCGACTTGCCGGAAAGCCTCTTCGATTTCGGTCGGACGCAGTAGATGATTGCCTTGCACGAATTCGTTGAGGTTCTGTACGGCGAGCTTCTTCCACCCGGGTTTGCGCAAATCGCTGCGCTCTTCGACCCAGGCGGGTTCCCAGATCACCGCCGAACCGCCGGGCTTGAGGTGATCATGCAGGATTCGGAAGACGTTTTCTTTCTCATTCCACACATGGTGAAGCGCCCGGTTCATGCCGATGAGGTCGACGGGCTCTTCGACACTGAACTCGTTGATGTCGCCCGACCGGAAGTCGACCCGGTCGCCGATACCTTCGCCTTCGGCCAGGTCGGCCGCCGACCGAATGTTTTCTTCGAATCCGTCAAGGCCGATGCCGCGCAGGTTGGCGCACGTCTTCACGAGCCGGCGCACATACCAGCCGTTACCGCACCCCAGATCGACCACGGTTCCGCCGCGCTTGTTGAGCTCGGCGAACACCGGTACCTTCGGCAGTATCTCGCTCTGAAACAGCGGACCGAAGCTTTGCTCGAGCATGGGGCCGAACAGAGGTAATATCGTTTCGCGCTCGGCAAGAACCTTCTCGCCGGGCCGCTCGCCCGTCGCACTGTAGAACGCCGCCCGCTCGGTCATATGCGCGCCCAGAACCGAGCCCACCGCCGCCGGAAACAGCGAGCCGGGTTCAGTGCGAACAAAAGCGCGGCCCAGCGGCGTCAGAGAAAACCGGTCGCCGCTTTCGTCAAGGAACTCGAACGCGTAGGCTGCATCGCACCAGCGAGCGCAGTACCCGGCGTCCACGCCGGCTGCCTCGGCAAGCTCGCCGGCCGACTTTGCCTCGCCGAGGTGATCGAATAGGTTCTTGGCCACCCCGAAATAGGCTATCTGCAGCGCCGTGGCGCCCTGGGCAAACTGAAGAATCTGTTTCTGTACGGTTTCGTCAACGGCCATTCGTCTTTCCCCCTGGACCTGTGTCGTGTCGAGCATACATGGTAACGCACGAGACCGATGGGCGCGCCGGCGGTGGGCAAACAAAAATGCCGCCCCAAGGGGCGGCAGGAAACAGAAGCCTTTCGGCCCTCACTTCGACGCGTAATCGGCCAGCAGCGGCATCACGTTCTTTTTCACCGCCGGAACCGACAGGAAGTAGGCCCGCATGGCGAGCAGGTCTTCATCGGACATGCCCCGATACTCGACCCACGGCATGATCGGACTCAGGGGCCGCCCGTCGCGCCCCACGCCCTCGCGGAACATGCGCAGCCATTCTTCTTCGCTGACGTCGGCAATGCCCGTTTCCGCATCGGGGGTAAGGTTGCTGGTCACGGCAACCAGGCCGTGCTCTTCCATGATGACCCCGCCGCTGAATTCCTGGCCGGCGATGGGTTTGCCCTTCTCGCTGGGGCTGTGGCAATCGGCACAGACACCGATGGTCACCAGATATTTGCCGCGGGCCGCCATGTCGTCGCCCGGCCCCTCGACCCGTCCTTCGAGCGGACGCGGAATCGTGCGCATGATGAAGTTCATGGGAAATTTGATGTCGGCGGGCGCCGTGCGATTGGCCACCGCCGTGACCGACCGCAGGTAGGCCACGATGGCCAGCACGTCGTCGTCGGACATCTTGCTGTACTGACCGTAGGGCATGAGGGGAAACAGCGGCCGCCCGTCACGGCTCACGCCCTCGCGAATGGCCCTGACGATTTCGCCGTCGGTCCACTTACCGATGCCGTCTTCAGGGTGGGGCGTGATGTTCGGCGCCTGCAGCACCTTGGCGGGTATGCCTTCGCCGCCCATTTTCAGGTTGTCGGCCGTCAGTACGGCGCCGCCCGCCAGAAGTCGATCGTGTTTTACCGGGTAACCGGGCAGTTCATGGTCTCGCTCGGTATGGCAGCCGGTGCAGGCGGCCACATGGTTTGCCAGGTAGCGCCCCCGATCGATGGCGGCTTCGTCGGCAGGCGCCTTGATGTCGGGCGCCGGGCGCATCTTCGGAGAACAGGCCGCAGACAGAAGCAGTGCGGTCAACACAAGAGCATAGCGCTTCATACCGTGTACTCATGGTCATGGTTGCTCAATGAAGGGATTGCTCGGGTGTGATGACGGCTTCTGCGGGCGACGCTCATGAAAGCAGGCGCTGCCGCATGCAGCGCTGAACAGCCGCTGAAGCGAGTAAACGACGAAGAAAAAGGCCCCGAACGCCTTGCGCCTCCCCCCGGAAGCCAGGCTGTGCATTCCCTGTTTGCCGAGAAATAGTTTAGTGCGTTACGTGTAAGGCGACAAGGTAATTCGGTGTTGAATTTGTGTCGAATCAGGTCAAAAGCGGCCTGTCTTGTGTCGATTCGTGGCGTGCGACACCGGCTTCCTGCCGATGCAACGCAGCGGAAGCGGAGCTCGAAGGGGCGGCCGATATCGGGCAAGACAAAGCCGCCCCGAAGGGCGGCTTGCGATTGTCAGCGGCAGAAGGCCACGTCGAGGTTGTAGGTGACACTCAGGTGATCGAGCGTCATCTGTCGCAACGGCGTGGCGCCCCCCTGGGCCTCGCGACCAAAGATATAGACATTACCGTTGAGTGCGGCGGCAACCTCGCGGTTGATGGGGTCGAAGTCAAGCCCGGCAGACGTCGTCGGAGTCTCGATTGCCGGCTCGCCGGAGGGTACGCCGACGACAAGGGCGGGGGCCTTTCTACCGTCTCCCCCTTCGCCCTCACCCGTATCGACTTCCCACCCGAAAGTGCGCAAGGGCGTGTTCGAGCCCAGCCCGACGTCATAGACCTCGACTACGAGATCATCGGGTCGGAAGACGTACACCTCGCCTTCGATGGGGTCCAGGGCAATGCGGGCCCCTTCGGGCGAATTGAGTTCGGTGTTCGTTACCTGAAGCGAGCGCTTCGAAGCGAGCGTCAGGGGGTCGAATACTTCGAGAGTGCCGTACTCGTAGGCCCAGACCTCGTCTGCGAGAGGGTCGTAAGCGATATCGGTCAGGTCGCTGAAAAGCGAGTCGTTGATTGCGGTATGGCCTTCGACGCCCTCTTCGAACCGCTTTACGTCACTGGTTCCCCCGGTAAAAAGCCCATCGGGGCCCACCGCCGCAGCCGAGAAGTAGCCTACGACCACGTCGACCGGCAATGTCGGACTCGTCTCGCCGAGGTCGAATGTCATCAGGTTGATGTTGTCGGCCACGTGAAGCCGATTGTTCGCCCTGTCGACGCTCAAAGATTTCGGGTAAACCAGGCCGTTCAGGGTGTTGCCGATGACGCGCAGGGGTGCCGTGAGCCCATCGGCATCGATATCGAACATGAAAATTCTGTCTTTAACCAGAACGGCGATTTCCTGCATTTCTTCGGATGCATGAATGGCGTATGTCACGGTAGAGCCGTCGTAGTCGATATCGATATCTCGCGTAAGCGTTACGCCGGTGCTGTCGCTCGACCCGACAGAATAGCCGAGCACCCCGCCGCTTCGATGCGAGGCGAGTATTTCTCCCTCTGCTTCACGCAGATCGATTCCCGAGAGACCATAAGGCGTCGTCACGACGCGAAGAGGATGCGCATTTCCCGAGGCCGCTCGATCAAACGTCAATATTTTCTTATCGCTCGATGCAACCAGGATCGTATCTTCGTCCGGGTTGTAAACAAGGGCCATGGGCGAGTCCATTTGCGTATTATCACCCTCGATGATGCGAACGGGCGTCACACTGCCGCTCAGCGGGGTGCTGCGCGAGAAAACATAAATGGCCGCCGGATAATCGTTGAGAATATAGAGTTCCTGCTGCGTCTCGGAGTAGGCAACCGCAACGGGGTTGATGAGCCCCGTCGCCTCGAAGGTCGGCGCATCGACCTCGCCCTCGGCGTCAAGCTCTATGACGTGAATGCGATCGCGAAAGCTGTCGACCACGTAGAGTTCGCCGTGGTCGTGGGCGATAACCGTACCTGCCGGCCGGTCAAGCCTGTCACTGGAAGATGCGGCGGCCGCCCTCGAAATGACTCTTGTGGGGGCGGTGAATGGAGCATCGGTGCCCCAATCGTAAACCTGAACCACGTTATAGGTATACCAGTCGCTGACAAACAGGCTGCCCGTGACCGGGTCGAGCACCAGACTCGAATCGTCCGAATTTCCCGAAAAGAACTTCTTGCCGTCGACCATTCCGCTAAGCTCGACTTCGCCGGTGGCGTCGGCTGAGAACATCATGACGTCGGAAGTCTGCGGCACGGCAAGACACAGCTCGCCGTTGTAACGGTAGGGCCGGGCCTCGACGACGTTCGAGTCGGCCGAAACGTCGCCGTTCTCACTGACGGCACGCACGGCATAGTAGTGGGTCATGCGGTTGGCGGCGCTTTCGTCGACGAAAGACGTTTCTTCGGTGGCGCCCACCTGCATCCTGGCGCCGTTCTGAGACGCCCCCCGTACAATCACGTACGATTCGGCTTCGGGCACCGGATTCCACGACAGCTCGACCCTGCGATCGCCGGCGTCGGCCGTGAGTCCGGTCGGCGCGTCGACAGGCGTCAGGTATACCGCCGACGCTTCATTGGAATACCCGCTGGCGCCCGCGTCGTTCTTCGCCTGCACGACGTAAAAATATTCGATTCCTTCGTCGATTGCGCCGTCGACAAATGTCGTGGTACCCGCGGTGCCGAACTCGGCGTAGCCCGAGCCCGAAGACGTAGAACGAGAAAGAACGTAATACCCTGCGCCTTCGGCCGCCTGCCACGAAAGCTCAATGGAGCCGGCCCTGGCCGTGGCCGTAAGACCGGTGGGCGTCGCCGGAGCCTCGAGCTGACCGTTCGAGTCGCTTTTCTTCGCGGTTTTCGTCGTGTCTACCGTATCGGACGTACAGCCGTATGCCAGTACTACGGCACAGAGCAAGCCGATTCCCGTTACCTTCATCGTCATCTCGTATCCTCTTTCGTTCCCCCGGCCGGCGGGTCTTGGGTCAACCGGTCGAC
>JAWLBW010000196.1:6397-8780 GCA_041687475.1 bacterium
ACTGCTTCCGAGACATCACAGCGCTGTCTCGCCGCATTCCTCATGTGGAAGGCAGACCTGTCGGCATACTATCGAAAACATTCCGGCGAGTCCGTGACCCCGATCACCCGCCCGGCGTCTTCATACCGCACAGTTTAGTAAGCAACGGGGACGGCAGACAAGCCGAAAAAGTGCTGAAGTGGTGCCGAATGCTACGAAACACAGGCCCGCTCGCCCCATGCAGCCGGAAAAACCTCGACCGCAAACGTATACCGGTATGAATCGTGTAGAAACGGCCGATCGGCGTCGGCCGACCGACGATCGGTGTGCTATGCTGTCACGTTGAGGCCGAATTCACGAAAACGTGAAGCGGGGGACCCAGAAGTCCTTCCGGGGCGAATTTCCACCCTGGTGGAAACCGGCACCTTTCCGCCGGAGCCCGTCAGCTAACCTCGCAGGCCGGGAAGGGACTTCTCCTCGACGGAGGGTCCGCAACGAGGAGACCACATTTCCATGCTCGAACCCCTCGGACATCATCAGCTGTTCCTGTTCTTCCTGCAGTTTGCAGCGCTGCTCGTTTCGGCGCGCATCTGTGGTGAGCTGGCCAAGCGCGTGCGCACACCGGCCGTCGTCGGCGAGCTGTTGGGCGGTATTCTCCTGGGGCCGTCATTACTCGGCGCCATTCTACCCGGCGTTCAGTCGGCGCTGTTTCCCCTCGACCAGCAGCAGTTCGACCTTCTGTCGCTCATCACCTGGCTCGGCGTGGTCTTTCTGCTGCTGTCGACCGGACTTGAGACCGACCTGGCCTTGATTCGACGGAAGGGTCGCAAGGCCGTCTCGGTATCGGCGGGCGGAATTACCGTTACCTTTGCCTCGGGCCTGCTGCTGGCGGCGCTTCTGCCCCGCGAGATGATGGGCGAAGACGCAAGCCGCGTCGCCTTCATGCTGTTCATCGCCACGGCCATGAGTATTTCGGCCATTCCCGTGATCGCGCGGGTGCTGGGCGAGCTGGGCCTGATTCGCCGCGACGTGGGCCAGCTCATTCTGGCCGCCGGCATGATGGACGACACCGTGGGGTGGATTCTGCTGGCCGTCGTGGCCAATGTGGCGGCCGCCGGCACGGTCGACTGGTTCACGCCCATTCGCCTGCTGGCCTCGGTCATTTTCGTGGTGGGCTTCGCCCTGACCGTGGGTCGCTCGATGGTGGCGGCCCTGATTCGCTGGGTCGACGACAAGGTGCCCGATTACGAGGGCGTCATCACGGCCACGGCCGCGCTGGCCCTTGTCGGCAGCGCCATTACCCTGTTCCTGGGTCTCGAGGCCGTGCTCGGCGCCTTCCTGGCCGGCATTCTCATTCGTGAGGCGCCTCGTTACCGGCCCGAAATGACCCACGGCATCGAGCAGTTCACCCGGCTCATTCTCGCGCCGGTTTTCTTTGCCGCCGCCGGTCTGCGGGTCGACATACGCGTCTTTTCCGACCCCGCGTTGCTGCGCTGGGGTCTGCTGGTGCTTGCCGTGGCCACGGTGGGCAAGTTCGTGGGCACGTTCATCGGGTCGCGCGTGGCCAGAATGCCGATCATCGAGGGCCTGGCCATGGGCGCCGGCCTGAACGCGCGCGGCGCCATGGAAATCATCGTGGCCACCATCGGCTTGTCGCTGGGCGTGCTTTCGACCAGCAGCTATTCGATCATCGTCATGGTGGCCATTGTTACGTCGCTCATGGCGCCGCCCATGCTGCGGGTGCTGCTGGGCAAGGTTCGCATGGGCGCCGAGGAAGAAGAGCGGCTTGAACGCGAAGCCCGCGAGAGACAGAGTTTCTGGTCGGGCATTCGCCGGGTGCTGCTGCCCACCCGCGGCGGCGGCAACGTCTATTACGCGGCCAGCCTGCTGCGCGAAGGCATGCAGGGCACCAACATTGAAGTAACCACCCTGAACATCGACGACCGGCAAGAGGGAATTCCCTTCTGGCGGCGGAAGACCAACGACGTCGGCGAAACGGCGGTGTCGACGGCGGCCACGTTGCTGCAGCCGCTGGTCTCGCAGGTCAAGAAGGTGCGGCTCAAGAGCCGCAACGTGTCGAAGGTCATTGCCGAGCAGGGACGCCACTTCGACCTGATCGTACTGGGCGCCACGGCCGAAAAAGCCAACTGGCGCACCCAGTACACCTTCGGCCAGGTCGTCGACGACATTCTGCAGCGCTCGGAACGCCCGGTACTGGTCGTACGCTCGCCCGTGGCCAGCAAGATTCAGGTCGAGCTGGCCGAAGACAAACTGCCTGTCTCGAAGATTCTCGTGCCCACCAACCGCACGAGTTTGAGCCGACCCGCCCTTGAGTTCGGCGAACGACTGGCGACGTCGACCGGCGTGCCGTGTCACGCCGTCTTCATCGAAGAAGCGCCCGGCC
>JAWLBW010000197.1:0-8775 GCA_041687475.1 bacterium
GTCGGGGTCGGGCGTGACCGCGCCGCCGCAGTAGGGGCAGGCTTCCAGAGGCTTCTCCGAAACCAGCTTCCGCTCGGGATCGCCCGTGGCCGGGTCTTCGGACCCTGCCTGCCGGCCGCAATCGTCGCAGCTGTAGGCCGGAATGCGATGGCCCCACCACAGCTGGCGCGAGACGCACCAATCCTTGATGTTCTCCATCCAGGCGTAGTAAGAGTTCTTCCACTGGTCGGGAATGATGCGGGTGTCGCCGTCGGCCACGGCCCGAATAGCGCGGCCGGCCAGCGAGTCGGCGTTTTCGGGCGGTCCGACCTTGACGAACCACTGGGGCGACAGGAAGGGCTCGACCACCGTCTTGCAGCGGTAACAGTGACCGACCGCGTGCAGATGCTCTTCGACTTTCTCGAGAAGGTCGCGGCTTTCAAGGGCGGCCACCAGCTTTTCACGGGCTTCGAAGCGATCGAGGCCGTCAAAAGCCGCCCGCGTGTCGGCGTCGGTCACGGCCCGGCCGTCGGCCAGGGTTACCAGGCCGTTTTCGGTGAAGATGTTGATGGGCTCGAGGTTGTGACGCGCGCCCACTTCGTAGTCGTTGAAATCGTGGGCGGGCGTGATTTTCACCACGCCGCTGCCGAAGTTGGCGTCGACGTACGTGTCGCCGATGATGGGAATGGCGCGGCCGGTCAGGGGCAGCACAACGTGGCGACCGATGAGCGAGCGGTAACGTTCGTCGTCGGGGTGCACGGCCACGGCCACGTCGCCCAGCATGGTCTCGGGCCGGGTGGTGGCCACGATAAGGGCGCTGCCCGGATCGTCGGCGAAGGGGTAGCGTAGGTGATACAGGCGGCCCTGGCTTTCGGCGTGCTCGACTTCGATGTCGCTGAGCGCCGTCAGACAACGCGGGCACCAGTTAATGAGGCGCGTGCCCCGGTAAATGAGGCCGTCGCGGTACAGGTCGACAAAGACCTTGCGCACCGCGTTCGAGAGCCCCTCGTCCATGGTGAAGCGTTCGCGCGACCAGTCGCAGCTTGCGCCCAGGCGTTTGAGCTGCCGAATGATGGTGCCGCCGCTTTCTTCCTTCCACTGCCAGATTTTTTCGAGAAATGCTTCGCGCCCCAGGCCTTCCTTGGTGAGCCCTTCGGTCGCCAGCCGGCGCTCGACCACGTTCTGCGTGGCAATACCGGCGTGGTCGGTGCCCGGAACCCACAGCACGTTGTCGCCGCGCATGCGGTGATAGCGAACGAGCACGTCCTGGAGGGTGTTGTTGAGCGCGTGTCCCATGTGCAGAACGCCGGTCACGTTCGGGGGCGGTATGACCAGGCTGTAGCCATCGCCCGGACGGGCGGGGTCGGCGTGGTTGACGTCGCTCTCGGCCCAGTCTCGGGCCCAGTCGCCTTCGAAACGTTCGGGTTCGTAGCTGCCGGCAAGTTCCGTGAGTTTGCGCTGCATGATTTCCTGCTGTGCGAAGGAAGGGAATCTTTCAGGATAATACAAAAAGAAAACGGGGACGATGGGAACGTCCCCGTATGGAGTAAATCCTTGGTTATCGGGGCCGCTTACGGATTCCGCAGGCGGCTTACCGTGTCGCTGAGCACGCGCTCGGCCACCTGCGAAAGGGCTTCGCGCAGTATCTGCTCGACCAGGCGGGGAGCCTGTTCGGTAATGACCGCTTCGACCTTTTCGCGTACGATGCCTTCGATGCGCTCACCCAGTTCCGTAAGCAGAGTCTCGCCGGCAAGAACGCTGCGAATCTGCTGGTCGACCAGGGCGGGAAGGGCATCGGCCTGGCGCTTCACAACGGCCTCCAGCTCGGTGGCCGCCTTCTGAATGGCTTCGTCGGCGTCGAAGTTCACGGTTACCGGCGCAGACGGCGCCGCCGTAACGGCCGGAGCCTGCGCCGCAACCGGTTCGTCGTCGATTTCTTCGACGGCGACGGGGGTGGCGGTATCGTGCTCGACGTAGCCGTCTTCGGTCTGGTCCGAGGCATCTTCGGCCATGACCAGGGTGTCTTCGTCGGCCGCGGCGACGTCTTCGACCGGGGCTTCTTCCTCGAATTCCGAGACGGCTGCCGGGCTGTCGTCCATGGCGGCCTGGAACCGGGCGAAGTCTTCGTCTTCGGCGGCTACGGGGGCGGCTTCGGGGGCCGTTTCTTCGGAAACAGGCTCGGGCGAAACCGGCTCGGGCAGATCGGCGTCGGCTTCGGCAAAGACATCGCCGTCGCTTTCGGCAAAGCTGTCTGCCTGGTCGCCGGCGCCGAACACGTCTTCTTCCGAAGCGGCGTCGAAGCCGTCGGCGGTGGTTTCATCCAGGCTTTCGACGGCTTCGGGTTCGCCGAGCGCGACCGGCAGGTCGTCGAATTCGTCGACGGACGCGGGTTCGGCTGCATTCTCGGTCATGTCGAGGCTGTCGGCCATGTCGGTTTCTTCGACGGCGCTCTCGTCGGCGGCGTCTTCTTCCATGGTCGCGAGGTCGCCGGCGTCGTAGTCTACCCCGGCGTCGGTTTCATCGGCGCTCAGGAAATCGTCTGCCGCAACGGCATCGTCGGCCGAGGCGAATACGTCGTCGCTATCGACGGCTTCGGGGGTGTCGACCACTTCGTCGGCAGCGGTGGCGCCGAGGTCTTCGGGAGCTTCAGGCTCGTCGGCGACAGCCGCCGGACTCGCTTCACCCGAGCCGTCGGCCATGTAGTCGTTGAGTGAATTCATGTCCCAACCGTCGCCGGTTGCGGCATCGCCCGCGGCCGCGACGGCGGGTTCGGGCTCGGGTTCCGGAGTCGGTTCGAGTTCCTCGAAGGCGGCGGCTTCGGGTTCGGCGTCGTCAAGGGCTTCGAGTTCGGGCTCGGGCTCGGGCTCGGGTGCCGTTTCCGCCGCGGTCGCTGCGGCATCGGTATCGCCGATGTCTTCGTTGAGGTCGCCGAAGTCGAGATCGGCGTCTGCCTCGGGCGCGGCCGAAAGGCCGGCGTCGGCGTCTGCGGCCGGCGCATCGTCGTCGAGAGAAATGTCGGCGAAGCTGGTTTCTTCGGGTTCGTCGTCGCCGGCCGAAAATTCGTCGGCAGCCGCAAGGTCGGGCGATTCCATGGCGTCGAGTTCTTCGACCGGCTCAATGGCATCGAGTTCCTCAATGCTGTCGAGAGGCTCGAGTTCGGCGCCGGTATCGAGGTCGGCCACGCCGGCCGCTTCGTCGACCGCTGGAACGCTCTGGCGGGCCACGGCGGCTTCGATGAGCTCGTTTACCTTGTCGATGAGGGCCTGGCTTTCGAACGGCTTGGTAATGAAACCGTCGGCCTGCACCTTGGTGGCCATCGCTTCATCGAAGGTTTCGAAGGTACCGGTCAACAGCAACACGGGCACGTGCTGAAGGGCGGGATCACGCTTTGTCGAGTAGCAGACCTCGTAGCCGTCGCGACCGGGCATCACCACGTCGGCGATGATGAGGTCGGGAATGACTTCGCGCGCTTTGACAAGGGCGTCGTCGCCGTTGTCGACAACGGTCAGTTCGATGTCTTCGTTGGCGAAAGTCAATCCGATGACTTTCTGAATGGTGATACTGTCGTCGGCTAGCAGAATTTTCTTCGACATTTATTCCTCCGGAAGCAGTCCGGCTACCCGGCGCTCCAACACATCAAAGTCGAACCAGCGCGCCTCGATTCCGCCGATTTCGAGGCTATCGCCGTGTTTGGCTCCCACAGGGGGAACCTGCCTGAGTCCGAGCACCTGGTTGACATGCAGGCCGCCAAGTTCGTCACTTCCGTAGTATACGACGACCACGTGGCCGGTGCCATGGAATTCGCGCGGGCGCCATACCGGCACCAGCCCATCGTCGAGGGGCAGAAGCCCGTCGAGCTCGTCAACCCGTACCGCAAAAGGCTGAAGACCGCCGTGTTCTTCGATGCGGGCAATCCGTTCAAACGGCACCAGCCATTTCTCGCCGGCTTCGACGAGCACGGCGTTCATGCGGCCACCGCTTCGGGGGAAAGGCAGTAAACCAGATTTCCCTCTTGAACGAAAGCTTCGCGAACCCAGGGATACATGCGTTGCAGCATGCGGGGAATGGCCAGGAGGCGGTCGGTCGTGAAAGACGAAACGCGAGCGCCGGCAGTCATGACCTGGGCCCGATTGCACCCGACATCGACCAGCAGCAGCGAGTCTCCCGCTTGCGGCGTGTGTTCGATACCGGGAACCCTGATGCGTGAATACCGCTCGCCGCGCCATTCCAGAACGTCTTCGGCGGCAAGCTGTGCAGCCTGCGCGTCGGTGATCGTCATGATATTGGAGACGCGAGAAAGCGGCAGGCCGAACCGAAAATCTCCGATGTCGACCACCACGTATCGCTGGTCATTTACAACCGCCATACCCTTCAGTTTTTGCCCAAACATTCTAGACTCTCGAATAGCTGAAGTCAATATCGAGACCGCTTCGTAGGGCGGGGGCTCGTATAACGCATGGAGATAGTCAGGGCGGAATGCCCGGCTTCGGTGGTGAGGCCGGCAAACTCCGGGGGCCTTGTGGGAAGAAAAAAGGTCGACCTGCGTCGCCCCGGCAACGCCCCCCGCGCGCCTGCTTGAGACGGTAGGTAATCCACTGATGCGCCTGCTCTTCCGGCTTCTTGCGTGCCTGGTCTGCGGCTGCCGACACGAATGGTCGTGTTCGGGGTGGATGCCAGGTAGGGCCTGCACGGCGAGTAATGTCGGGGAAGGCGATCTGATGAACTGCTTCCCGAGAGCCGATCGAGGGCTTGGTGCAAGCCACGCAGGCATCACACAGACATGATGACGGCTACGTGGGCGCATACCGCCTCGTTACGTCCCGCCCGGTTCTTTCGACCGTTCGGCTACCGATTGGTAGGCCGGCGCCGACGTCGCCGCCGCCCACCGCATCGTGCACGTCGCATTTTCGCCTGCTTGAAAGGGGAACTCGAACTTGACAGCCCACGGCCACGCTGGCAGGATGTTGTATTCTTCTTTTTCCGGTTTTCACGGGTGTTCTCATGATCAACCCCTATATCGCCGTACTCATCACGCTCGTCATTTCGGTACTCATTGCCTATCTGATGATCGGGTTGACGTCGTACCTGGGTCCCAAGTCCACCAACAAGTCGAAAGAAGAACCGTTTGAGACGGGGTCGGTGCCGCTGACGCCGGTCAAGCGCCGCATGAACGCCAAGTTCTATCTGGTGGCCGTTCTCTTCGTCATTTTCGACGTCGAAGTGGTTATCCTTTATCCTTGGGCGGTGCGGGCGCGCGAGCTTGGTCTTGCCGGTTTTGTCGCGGTTTCGATTTTTCTCCTGATCCTCACGCTCGGTCTGGTTTACGAGTGGAAAAAAGGAGTTCTTGAATGGACATGATGGAGAAGGCCGCCGATCAGGCGCCGCGTCCTTCCGAGCCTGGAAAGATCCAGCCCGGGCAGGGGCTTGCCGTTACGACGCGGCTCGATGCCGCGATTGGTTGGGCGCGAAAGTATTCGCTGTTCAACTATCCGTTCGTGACGGCCTGCTGCGGCATGGAGTTCATGGCCACCAGCGCGTCGCACTACGACACCGATCGCTTCGGCGCCGCGTTGCCGCGGTTTTCGCCGCGCCAGGCCGACCTGCTCATGGTGGTGGGCACCATCGTTCACAAGCAGGCGCCCATTCTGCGCAAGATTTACGAACAGATGGCCGAACCCAAGTGGGTGCTTTCGTTCGGCGCATGCGCCACGTCGGGCGGCTTCTATCGTAACTATTCGGCCGTACAGGGCATCGACAATATCATTCCCGTCGATGTCTATGTTCCCGGATGTCCGCCCCGGCCCGAGACGGTTCTCGATGCCCTGCTCATGCTGCAGGAAAAGATTCAGCGTTCACCACAGAAGTTCTGAGTTATGGCAGATACCCTGGAAAAGCTGAAGGAACGGTTCGGCGACGATGTGTTGCTGACCCATTCGTTTCGCGGCGACGACACGGCGCTGGTACGGCGTGAGCAGCTGCTCGAGGTCGCCCGTTTCCTTCGCGACGAGCTTTCGTTCGAAATGCTCACCGATGAAACGGCGGTCGACCTTTTGCACATGGCGCCCGACGAAACGTTCTTTCCCGCCGGCGACCGCTTCGAATACGTAGCGCACTTCTACTCGCTGTCCCGCAATCTGCGGGTGCGCATCAAAGCGCGCTGCCCCGAAAACGACCCGCGCCTGCCTTCGCTGTACTCGCTTTTCAAGACGGCGAACTTCATGGAGCGCGAAATTTACGACATGTACGGCATTGCCTTCGACGGCCATCCCGACATGCGACGCATTCTGCTGTACGACGAGTTCGAAGGCTACCCCCTGCGCAAGGACTACCCGTACGACAAGGAACAACCGCTGATTCCCATGCGAACCCGTCGAGGTGAGCCTCAGTCATGAGCGATAAGCTGACGATCGCAAGCAATGAAAACGCCGTCGACCAGGCGGCGGTCGATGAGGAAGGGTTCCAGACGGAACACATGATCCTCAACATGGGCCCCAGCCATCCGGCCATGCACGGGACCATCAAGATTACCGCCGAACTCGACGGTGAAACCATCGTGCGCAGCGACGTGCACGTCGGTTACCTGCACCGTGGTTTCGAGAAGGAGTGTGAAAACTCCAACTACTTCCAGTGCTTTCCCTACGTCGACCGGCTCAACTACGTGAGCCCCATGATCAACAACGTCGCCTTTGCCGGCGTTGTCGAGAAGGCGCTCGGCGTCGAGGTAACCGAGCGCACGAAGTGGATTCGGGTGCTGATTTCCGAGTTGAGCCGCTTGAGCGACCACCTGACCTGCGTGGGCGCTTCGGCCATGGAACTCGGCGCCATGTCGGCCTTCCTCTACATGATCAAGGCCCGCGAGTACATCTGGGAACTGCACGAAGCCATTTCCGGCGCGCGGCTGACCGTGAGTTACTGCCGCATCGGCGGGCTCATGCGCGATCTGCCCGACGGGTTCGTGCCCTGGTGCCGCGCCAACCTGGCCAAGATTCGCGAAGTGGTGCTCGAAAGCCAGAAACTGCTGGCGAAGAACCGTATTTACTTCGACCGCATGCGCGGCGTCGCTACGATTACGAAGGAAGAAGCCATCAGCTACGGCTTTACCGGGCCCATGCTGCGCGCCTGCGGTGTCGAATACGACGTTCGCAAGGCGACTCCCTATCTGGTGTACGACGAAATCGATTTCGACGTGCCCGTGGGTGAGTTCGGCGACAACTACGACCGGTTCTACGTGCGCATGCTCGAAATGGAACAGAGCATACGCATTATCGAGCAGGTGCTCGATCGCATGCCCGAGGGCCCGATCAACCTGTACGACCCGCGTTTCCAGCTGCCGCCGAAGGACGAGGTCTACAACACGATTGAAGGACTCGTCAATCACTTCAAGCTGATCATGCACGGCATTCAGATTCCGAAGTGCGAGGCCTACTTTGCCGTCGAAGGCGGCAACGGCGAGCTCGGCTTCTACCTCGTGAGCGACGGTACGGGGCGTCCCTACAAGGTTCGCTGCCGCCCGCCTTCCTTCATTCAGATGGGCGCGATGTCACGTCTGCTCGAGGGACAGAGCATCGCCGACGTGGTGCCCACTTTCGGCATGATCAACATGATCGGCGGCGAGTGCGACCGCTGATTCTCCGTACCGCAGGGTACGTAAACGTCTGAAGCGCGGCCCCTGTGGGGGTCGCACGAAATTCTGGCCAGGCCGTCAGTCGGCCGCTAACGTTGCTGGATTATGGCTATCGAGTTTTCGCCCGAAAGCAAGCGAGAGATCGCCGAGCTGATCAAGCAGTATCCCAATGCGCAGGCCGTGGTACTGCCGGCCCTTCACATCGCGCAGCGTGACTTCGGTTTCATCGGCGACGATGCCGTTGCCCTTGTCGCGGCCGAAGTAGGGGTGCCGCCTTCGCTCGTCATGGAAGTGTCGACCTTCTATTCGTTGTACAACCGGAAGCCGGTCGGCGAATACGTCATCGCGGTCTGTCAGACATTGTGCTGTGCCTTGCGCGGCGCAAACAACATTCTGGGTTATCTCGAAAAGAAGCTCGGCATACACATCGGCGAGACCACGGCCGACGGCAAGTTTACGCTTACGACCGCCGAATGTCTTGCTTCGTGCGGCACGGGGCCGATGTTTCAGGTAACCGCTCGCGACTACTCGCTCAACACGTACTACGAAAACCTGAACGAGCAGCGCATCGACGAGGTGCTCGACGAGCTGCGCAAGCGCCCGGCGATTCGCGGCAATGCCGATCAGAAGCCGCTTACCACCCATTCGCTCGGAGGACACCACCATGGCTGATGCTCCGAAGATTCTGCTCGACTTTCTCGGCTCGCCCGAATCGTGGACGCTCAAGAGCTACCGCGAGCGGGCCGGCTACACCGCGCTTGCCAAGGCCCTGAAAATGGAGCCGACGGCCATTACCGAGGAAGTGAAGGCCTCGGGTCTGCGCGGCCGCGGCGGTGCGGGGTTCCCCACCGGCATGAAGTGGAGCTTTCTGGCCAAGAACGATCGTCCGAAGTACCTGGTCTGCAACGCCGACGAGGGTGAACCGGGCACGTTCAAGGATCGACTGATTCTCGAGGAAAATCCGCACCAGCTGGTCGAAGGCATGATCATTGCCGGTTTTGCGCTCGGTTCGCACACCAGCTACGTCTATCTTCGCCACGAATTCGAACTCGGCCACCAGCGCCTGCTCGAAGCCGTGAAGGAAGCCGAGGAAGCCGGTTTGCTCGGCGAAAACATTCTCGGCAGCGGTTTCAGCCACCGCATCATTCTGCACCGCGGCGCCGGCGCCTACA
>JAWLBW010000198.1:0-8711 GCA_041687475.1 bacterium
CGAAGAAGCCGCGCTGCTGGTAGGCGAAGTGGCCAATGACGTCGACGTGATGATCGTATCCTTTCACGGCGGGGCCGAAGGGTTCGATTCCCTTCACGTCGCCGACGACACCGAAACCTTCTATGGTGAAAACCGGGGCAATGTCGTGCGGTTCGCCCGGCGCATGGTCGATGTCGGCGCCGACCTGGTGATCGGCCACGGTCCGCACGTGCCGCGCGCCATGGAGGTCTACAAGCGAAGACTCATTGCCTATTCACTCGGCAATTTCGCGACCTACGGCACGTTCAACCTGACCGGCTTCAACGGCACGGGGCTTGTGCTTGCAACCTCGCTTGACCGGAAGGGTCGTTTCGTTCACGGCGAGATTCGCCCGACACGCCAGGCCGGCGAAGGCATACCGGAACCCGACCCGGAACAGACCGCCGTCGACCTCATCAGGTGGCTTTCGGCGACCGACCTGCCCGAAACCGGGGTGCGCGTAGGCCTTGACGGCAGAATCCATCCGCCCGGCAAGTAGTTCGAGCCCCGCCTGGGCTCACGAAGGATGAAACAACCCTGTTCGCGCTCTTCCCGGGACAGGAAGAGGCTCCCGATACGGAGAAGCACCCCGAGTTCCTTCTCGTCCACGGCGCAAGTGCCATTACGCCCGGGACTTTCTCGGACCACGTTCGGGAAGCGACTCAGCAAGCCTGCGTAACTCCGTGCGACCGAAAGGGGCTCGTCGCTTCGCCGGCTCCTGAGGGTGCCCCCCTTACCCTTTGACAAGGACTCGCGGTGGGAGTACCCTGCCCGGATAGCCTTCGCTTCGAGGGCGAGCATCAGATAGTCGCCACATGCCATCCCTGGACACCTCAAAAATCTTCGACTGGTGGCGTTCGCTACCCCCCGAAGTTCTCTTCATGCTGAGTTTTCTGGCGCTGATTCTCGTCGGAACCGCCGGGCTGTTGTGGCTGCCCGGTTTATACACCGGGCCCGGGCTGACCTTCAGCGATGCGCTCTTCATGGCCACCAGCGCCGTTTGCGTGACCGGTCTCATCGTCGTCGACACGGCCACGTATTTCACCATCTGGGGCCAGCTCTGGATTCTGGTGCTGATTCAGCTCGGGGGCCTGGGGCTTATCGGTATGACTTCGGTCATCATCGGCGCTTTGGGACGCCGTCTCTCGCTTCGCACCGAAGTCATTGCCGCCCCCTCGCTCGAACATCTGCACGGTACCGAGCTGCAGCACTTCGCTCTTTCCATCGTACGCTTCACCTTCATCGTCGAAGCTGTGTTCGCCGCAATGCTCTGGCTGCAGTGGCGAAGTTCGCTCGGTGATACTGCGGCAGCCTGGCACGCGGTTTTCCACGCAGTCAGTGCCTTCTGCAATGCCGGTTTCTCTACGTTTTCCGATTCGTTGATGGGGTTCGCCGATTCACCGGGCACGTTGCTGACCGTGTCGCTCGTCATCATCATCGGCGGTTTCGGGTACCTGAGTACGCTGGAAGTCAGCCGTTGGGCGCGGGGCGGTGGTACCCAGGGAATTTACCGGCTTTCGTCGCACAGCTACGCAGCTCTCACCATTACGGCGGTGTTGCTCGCCGGGGGAATGCTGCTGTACGCTTTTGTCGAGTGGAATGGTGTGCTCGCCGGCATGGGTCCCGTGAGTAAGCTTACCAATGCCTGGTTCATGTCGACAACGGCCCGAACCGCCGGATTCAACAGCGTCGATTACGGTCAGCTTACGAATCAGTCAGCCTTGGTAACCATAGCGCTCATGGCCATCGGCGGCTCGCCGGGATCGACGGCAGGGGGCGTGAAGACAACTGCTCTGGCCATACTCATTGCCATGGCCTGGTCGCGAACGCGCGGTCGGCAATACGTTTCGCTCAGGGGACGCTCGGTGCCCGACGAAACCGTCGAGCGTACGGTCAGCCTTTTCATTCTGTTTTTCCTGCTCATTTCACTCCTTCACTTCGTGCTCTCCTTCACGGAAACCGGCCATGTCACCGACCTTGAAGGGGCCCGGGCCACGATGCTGCCCCTGCTCTTCGAAGCGGTCAGTGCGGCCGGCACCGTGGGGCTCTCAATGGGAACCACGGCAGAGCTTTCGACGGTAGGAAAGCTGGTCATTGTAGTAACGATGTTTATCGGGCGAGTGGGCCCGCTTGCATTCTTTGCGGCTGTTTCCTTCCGCAAGCGGCCGTTGCCGCTCGGGTCACGGCCGGCACGTGAAGACGTTATCGTTGGCTAAGACGTCACTCTAGGATAAATCCATGGCAAAAAGAATCGTAGTCATCGGCCTGGGAAACTTCGGCGCCAGCCTTGCGGCGCGCCTTCACCAATTGCGCCACGAAGTGGTCGCCGTAGATACGGACCCCGAACTGGTCGACGCCATGGGTTCGAAAGTCGCGCAGGCCTTCGTCGGCGATGCCACCCGAAAGGGCGTGCTTGAAGAAGCCGGCGCCCGCGAGGCAGACATGGCCGTGATTTCGACCGGCGATAACCTGGCAGCCAGTATCCTTGCCTTGCTGGCCCTCAAGGACCTCAAGGTACGGTCGATTTTCGTAAAGGTCGGCTCGGAAGAGCACGCGCGTATCGCCGAATCGCTGGGGGCCGAAGAAGTCATTTTTCCCGAAAGGGAATCGGCGCTCGGATTGGCGTCGCGCATTACCGGAAGCGCGCTTCTGCAGTACGTGAGCCTCGGCCCCAACCTGAGCATTCAGGAAATGGCCGTACCCGAGGCCTGGCAGGGAAAGACCATTCGCCAACTTGAACTTCCGCAGAAGTATCAGGCGCAGGTGGTGGCCATTCACGACATCCTTCGCGACGAAATGACGGCCGTGCCCTCGGCCGACCGCACGCTCACGTCGTCGGACACCCTGCTGCTCGCCGGATCACCGACCGTGTTGGAAAGGCTGGCGCGAATGGCATGATGACCTGAGCCTCACAAAAGGCCAGTCGACGGCAGCTACTCTGCCGTAATAAGAGCGAAACCCTCTTTCTCAGCCGCTCTGCCGAGTCGAGCGTCGAGGCAGACGAAAGGAAACCCGGCAGGTCTTCCCTCAGTGGCAATCAACGCTGCCGCCAACTGCATGGAGTCTGCTGCGCGCAGATCGTGTACACGGAGTAAGCGAATTGAAAGGTCGCGAATGTTATCCGTCGGCGCAATCTCGCTCCACGCCTTCCGAAAAAGCTCCAACCGACGGAAAGCTTCGCGCACGGTTCCCGGTTCAACGAGGCCCATACGCTCGAGACGACTGATTGCCGATGCACATTCAACCACCGTGGCCCACCAGATAAGGATATCCGGGTCTTGGGCCAGCAGCTGCCTCACGGCCACCGTAGTGCTTTCGTCAAGAAGGATGGGTACGACGGCAGAACTATCCCAGAACCTCATCGTCCTTCATCACGCTCTTCGAGCAGCGCCGCAAGAACACTGGATGATGCCTTGGGCGGCGCTGTTTCGATGATCTCCCGCAATCCGGCTACGCCCTTACCACGACGAACCAGCCCGTTTCGTTCCAGCTTGTCGAGCATGGCATCTGATGCGCCGGCCGCGCCGGCCGGCACGGGGGTCAGGTGGGCAATCGGTATATTCCGATCCGTGACCACAACGGTCTCGCCATGACGAACGAGATCAAGTAACTGACTGAGATTGTTCTTCGTTTCAGTTATTGAGGCTATCTTCATAAGGCTATTCTAGCCTTTTTAATCAGGCCAGTCGATACCGATGCCAGTTTGAAGAGAGCTTTCTGTTCACCGGATGATCCGGATTTCGACGTCAAGCTCCAGCTCGGCCCACACTCTATCTGCCGTCAGTACAGGGAGATTTTGTTCAACAGCCGTTGCCAGGCAAGCTCGATCGCCAAGGGAAAGACCGAGGCGTTGTCCTTGCTGAACCAGCGCCGCGGCGAGTATGGAATGGGTCTGCGAGAATGGAATGATCTGGCCGACGGAGGCAAGCCGCTCGGCTACGGCAACCGCATCCACGCCGTCCCGCGCGAAACGACCCAGTACTTCTGCAAAGTTCACCGATGAAATCAACGCTTGGTGAATAAATTCGCCGACTGTTTCGTGTCCTGGTTCCCGGAAGAGCCAGGCCAGCACAGCAGATGCGTCCATAACGATCATTCGGTTTCGGCTGCTCTTCGCCTCTCCCGAATAAATTCATCGACTACGGACTTCGGTTTCTTGCTCCCATAGAGGGAATCGACCCAGTCCTGAAGCCCGGTCGAAGAGGCCTCGCTTTCGTCGCGGGTGGCCGATTCCAGAATCGCTCGCACTTCGGCTTCCATGCTTCTACCGGCACGGGCTGCCCGAATGCGTAAACGCCGGTGAACGTCGTCGGGAAGATCGCGAATACTCAGGCTTGCCATAAGAATACTCTAGCAGGTGATGTCAATGACAGCAATGCTTGCATGCAATTGTCTTCTTGCTGTAGTCGACGCCTTCGGCTAGACTGTTCCTAAATTCTTGATTTATTGAGATTAGTGGGCTGCAGCGCAATGGGCGCAGTGGACGACGTAGACGCGGTGGACACTGGAGCCCTTCGGTGCCCTCAGCGGGGGCCAGGGGGAGAGAAACCCGGGCTTATGACTTCGACGCGAAAAGTAAAAGACGCCGTATACGAGCAGTTCGCCGCGGTTGGAAAGGCTATCGCCAACCCGAAGCGGTTCGAAATTCTCGACCTGCTGAGTCAGGGGCCGCGCACGGTCGAACGGCTGGGCGAGGCGGCCTCGTTGTCGACCGGCAATGTCTCGCATCACCTGCAGGCATTGAAGGAAGCACGGCTGGTCGAGTCGACGAAAGAGGGCCTGTACGTGACCTATCGGCTCGTCGACGGGGTGGCCGAACTGCTCGCCGTCGTGCGCCGGTTGGCCGAACAGCATCGGGCCGAGGTCGACCGGTTGTACCGCGAGCACTTCGAGCCGGGTGCGCCCGTCGAGCCGGTTGAGCGCGACGACCTGCTGGAACGCATTCGCCGGGGCGATACGGTCGTCATCGACGTGCGTCCGCCCGAAGAGTACGCAGCCGGGCACCTGGAGGGGGCAGAGTCCGTTCCCCTCGAAGAGCTGGAGGCGTGGCTCGAATCCCTTCCCCATGATTTCGATGACAAGTCGGTCGTCGCCTACTGCCGCGGTCGCTACTGCGTGATGGCCGTGAAGGCGGTCGAGACCCTGCGCGCCCGCGGCTACGATGCGGTGCGGCTGGAAGAAAACGTTCACGATTTCCGTTCGCGGGGGCTTCCCGTCATTGAACTCTCCGACGAAAAGGTCCCTCATGAGTAAGCACACACCGGTTCTCGGCCTTCAGGAAAACCGGCGCCAGTTCGCCCTGCTCGTATTGGTAAACGCCTTCGTCGGCGCCATGGTCGGGCTCGAACGAACGATTCTGCCCTCCATTGCCGAAGAGGAATTTCAGCTGGCCGCCAAGAGCGCCATCCTTTCCTTTATCATCGTTTTCGGCATTTCAAAGGCGCTCACCAATTACCTGGCCGGACGGTTTTCCGACCGGCTGGGTCGCAAGCCGGTTCTGCTCTTCGGCTGGCTGACCGCGATACCCGTTCCCTTTCTGCTCATGTGGGCGCCGTCGTGGGAGTGGATCACCTTCGCCAACGTCTTTCTCGGCATCAGCCAGGGCCTGACCTGGTCGACCACGGTCATCATGAAGATCGATCTGGTCGGGCCGCAACGGCGTGGGCTTGCGATGGGCCTGAACGAATTTGCCGGTTATTTCGCGGTGGCCGTGTCGGCCCTTGCCACGGGGTATATTGCCTCGACATGGGGACTGCGGCCCGAACCGTTCTACCTGGGCATCATTTTCGTCGTCCTCGGGGGATTGCTCAGCTGGCTTGCCGTGCGCGAAACCCACGAACATGCGAAGCTCGAGGCCCGCAACCACAAGGCGCCGCCGGTGGCGGTATCGCAGCGGGAAGTCTTTCTGCGCACTTCGTTGACCGA
Organism: bacterium; assembly: GCA_041687475.1. Lineage (GTDB taxonomy): Bacteria > J088 > JAWLBW01 > JAWLBW01 > JAWLBW01 > JAWLBW01. The sequence goes on from JAWLBW010000198.1 coordinate 5,944, forward strand.
CCGGAATCTCTCTTCGGTCAGCCAGGCCGGCATGGTCAACAACCTGAACGACGGCATGGCGTGGGGCCTGTTTCCCATGCTGTACGCAGCGGGTGGCCTGTCCATCGAGCGTATCGGCATTCTCGCCGCCCTGTACCCGGCGGTCTGGGGTATCGGCCAGCTGTTTACCGGCGCGCTTTCGGACAAGGTCGGCCGTAAGTGGATGATTGTCTTCGGCATGTGGCTGCAGGCCGCCGGCATCGTGCTCATCGCGCTGGGAACCGGCTTCGGCTGGTATGCGGCTGGGTCGGTATTGCTCGGCCTGGGCACGGCGATGGTCTATCCCACGCTGCTCGCGGCCATCGGCGACGTGGCGCACCCGTCGTGGCGCGCCTCATCGGTCGGCGTCTATCGACTCTGGCGCGACCTGGGCTATGCTTTCGGCGCCATCATCGCCGGCGTCACGGCCGACCTGTTCGGTCTGAACGAGGCGGTCTGGGTGGTCGGTGGGCTCACCTTTGCGTCAGGGCTTCTGGCCGCCGTTCGCATGCGGGAAACGCTGCATAAGCCCAGCGAAGCCGAGCTGAGCCGGGTGGCTGCCGCCGTCGAGCTCGATTGCGTCACCGTCGCCGCACTGCGTGCACGGCTTGCCCGGGGCGAAGACGTTTACCTGCTCGACGTACGCTCGCCCGAGGAACATGGTGAAGGCCATGCCGAAGGCGCGGTCAACATTCCGGTCGACGAGCTGGAAGCACGGCTGACCGAATTGCCGCGCAATCGAAGTATCGTGACCCTGTGCGGCAAGGGCGGCGGACGTTCCGACCGCGCCGCCGCGCTGCTAATTGAAGCCGGGTGGAAGGAAGCCCGCCCGCTCTGCGGGGGAACGCAGGCATGGTTGGCGGCCATCAAGGGAGCCCGACATGAAGACACTGTTCATACTGAATGATCCGCCTTACGGAACCGAGCGAAGCTACAACGCCTTTCGCCTGGCCCATGCCATCGGTAAAAAGGGGGAACAGGAAATCAAAATTTTCCTGCTCGGCGATGCCTCGGCATGCGCCAAAGCCGGGCAGAAAGTGCCGCAAGGCTACTACTGCATGTCGACCATGGTCAAGGCCGCCCTGCGGAAGGGCGCGGAAATCGGAGTTTGCGGCACCTGTCTCGACGCACGCGGAATATCCGATGACGAGCTGGTCGAGGGCACGCACCGCAGTAACATGGACCAACTGGCCGAGTGGACGCTGGAAGCCGATCGCGTTCTCGTTTTCTGAGGCCCCCTCGACGTCTCCATAGCGACCACCCCAGAGCCGGACGCGAACCATGCCGAATCCCATTTACCTCGACTACAACGCAACCACCCCCATCGCCCCCGAAGTCGTCGACGCGATGCTTCCCTACTTGCGTGAGTACTGGGGCAATCCTTCAAGCAGCCACACATACGGTCGACAGGCGCGCGAAGGCGTCGTACGGGCCCGTGAACAGGTTGCGAATCTACTCGGCGCCGCTGCCGACGAAATCGTATTCACCGGCGGAGGCACCGAGTCGAACAACCAGGCCCTTCGCGGCGTATTGCGCAGCAATTCGAGGCGCAAACTCGTCATCTCGTCCGTCGAACACCCGGCCATTGCCAATGTGGCCGACTTCCTGACACGTGAGTACGGGGTCGAAGTCGTGATTCTTCCGGTCGACCGCCACGGGGTGGTCGACCTTGCCGTGGCTGAAGCCGCGATAGACGACCGCACGGCTCTGGTCAGCGTCATGCACGCCAACAATGAAATCGGCTCGCTGCAGCCCATCGCCGAGCTTGCGGACATCGCCCATGCCCACGGGGCCCTCATGCACACCGATGCGGCGCAGAGCGTGGGCAAAGTACCCGTGCGGGTAGACGAGCTGCATGTCGACCTGCTTTCGCTGGCGGGGCACAAGTTCTACGCGCCCAAAGGCGTCGGCGCACTCTACATAAGCAACGGAGTCAGCCTTCCCCCACTGCTCATCGGGGCCGGCCATGAAGGCGGCCGACGCGCGGGCACCGAAAACGTACCCTACATGGTCGGCATGGGCGAAGCGGCTCGCCTCGCAACCGAACGGCTTTCGACGGAAGGAGCACGAATCGCAGCACTACGCGACTCCTTTGAGGAAGGCTTGAAGCACATCTTCCCCAGACTGGTCGTCAACGGCGCAGCCGCCATGCGGCTTCCCAACACCGCCCATGTCTCCTTCGTGGGAAAGTCGGGCGCCGACGTTCTGGCAAGCATTCCCGAGATTGCGGCAAGCACCGGCGCCGCCTGCAAAGCCGACTCCGACGAACCTTCGGGCATTCTCGCAGCCATGGGCGCAGATTTGGAGAGGGCGCGAGGCGCAGTCCGGTTTTCACTCGGTCGCTACACGACGACGGCCGACGTAGAGAAAGCACTGGCATTGATTTCGGCTCACTCTCGGTAGCCTTACGCTGTGCCGCTTCGTATGTTTACGTTGTCAACATAGGTCTGACAGAGTGCGAATGGGCCCCTCTCCCCCCTCGAGGAAAATCCCTTCCGAGCTTGGGATTCAAATGCTCAGGGGCACAGGGTTCGCGCGGGCGGTAAACTGATGCTTTGTATTCACCCAAAGCAATGAACGGTCACCCCCACACACTCAACCGGAAAGTCGGTCTGCCGGGCGCCATTCTCATGGGCCTTGGCTCCATACTCGGAACCGGCATTTTCGTGAGCATCGGCATTGCCGCCGGCGTCAGCGGCCCCTCGGTCGTGCTCACCGTGGCCCTGGCAGCCTTCGTGGCCATGTTCAAC
>JAWLBW010000199.1:0-8702 GCA_041687475.1 bacterium
GCCAGGCAATGCTTACGACCGACGTGAACGTCGTGGGCGCGGTAGTGCGCGGCGTCGACACCGAAACTCTTGGCGACGTGACCGATCTGCGTCGCTATATGACCGAGGGCTCGCTCGATAATCTCGACAACCCACCCGCGAACATCGCGGGGGCGGCCACCAGTCCGGTGACCCTGCCCGGGGTGGTCATCGGCAAGGAGCTGTCGAAGAACATCGGCGCCTTCTACGGCGACATCATGACGGTGGTGTCGCCCACGGGCACGATCACGCCCACGGGCATGGCGCCGAAGCTCAAGCGGTTCCGGGTCGTCGGCATTTTCAGCTCGGGCATGTACGAGTACGATTCGTCCATGGCGTACATTTCGCTGGGCGAGGCGCAGCGTTTCTTCAACCTCGACGACAGGGTTACCGGCCTTGAACTGCGGGTCAAGGACATCGACGATGCGGGAATCGTGGCCTCGCGGGTGCGTGAGTCGCTGGGCTATCCGTTCTACACGCGCGACTGGATGGACCTGAACCGCAATCTCTTTTCGGCCCTGAAGCTCGAGCGCGTCGTCATGAGCATCATTCTCGTGCTCATCATTCTGGTGGCGGCCTTCAACATCATTTCGACCCTGGTCATGGTGGTGATGGAGAAAAACAAGGACATCGCCATTCTCAAGAGCATGGGGGCTTCGTCGCGGCACATTCTGCGCATCTTCATGCTCGACGGCGTCATCATCGGCATGGTGGGCACCACGCTCGGGCTCATTGCCGGTTACGGCCTGTGTTTCCTGCTCGAGCGATACCAGTTCATCGAGTTGCCGCCCGACGTGTACTATATGACCACGTTGCCGGTGCGCACCTCTGCCGTCGATTTCTTCCTGGTTGCGGGGGCGGCACTCGTAATTTCCGCGCTTGCGACCTTGTATCCCGCCTGGCGGGCAAGTAAGCTGAATCCCGTAGAAGCATTACGTTTTGAATAGGGTAGTGTCAATGGCCAAGCGTTTTGTCTTTCTCCTGATTCTTGTTTTCGCCGCCGTTGCCTGCGAGCCGCAGGCCGGCATGCAGGGCGAACGGCGTTACGAAACCCGCGATTATGTCGACGCCCTGCGCGGCAAAGGCATCACGCAGATTCGTCTCGACAAAAACCGCAAGCTGTCCGATCGGTTCAAGGCCGAGGTTTCCGAAGTTTACATCGGCAATCTGCAGCTCATTGTGGTCAATGCGCCGCCCGGCAAGGAAACGGGCATGTATGCCCAATATTTCAAGGCCAACGAGGCGCGTGGCGACCATTTCCGCCACAAGGGAAATCTGCTTCTGGTGGCGCCCGCCTCTGCACAGCCGGAAGTGATCGATGCCTTTGAAGGGCTGTAGGCTCATCGCCTCGCTTCTTGTCCTGTTCACGGGCGTCGGCTGCGTCTCCGTCTTCAACGAAAAGCCTCCGGTTTCAGGCGTAGACATTGCCCGCGAGCGGTTTCGCAAGTCGCCGGTGTATGTAACCTACAGCGAGACCTTCATTCACGGCGAAGACGGCGTGCAGGGGGCCGACGTGCACAACCTGATGCGCCAGGTGGGCGACATGGTGAACCGGGCGTTTCTCGAGCGTCTGCGCCGCAAGGGCGTCGGTCTCGAGCTCTTCGATCTGCGGGTGCCCCCCGAAGAGGGGTTTGCCTTGCCCATGACCCTGCCGGCATCGCCGTTGTTGTCGGGCGGGGGTACGCGCGTCGCCATGTGGGTCGACGAAGATGCGACGGCCATGTACGGTGGCTGGCGCCTCGGGGCACGTCACGATGCCGCTTTTCATGTGTTCAACGACACGGTCGAGCTTCAGCTGGTCAGCGTGGTCACGGTTGTCGATCAGGTGGGGCATGCGGTCTGGCAGGCATCGGCCCGAAGCCGAAAGCAATTCGACAATTGGGCCTCGGGCGAACATCTTGCGGCGTTGACGGCTCGATTCGTCATGAACGCCGCCGGCCGCAATGCCGACGCAATACTCGGCCACGCCGTCAGTACCCGATAAATCACGATTTCTGCGCAAGAGTCTGCCGCGCGCGTGAATACGCGTCGTGGCGATGGACTCGCATCGGCGGAGAGGCATGAACGACATTCTGGAAACACACATTCTCGGAAACGACGTGTCGACCTGGCTGACGGCCGCCGGCATCTTTCTGGCCGTGGTCGTGGTCGTCAAACTTTTCATGCGCGTCTTTCTCGGTCAAATGGCGCGTCTGGCCCGACGCACCGATACGTCGGTAGACGACTACGTCGTCGCCAATTTCGGAAAAAGCGTGAGCCCCATTCTCTATCTCGCGGGGCTCTGGTTCGCCCTGAACGGCCTGAGCATGGCGCCGCGCTGGCACCGCATCGTTACGGGCGGCCTGACCATACTGGCTACTTTCTTCGTCGTGCGCTTCCTTGCCCGGCTCGTCACCCATGCCCTGCGCGAACGCTGGATGAAGCAAGGCGATACCGAGGCCCGCACGAAGGGGCTTGCCGGTCTCATCGCCATCATCAATGCCGGTATCTGGGTGCTGGGCCTGGTGTTCGTCATCGATAACCTGGGATTCCAGGTGTCGGCTCTGGTCGCCGGCCTCGGCATCGGGGGCATTGCGGTTGCGCTTGCCGCGCAGACCATTCTCGGCGATCTGTTCAGCTATGTTTCCATATTCTTCGACCGTCCGTTTGAAATCGGCGATTTCATTCAGGTCGACGATGTGCTGGGCGAGGTCGAGTACATCGGTCTTAAAACCACCCGGTTGCGCAGCCTCGGGGGCGAACAGATCGTCATTGCGAACAGCGATCTCACCAACTCGCGGGTACGCAATTACAAGCGCATGGCCCAGCGGCGAATCGTTTTCCGGATCGGGGTCGTTTATGAAACCGACTACGAACAACTGCAGGAAATTCCCGGTATTCTGCGAGAAATCATAAACGCCGTCGACAAAACCCGCTTTGATCGGGCACATTTTGCCTCATACGGCGATTTCAGCCTTAACTTTGAAGTTGTTTACTATGTGTTGAGCAGCGATTACACCGAGTACATGAACATTCAGCAGGCCATTAACCTGGCCCTTTTCGCAGAGTTCGAGAAGCGCGGCCTGGCCTTTGCCTACCCCACGCAGAAGGTGTACGTCGACCGCGAAGCGTGAGCGTACGCTTCAGGTTCGTTCCCTTGTGGCCGGGCGAACCGTTCAGATATCGGTCGCTTCGCGGTAATGTTACGTTTATCTCGGTTAAACCTTTCTTTGTGTCGCTATTGTGTATATAATAAAAATCATACTTTCCATTTCTTAACATCTTCGGCGACGCACGGAAAGGCTTCGGACATGAACGCGAAAGGTACAGGGAGAAGGGGTCGGCCCCCGCTCGGCCAGGAAAGCAAGCTTCAGGCCGTTCTGAATTACATGCAGAATCCGCCCAAGGGATGGGATGAGCTCAGTTCCCGCGAGCGGAAAGAGAAGGTCAGCAAGGCGCTCGGCATTAATCTTCCTTACCTGCAACAGCTCATTACGAAAAACGAAGAGCTCAAGGATTTCTTCGGCATCATTCGCCGCCGCCGGCGCGTGACCCCCAAGATGAATTACGCCGATCTGCTTCGCGCCGTGCGAGGCCTTGAACTGTCGGACCTTATCAACCTGCACAAGGATGTAAGGGGCGAAATCAAGAAACGCATCGACGACGCCAAGGCCGAGGTCAGCGCGAGCCTGTGACCGCACTTTCGTGCGGCGGTGCATGGCAGAGGCCCATGACGACGGAAAGAGAAGAGAGTTTGCGTGCGTTCGGCGCCCACGTGCGCAAGGTGGCGCGTATGCGCCGTGCCCTGTGGGCCGACGCCGGCCTTTCTTCAGGGGGCCTTACCCGTGAGTTGTTCGTTTCTCTGCTCGAGCGCGGCGTTCCCGCGCACGCGGCCGCCCATGGCGCACAGCACGAAAAGCTGACGCCCGCTGCCTTGAAGACCCGCCTGTTCAAAGGCGAGACGGTCTTTCTGGTGCAGCCCCACGAATACATGCCCGTACTGCGTCGCTGTCTGTGGCGGGTGGCCGATGCCGCCGGGTTTACCGGTCGGCCGCTGCATTCCTATCTTTTCTGTGTGTGGAAGCCCGGTACGCCGGCCATGCCCATGCACGATGACGGCGACACCGATCTCGTCTGGTGGCAGATAGACGGCGAGCGCTTCGTGCGTTTCGGCAGCGGCCGGGGCGAGGCGGTGCCGGTCGAAGCCGCAGACGGAGTCAACAAGGGTTGGTTCGAGGGGCCGTTGCCCGCCGGTTCGCTGCTCTACCTACCACCGCACATGCAACATCAGGTGCAATGCCGCAAGCCCTCGCTTGCCCTGTCGGCCTATTGGGATCCGGTACCGGCTTCGGAAGCCGCCGCCGACTTCCTGGGGTGGAAGGGGGGCGATGGCGGGGGGCGCAACCCCGGCAGGCGGGGGATTGCCCAGGTGTTACGCAGCGCCGCCGAAGAAGCCGATGAGCCGGTGTTCCGGCAATGGGCTGCGCTGCGCCGGAGTGATGACGGGGCCCGCGATTATGTCTCGGCAGACGCCGAAGGCGAAGGCTGGACGGCCCGCAGGGCCGTGGTTGCCTGGCGTGAGGGCGCCGAGGCGTGGCTGGCCGCTGGAGGCGAGTGCCTGCTGAGTTTTCCCCGTGAGGCCTTGCCCGTACTCGAGGCCTTTGGCGGCTACGCCACGTTGAGCGACGACGAGCTCGATACGCTGGGAAGGCGCCTGGGGCACAATCGACTGACCAGGTTGCTCGAGATTCTCGCTTCCGAAGGGGTCATCGCGAGAGGAATCCTGCCGCTGGTGGCCAAATTCGAGGTCGAGGGGTTGAGCGGTTGGAACTACGCCGCCACTGAAGGCGGGTTGCCCGTGCACAAGCCGGCGCGGTAGCGCTAACCGGCTCGCCGATCCGTGGAAAGCGGTATTACGCGGTAGCCCCCCGCCGTCTGTCCCGGGCGCTTGCTTCGAGCAGGGGCATGCGTACGATGACCCGCCAGTGCGTGCACTCGGCCACGAGCCCGCCTTCGTCCCACGCGTCGATTTCAATGAGAAACTTGCGGGTCTCGATGGCCTTGACCACGGCGCGCACCCTGACTTCGGCCCCCACCGGCACCGGCGCCTCGTGGTGCAGGTCGAAGCTGAGTCCGACGCTCGATTCGCCGTCCTGCAGGCAGGGTTGCACGACATCGCCCGCCACCCGCTCCATGAAGGACAGCAGGTGTACGGTCGAAAGCACCCGGGGGTAGTGTTGCGTCGAGCGCACGGCCTCGCCCAACGCCGCGGCCGTGTAGGCCGAAACCACGTGAAAGGTGCATTCGCGACTATCGCCCGGATGTACGGACTCCTTCATTTCCCGCCTCGTGTGATACACAGTTTACTGCGGTCGGGCGCGGCTCGAGTGGGGTCGGGGGCTGGCTGTGCGGCGGGGGCTTACCCGGTTCCGGCGAGCGGGGTGCTGTGATAATCTGGGCATGTGAGTCGCGCCTGCAAAGTCTGTGAACGTACGCCCGATGAAATCGAGTTCGGGGTGTTTCCCGAGGTCTGCAATGCGTGTGCCGCCTATGACTGGGGGCACTGGCACATCAAGCGGGTGGTGCAGTGGGGTTTCATCGTCGGGGTGTTTGTTGCCCTGTACTACGCCACGCAGCCCTCTTCAGGGCGTGAACCGGGCATCGCGCTGCTTGTTTTCTGGCTCATTCTGGGGGGAATCGTCGGCGCTGCCGCAGCCGATGCCATTGCCAGCGCCATGTTCAATCGCTTTCTCATGAAGGCGCCGGTACCCGGCGAAGAGCGGGTCCGTCGTCAGGAAGCCGAGAAGTTCTTCTATCTCGGGCTACTTTCGGCCTTTCAGGGGAAGGAACGCTACGCCTTGCGTATGTTGCGACTCGCGCGACGTCACGGGTGGGAGCGTTGGGAGCGATTAACGAACGACCCAAGCTTTGCGGCCTTCTGCGAGCTTCCGCAGGTGCGCGAAGTCGTTTCTTGAAGAGATCCCAGCTCCCAGATCGCAGATCGCAAATTGGGAACGGGCTTCACGTGACCTCGCTACCCCCGCCTTCCGCCGCGTTCCGTGTTCCGCGTTCCGCGTTCCGCGCTCCGCCTTTCCTTCGCGTTGTCAAGTCGGCCCACGCCCGGCAGTCGGTCGCTGACCGCGGGTGGCGCGTATCGTGCTCCAATGAAAGCAGGGAGGCCGACTGAAATGCGTGTTCGTCACATTCCACTGATTCTGTCTCTGACGGTCGCCATGCCGGCGACGGCTTTCGGTACCGAAGAGGGACCTGCGCCGCGGGGGCCGTCTGTCGAGCGGGCGATGCCTGACACGCTGCCCGACGAGGCGAGCCAGGGCGTCATTCAGACGCCGTCGGAACAGGAAAGCGTCATACCTTCGTACGGCGATACTTCGGTCACGGGCGAGACGCAGCCCTTCGGGCAAGACGACCCGGTGCAGGGCCAGCAACCCCGATTCGACCGTGACGTTCTGCCCGCACCCGACATGCGGGAATTGCCGCCGCCCGAAGCCGAAACCGACGAAGAGGTCGGCGACATTGCCGATCTGGCGCCCGCCGACGAAAGACCGGCCACCGATACCACCGAGGCCGACGTGTTGCCCGTGCCCGAAGAGGGTAATTGGCGTTCGAGCGGCAAGGCCACCGAGCAGACACGGCCCCTCGCGCCGGGCGAAGAGACGCAGCCCGATCTGGTTCCGCAACCGCAGCGGGAGGGAGAGCAGGGAAGCGAGGTCGAGCCCGACGTGGTGCCTGATCGTCCGGGGCTGGTACCCGACGAAGAACAGGTGATGCCCGGCCGTCCCGGAATTCCGGCGAACCCCGACGCCCCACCCGGTCAGCGGTCGCCCGAAGGCGGTATGCCGGGCGAGATTGAAGAAACCGAAAGCGTGGTGCCCCAGCCCGGCGAGCCCGACGATCGTCGCTACGAGGTCTTTTCGATTCCCGCCCCCGAGGGCGAGCGAATCTGGGAAGACAGTGACGATAAGATAGAGGGCGGTTTCGGCCCCATGTGAAGGCGAAGCGTCGGGAGCGGGCCGACAGAGACGGGGAGTTCCGAGGCGAAGCGCCGCAGCACGCACGAAAGCCTGGAAAGGCCAAGGCCTTCCAGGCTTCGTTGTGATTCATTCCGCCACGGAGAGCGGGCTGAAATCAGGCTTCGGCTTTTTCCGAAAGCGCGTTCACGCGGCGGACGAGACGACCGACCTTACGCGAAACGGTCTTCTTGGGCATCACGCCTTTCGAACCGGCCTTCTCGAGCGCACGAATGGCTTCGACCAGCGCGGCGCGAGCCTCGTCGACCGTGTTCTTGGCGGCGGCGTCGGTAACCTTACGCACGCGCGACTTCACATTGGTCTTGACGGCTTTGTTGCGCAGGCGGCGCTTTTCGTTCTGCTTCGTACGCTTGATGGCGGACTTGATATTGGGCATGGAACCAAAATCTCCGTAGAAAGATAATCCCTCATTCTAAACTTGCGCGCCCCCCTCTGTCAAGGCGAAGTCGCCCGTGTCGTGGGTAAGATGGGCGAGCCGGCGACCGGGAAACGACGAGACATGCAGTAAGTCCTTTCTGACGAGAAGCCGGCCGAACCTTGCAGGCGCTGGGGGCACCTGGGTCCGGGGGGCGCGTCGGATATCACTTCGCGACAACTCCGTCCGTGCAGCACGCGATCGCCCCTTCTCCCCTTCACCCGCTCTCCCCATCGACGCCCGCACGTGCAGCACGTGGCGCCCCTTCACCCCCTCACACGCTCTCGCCATCAACGTCCGTCCGTGCAGCACGTAGAGCGCTTTTTTCTTCGTTCACGACGATAACCTGTGCTATCATCGGCGGCGTGATGACCGCTTACCGCGGCATTTGATGCTACGATGGAGGCAGACTGTGTCCGATCCGGTTTACGACACGCACGATTTCGTCCGGCGCCTGCATGAGGCCGGCATGCCGGATAAGCAGGCTGAAGTTCTGGCGGCTGAAAACATGCACATGATGACGGAAATTCTGGCTACCAAAGAAGACATCCGTGTCTTGGAGACGGTGACGCTGAGGCAGTTTGCTGACCTTCGTGCGCAAGTGGCCGAATACCGGGCCGAACTGAAGGCCGATGTGGCTGACGTACGCCGTGAACTGTCGGAATGCCGTTTGGACCTCAAGACTGAAATTGTCGAATGTCGCTCAGAGCTCAAAGCCGACATTGCCGATGTGCGTCGCGAACTGGCCGACTGTCGCTCAGAGCTCAAAGCCGACATTGCCGATGTGCGTCGTGAACTGGCCGACTGCCGCGCAGAGCTCAAAGCCGATATCGCCTCGCTCCGTGTAGATATGTCGAGTATACAGAACAGGGTCGATTCGCTCGAGAACCGGCTTCTGATTCGCCTGGGGGGGCTTGTGATTGCCGTGCAAGCGGCTGCATTGGCAATCGGCAGTCTCTTTTGAGAACCAGACGGGGCTCCCGGTCAACCTCCGGGAGTACGGCACGGGGTTATTGCCATTGTCGGTACGTCCGTGCAGCAGGTGGGGTCGCCCCCTCTCGCACGCTCCCCCTCTCACTATCAAGGTCCGTCCGTGCAGCCGCCCATCGTGTTCTGCCGGTCTGAGGGTCTGACAGTCTGAAAGTCCGACAGTCTGACAGCCTGCCAGGCGGCCGTTCACCCCTTCTTGATTGTCTGCCATGCCGCTTCCTTTTCTTCGGGCATGAGGTCTTCGAGCCGGA
>JAWLBW010000200.1:0-8670 GCA_041687475.1 bacterium
GTCGGGATCACGGCGCTTGAGATACGACCGATACGAACGGATGAGGGCATCGGTAACCCATGGCGGCTGTACCGGAGGGCCGTAGCTGAGTGCGGCGAACTTCTGCTGCCTGGCAAGCGAGCGGTCGTTGCGGTACCCCCGGCGCTCCCACTCTTCGAACATGGCGGGCAGGTAAACCCGGGCCAGATAGGCAGACCAGGGCTTCCATCCCCTCAAGAACGAATGGTTTCGCCCCCCCCTTTGCTGACTTTCGCCGAGGGCCAGGCGTAGAGTCTGGATGGCTTCGAGTCGCTGTTTGCCGAGACGGTGCCGATCGAGCAGGTGCGCGGTTTCCTCCGGGGCGGGGGCGAGGAAATAGGTGTTCACGTTACCGATTATGCCACCGGCGCCTGCGAAAAAAAAAGGCGAACCGTTACCGGTTCGCCGTGGTCCTGGTTCGCACGAACGATTCTACGTCGGTTGCATCAGGCGAAGCAGACAACCGTCGCTGTCTGGTTGATGTGGCCGAGGTACTGCTCGCCATAGGTGTTGAAGCCCGCCGCGGGCACGTCGGCGTAGCAGCGGCCGAGCGCTTCGGTAATGCCCTGGTTCTTCGCGTCGAGGTAACGCAGAATGCAGTTGAACACAAGCATTCCGCTCAGCGACCCGAGTTTTTCGCGGGCGGCGGCCAGGTCGCGCTTCGTGTCGGCCACCATGTCGCGGGCCTCGAGCAGGTGCACCCGCGACCCCTCGGCAACCTGGCAGTAGAAGCGAATGGCATGCTCTCCCTCGCGTTGCTGCGGACTGCGTACGTACGGATCGCTGCCGACCAGCAGGCCGATGGGGTTCGACATGAACCGGTCGGTGATCGATGATACCGGAATACCCAGGGCTTCGGCGTAGACGTCGGCCGCGGGCCGGCCATCGAGCTCGTGCACCACGCGGTTCTTGACGTCGGCCTTGGTAACCTCCCAGACCTTGCCGGTCGGGCGGAAGCTCTGGGTTTTGACGATGGTGAAAGGACGGGCGCATTCGATGAGGGCAAGTACGGCTGTATGGGAGTAAACCTTGCCGCCGCAGAGTACGAAAGCCTGCTTGAAAGCAAGGTCGTCGCCCGCCGAACCGCCGACGAAGGTAAGGGCGAAGGCCTCGCCTGCCAGCGTGTCCATGACGAACTCTTCGTGGCCCGAATTACCATCGGTGAGCACGAGGCCAAGGTATTTGTTTGCGTCGATGCGGTTTACGTCGACGCCCAGGCTTGACGTGATGTCGGCCAGGGCCTTTCGAATCGGAGCGGGGTCGGTGTTGCAGTTTTCAGCCACGGCCACGGCAGCTCGGCCAACCACCGTGTTGTCGAGCCCGACCGCGCTTACTCCCTGCTCGGTAAAGCCGCGGTCGGTCAGTTCACCGGCCGTGCTGCAGCCGATGATGAGGCTGTCTGGGTAGGCCTTCTGCAGGGCGTCGGCCAACTCGCCGCCGTTGTGTCGCGCGCTGAAGAATACGCTGAGAAGACTTGTGGTTTCGGGGCGAATGGCGGCGGTCAGGTCGGCCACTATGGCGTTCGTGTCCGTTGCCGTCGAACTTGCTGTCTGAAAGCCCGAGGTCAATCTGGTGGTCATGCCCATACTCCTTTATACCGTGATGCCCAGTGAGGTTGCCGCCGTAATGATTTTCGATTCAATATCGGGTATGCGATTGAATTCTTCGGAATTGCTGAGGTCTATGCCTACCTTGAGAGACAACCGGGCCCGGGTAAGGTGCGGCGGCGTACCGGTTGCCTTGGCTCTCTCGGCACAGATGGTCTCGATGAGCTGTTGTGCCTTTATCATGAATCAGAACTCCCCTGTCGGTCGAAAACAGACCGTTTGATAGCATGGCAGGTGCACGCCTCACTGTCAGTGAGCGGCGTCACAAATACAACTCGCTGACAGAACAAACGTAACACCGGAGATAACAATCCGATAATCTTATGCGTCTGCGAGTCGGCGGTCAACATACCTTTGCGAAAAAAAGAAGGGACCGCTCCGGAGAACAAAAAAAATCCCCCGCCGGGTAGGCGGGGGATGGGTTTCCCTACAGTTTTGTCGCGGATCAGCGGTTCAGGCCTATGCGGCGCAGCGCGACCCATGCGGCCGGTAGAAGAAAGGCCGCGAGGGGGAAGGCGGCATTGCCGCCCGAGGTCGAGCACCCCATGGGCACCATCGATGCCTGCGAGGCGGCGCCTGCCGAAGTCTGCGCCAGCTCACCCTCAAGCCAGTCATAGGCTTCGCCTCGGTTGTAGACGATGGCCGGGAAACGCCATTCGGCGCCGGGCTCGAAGGCATGGCGCAGGCCGCTGGCAGGCTCGCCGGGCTGGTTGAAACCGACCACCGGATCGGCTTCGGTAAGTACGACTTTCGTGCTCGAACCGTTGTTGTCGACCGACTGCACCAGGAAGTTGGCGTCGACCTCGGCGCCGGGGGCAAAGTCGATCCAACGGTTCGCAAACGAGCCGTCGTCGGGCACGGCGCCGTCGAGTACGACCGTTGTGGTGTTGCCGCCGTCGTAGTCGATGGACGAGACAGTGCCGGAAGGCGTGTCGCCCTTGGCCACGACATCGCCGTCGACACGGAGTTCACCGCCGTCGGCCAGGAAGGCGAACATGTTTTCGCCGTTTTCCTCGCCGTAGACCGCGTACGGACCACGGAACGTAAAGCGTCCGTCGGCCGTCGTATGCTCCTTGTCGTCGAGCGACGAGAAGATGTAGTCGACGCGGCCGCTCTTCAGCGTGACCTTGAGCGCCACGGTGTCCTTGCCCGCCTCTTCCTTCAGCGGCATGAGTTCGGTCGACTGAACGAAGGGTTCGCTCACGTACGGCTCGATGACGCCGAGGAATCGGCTATTCAGCTCCGAGCCCTGGTTACGAACCAGCATGTAACGCAGACTGCGCGGGTGGTGCTCATTGTTCTGGGCCGGATAGCCATTGGCCAGCGAAACGGCGCCTTCATTGCCGAGCATGGTCATGCGCAGCCGGACCTTGTCCTTCATTTCGGCCGGCAGCTGATCGTAGCTGTCCATGATCTTCCAGTCGACGGTGAAGCGGTCGCCCGCGGCGTTGTCGGTCTGAACCTTGTCCAGATACTGGAAGCCACTGCCCGCATACGAGCCCGAGTGCGGCTCGTCGTAGAAGTAACCGAATCCGACATCGGGACCGGCGAAGGTTCCGCCCTGCTCGCTCAGGTTGAGCCCATCGGTATCGACTTCGGCGCCCGCGGCGTGGAACGAGTACACATGCTCGCCACCGCCATGCACGCGAAAGAGATCGACCATGTACGAGTTCTTGTCGTCGACCTGAATCATGGCCACGCTGCGTCGGTACAGCGAGGTCTGCGGGTAAACGTTGCCGCCGTCGACCTCGGAGAACTGTACGCGGGGGGTATCGGCAAAGACGCGCTGGTCGCCCGCGGCGCTCTGCGCCTGACGCTTTCCGTCGACCACGACGGTATTATGGGCCGCCGTGTTCTTGATCCAACCCTGCGTGGTCGGCCAGGCAATCGCGTATTCGGGATAGCCGAGGTCGGGCAGCAGGTTGAGCCCATGTGCGAACAGGCCCAGGTTCAGGCGGTCGGCGTGCGGGTGATTGCCGCCATGTCCGGTCGCGCCCCAGTACATCCACATGGTGCGGGCGTTCTGGCCGCGTCCGGCACGGTGCATGGCAAGCCCGTACGCATTCATGTTGTCGGACTTTTCCCAGGTCGCGCCCTTCTTTTCGGCAAGCTCCTTGACCTTGTCGGCCAGCTTCTTGTAGTCGCCCACGAAGAGGCCGCCGTGCAGATCGTTGGTCGAATTGCCGTTTAGGTTGTACGCCATGAGGGCGGCCTCATCGAGGCCGAACTTCATGTAGGCTTCGACGTAGCGCTCAATCAGCCCGGGCAGCGGCATTTCGGGCGTGCCCGTGCCGCCCGAGTCGCCGATGTGCGGGTAGAACTTACCCATGCTCATCAGACGTCCGGGGTAAAGAATGAGCTTCTTCAGGTGCGGGTATTGGGCAAAGATGTCTTCGCCGCCCGCATTCTTGAGAACCTCGGCCAGGGGCATGAGCGCTTCAAGCCAGAGTCCGTTGTAGTACGGCGAGGCCTCGGTGCCGGTGCCGTCGCGGTTCAACAGGCTCCAGAAAAGCTCGGGAAGGTGACCGCCGCCGTTGAAATTATCGCCGGGGGCTTCGAGCCATTCCATGACTTCCTTGAGCGTGTCGCCGCCGCGAAGCGCGCCGGCCATGGCAATCGTGCGCTGCGCACGGCCCTCGTTCGAACGAATGTCGCGATCCATGACCGCGTCGATGATCGGCTCGAGCAGGTTCTCGTGAACGTGCGCATGAATTTCCTTGGCCGAACCCTGCGGCGCCAGGCCGAACTGGCCGCTCTTCTTCGCGAGAAAGGCGTGCAGGTCATTGTCCTTGTCGATGGCCGGCTTCACGGCATCGTAGGCCAGCATGAGGTTGTTGGCGATGTCGTCGTCCCAGATGCTGCCGAGCACCTTGCCGCCGCCGGTGCCGCCGTCGTTGGTGGGCACGCCCTGGCTGCTCCAGGCATGGGTCTTCATCTCGGGGTACAGGTCGGCTGCGCGGGCGATGAGCAGCGCGGCCTTGCGCGCGTACTTCGTGTCGCCGGTGAGCAGGTAGGCCTGGCTCAGCATGGTTACGGCGTTGTTTTCGGCGCGCGCGACCTGCTGCCAGATGCCCCAGTAGGCATAGTAGGCAACAAAATAGATGCGCGTGCCGTCGCCGTTGACGAAGCCGCTGCCGTCGTCGACGCCCGAACCGTCGGGCGACGAAAGCAGCCCGCGGTTGGCGCGCGAAGCCTGGAAAATGTTGTTGCCGTCCTTGCCGCTGCGATAGTAGGCTTCGAAGTCGTTCTTCGGCCACCGTTCGCCGCCGATGGGGCACTGCAGCTTCCAGCGCTCTTCGGGAATGGTCTTCCATGCATAGTCGCCGTGCGCTTCAAGAGACCCGTGAATGGGGCACTTCGGCGGCTGGCTGGCGAAAATGGCGCGAGGAACGCTCTGTTCGCTCAGGAAGTTCCAGACCTCTTCGTCGCTCATGTTTGCCCAGATGTCGGCATAGGCGAGAATCGTTTTCTTTTCGTCCTGCGCCCACTTGAAATTGTCTACGTTGCTACGGGCACCTTTGATGGATGCTTCGCTGTAGAACAGGCGCTCGGCGGCGTCGGCCGAAGCCGTGCCGAAGGTGAGAAGACAGATGATAATGGCCAGAATGGTCGAATTGTTTCGCATAAGTTTGTTGGTGTTGTATCAGCCCCCCCATAGGAGCAAGGTCCGTGCCAGTTTCTCTTCCCCCGGCAGAGGGCGGCATTCGGGTATCTGCGTACCCACCATTTACCGGCGAAAGGTAGGCACAGACCCTTTGCGAGGCCGGCGAAGTCATGTCAAGGCACGGGCGGGCTCTCAAAGAGAGCGCATGGGTGATAAGCGCGAGACGTGTTGGAATGAAGAAAGAGGCATTCCACGGGCAGAAACGAAATGCGAATATCTGTTGTCATTCCCAGCTACAACGCGGGGCATGTCCTGGGGCGGGCCGTCGTGTCGGTACTCAGGCAGGCGCTCGCGGCAGAAATCATCGTTGTCGACGACGGATCGACGGATGACACGGGCGAGGTCATCAACTACCTGCTGCACGAGCACGGCGACCTGCACGGTCGCTTACGGTACGTAAAGCAGGCGAATGCGGGCCCCGGAGCGGCGCGCAATCACGGCGCGCGAATCGCCCGAGGCGAGTGGGTGGCTCTGCTCGACGCCGACGACTATTGGTACGGGGGCAAGCTCGAGCGGCAAACGGCTTTCATGCACCGCTTTCCGCGAGCCGCCGTGTATTTCGCGGGTGTCGACCTCGAAGATGGCGCCGGCCGCCGTTCGCGCCGACTGCCCCCCGTGCATGGGCCGGTAACCTGGGAAATGCTGACCCGCGAAAACCTGGTGCCGAGCCCCACGCCCCTGGTGCATCGTGAAACCTTTCTCGACGTGGGCGGCTTCGACGAGGTTAGACGGCTGGCCGAAGATTGGGATCTGTGGCTGCGCCTGGCCGAGCGCGGCCCGCTCATGGCGCAGCGCGAAGCTCTGGCATGCTACCTCGACTCCGAAACCGGGCTTCACCGCGACCCACGCATGCTCGAAGGTTCCTGGGCTGTGTTGTGCGCCTCCCTTTCACGCATGCGTTCGCGCGAGCTGCGGCCCGGTGTGGCCGATCGGGCCTTCGCCAACCTGCTGCGCGACGAATCGTATTCGCTGCTGCGGGCGGGGCGCCCCGGCGAGAGCCTGCGTGTGGGCATGCGGGCGGTGCGCCACGACCGGCGACAGCTGCCCGCCGTGGCTCGAATTGCCGTTCGCGCCGCCCTCGACGGGGTGGTGGCGGCGTGAGCCGCGGCGCGGTTCAACAGCAAGCCGCGACCCGGGGCCTCATGGCCGCGTTTCTGACAAGCGGGGGCTATACCCTGGCCAACCTCATTGCGAGTCTCGGGCGCAACAAGGGGCTGGCCGTGCTGCTCGGACCCGACGGCCTCGGGCAATGGTCGCAGGTCATGTCCTTCACCTTTCTCGTGCAGACGGCCGCCACACTCGGCGTGACCACCGGCGTGACCCGCTACGTGGGGCAGTACCGCCGCGAGGGGCGCGACCCGGGCGACGTGGTTCGTTCGGCCCTGCTCTTCGTGGGGGGCGGGGCGTTTCTGCTCGGGCTCGCACTTTTTGCCGCTTCGCCCTGGCTCGCCCGGTTAACGGTCGATCGAGCCGATTGGTGGTGGGTGGTCGGGGCCGCCGGTCTTGCGGCGCCGCTCATTTCGGCCCAGTCGGTCTATCAGGCCGGGCTGCAGGGGGCCGAAGATTACCGGGGGCTTGCCTTCGCCGGAATCGCCAGCGCCGGGGCGGCCCTGGCGGTGTCGCTGCTGGCTGCCTGGCTGTGGGGGGCCAAGGGGGTCGCTTTTTTCGTTGCCGGGTCCTTTCTGTTGAATGCCCTGTTTCACGCCGTGCGCCTGCGTCGCTCGATAACCATGCGCCTGTCGCTGCGCATCGACCGCGACCTGGTGCGGGCCCTGCTCGCCTACGGCGGGGTGACCATCGTCGGTGCCGTTACCGCGTCGGTGGGAAATCTGGCCGGGCGATCGGTTCTGCTTCACGAGTATGGCGCGACGGCCAACGGCTACTATCAGGCACTGTCGGGGCTGACCCTGCAGATTCTGCCTGTGTTTCTGAGCGCCATTACCATGTATGTCGTTCCGAAGCTCGGCGGCATATCCGATCGGCGGTATACCAGCGAGCTTGTCGCCCGGGTCATACGGGCCGTCTGCCTGCTGGTGCTGCCGCTGCTGGCCGGGGGCGTGATCTTCCGCGAATGGTTTCTCGCCATTCTTTTCTCGCCCGAATTCGTGCTGGCCTCGCCCTGGTTGCCGGTGCAGTTTACGGGCGATGTGTTCCTCGCCCTTGCCTGGGCCACCGGTTCGTTTCTGCTGCCGACGGGCAGGTTCCGCATTTTTCTCGTCTGCGAATCGATTCGTGCCGGCGTCTTTCTCGGCCTTGCGGTGCTCTTTCTACGCTTGCGCATGGAGCCGCTGGGGGTAGGGGCGCTGGCTTCGGCCCACCTGCTGGCCTACGGCCTCGAAACGGTCATGTTTCTGGTGGCGGCCCGTCGCACCATCGGCTTCAGCGTCGGCGCCTCGGCACGTATACTTTTCACGGGTGGTGTTGCCTGGATCGGGGTGGTTGCCTTGTCTTGGTGGCTTCCGCTCGTGTGGCGCGCGCCGCTCGGCCTGCTGCTGTTACTGGCCTACCTGGGCATGGCCCTGAACAAAGATGAGTGGGCTTCGCTCAAATCTCTTCTGCAACGGCTGCGTTGGGCAAGACCGGGGGCCTGACGGTGTGCCCGAGACGCTCAGCAGGGGGCGGGTTTTCGGTGAAACAACGACTCCGGGGCTTCCGTAGCGGGAAAACGGCGGATTCTCCATCATCAATATAAGACCGCGTTTATGGTGCCTTCCCCCCGGGGCGTCTGCCGTGAGAGAAAGCGCCCTGCGGTGGGCCGGCCCGGCATGCCCCGGTCATCCTTACCCTCCCCATTCCCCAAAAGGAAGGAATGCTGTAGGGTATGGCTTAGGAGAGGTCGGGCCCGCCGACCCGGCCCGGTTGTGGTAGCAGTGGAGGCTCGCATGAAGGATCTGGTTGAGCAGATTGCGAAGGCCCTGGTCGATCATCCCGATCAGGTACAGGTTCGCCAGTTGGAGGGCGACCACGTTTCTGTGCTTGAACTGAAGGTGGCCAAGGAAGACGTGGGAAAGGTCATCGGGAAGCAAGGCAGTCACGCCCAGGCGATTCGCACCATTCTGATGGCCGTGAGCGGTAAGCACAACAAAAAGTACACCCTCGAAATCATCGACTGACTCACCCGTTTCCTGCCGCAAGGCGATCGATCTGTTGCGCGAGATCGAAATCGCGTCGGGTGATGCCCCCCGCGTCGTGGGTCGTGAGACGGAGCACCACCGTCGTATAGCGTATATCGATGTCGGGGTGATGGGCCGCCGCCTCGGCCAGTTCACCCACCCTTTCCACAAAAGAAATTCCCAGGGGGAAGGCCGAAAAGCCGAAGCTCCGGGCCAGGCTATCGTTTTCACGCTTCCACTCGGGAACCGTGGGCAGCAGGCGTTCGAT
>JAWLBW010000201.1:0-8618 GCA_041687475.1 bacterium
GACGCTGCTATCGACCATGGCCAGCAGGGTCGTGGGAAACTGTACGAAGGGAATGCCCCGCAGGTAGGTGGCGGCGGTGAAACCGGCCATGTCGCCCACCACGCCGCCGCCGAGGGCTGCAATCCACGCATCGCGGCCGATACGGGCCTCGAGCAGGCGGTCTTCGATGCCTGCCTTGGTGGCACGGGTCTTCGACGCCTCGCCGGCCGGAAAGACCGCTTCGACCGCCACCTGAAAACCGGCCGCCTCCAACACCGAGCGCAATTTCTCGCCGTACAAACCGAATACGACGTCGTCGGAAACGATGACGGCGGTACGCGGCAGATTCAACGCGCGCAGACGCTCGATGCCCTCGGCAAGAATATCGCTGCCGACGAGAATGGGATAACTCGAGTCGATCTCGCGGCGCAGGGTAACGTGAACTTCGGTGGCCTTCAATGACATGGCAAAAAAAAGACCCCCTGAACGGGAGTCTTCCACAAAAAGATTCGGGAGCGTTCAGACACGCTTGAGGGCTTCTTCGATGGCGGCCTTGAGCTCGAGCAGCCCCGGCGCGGGAAGAAACACGTTGTGGCGGCGACCGCCGCTCTTCTCGCTGATTTTCAGGTACATGCCGTTTCCGTTCGACTTGAGGTCGACGTAAAACATCTTGTTTTCGACCTGAAACTGCTTCGAATAAAGCTCTTCGTCGACGTTGTTCTGCCCCCTCCGGGTGACTGCGTCCGGAAGTTCTGCAATCTTAGTCATACAGCCACCTTACCCCTGGCATTCTCAAGGATTGGATTTCTCGATGAATGAATCAATCACCACGCCCCGCTGGACTACGACGACGAGACCGTCGGCGTATGACCACTGCTCGACTTCCGGGCCAATCATGTCGCCGCCGCCGGACACGACGCGTTGCGGCTCACCATACCTGGAACGCACTTCTTCGGCGCTCGTTCCCCTGGGCACAGGTCCGTCGACCATTTCAGAGGTCTGAGACCATGCAGGTGGCACAAAAAGTATCGAGGCGGCGATACCAAAGACAGCTACCAGGAACCGCGTTCGAGCATGCATCGGCTTTTCTCGTGTATCAGCGTTAGGTGACTGTAACACAAGCCTGTATACGGTGTCAAAGTAAGCCATATCTCAGCAAGCCTGCGTCTACCCCCGGCGGAGCCTTTAGTTAACAACCGCCGTAAAACATTGTCTTATTTCCCCAAGCGAAGGCGATCGGCCAAGATGGAAGGGAGCCCGGCCGCCCGAATCTTTTCGGCTGCCGCTTCAAGATTATATGTCACCCGGCGCGCTTCGTATACCCCGTTCTGAAAATCGACGATGCCGAAAAAGGCCCGGGGCTCTCCGTCGCGGGGTTGGCCCACGCTGCCGACATTGATGACCCAGCGGCGGCCTCCGAGCTCGAGCGTCGTGGTCTCGACACCGTCGACCCTGATGGGGGGCCTGCCGTCATCGGCAAAGGCGAGGCATTGGTGGGCGTGCCCGACAAAGACGGTCTGGAGCCCCTGTTCATGCATGAGGGTGAAAATCTCGGCCGCCGTATCGGAATGAAACACGTATTCGAAGGCCTCGGGAACGACCGGCGAGCCATGCGAGAAGAGCACGTCTTTGTACCGCCAGGTCGCGGGGCTGCCCTCGAGCCAGGCGGCATTCCTTCCGCTCAGGCGACGCTGCGTCCACTCGGCGGCTCGGCGGGCAGGCAGGGAAAACCAGGCCAGGGGCAGTCTTTCGAGTACGGCGGCATCGTGGTTGCCCATCAACGAAATTCTGACCCTTCGTGCGAGAAGCTCGCAGACGGCATTGGGGTCTGCTCCGTAGCCGACGGCGTCGCCGAGGTGCACGATGCCGTCGACGTTCAGGCCGTCGATGGCGGCAAGCACCGCTTCGAGCGCCTCGAAATTGGCGTGCACGTCACTGATGAGGGCGAGCCGCAAAACCGCCTCAGGAAGAGGTGAGGCGTTTCAGCAGAAACTCGTTGATGAGTTCCTGGTCGGACTTGTCGGACTTTTTTTCTTCGTCGGGCGGTTGGGCGCCGGCCGACGCCTGCGCGAAGAGGGCCTCCATTTCCGAAGGCTCCATCTGCACCTTGCGCTCGTGCAGCGGCGTTCCGAGCATGCCCGTTTCAAGCCGGTATACCGTTTCGCCGATCAGGGCCGTGTCACGGTAAACCTCAAGCCCCTTTTCGACCAGCTCGGCCTCGGTAAGCACGCGGTGCAGAATGCCTACCGTGTCTTCGCCGGCGTCGAGGCCCACGACCCGGGCCGCCGTTTCAATCTTCCACCGCTCGTCGCGCTGCGGTATGACGAGATCTTCGCCCTGCAGATCGCTGTCGCCGCGGGCAATCATGTCGTCGAGAATCGTCTGGGGAAAAAAGACCTTGCGCGACAGCCCCTTGGTACTCGAAAACTTGGCCCCGGCAATGCGGGCGCCGGTAAGTACGGCGCCGTGAATGTCGGCGTGCGTAAAGTCGGCGCCACGCAGGTCGGCGCCCGCCAGCAACGCGCGTTGCAGGTTCACGTGACGCAGGTTCGCATTACGCAGATCGGCGTCGCGCAGATCGGCATCGCGAAGATCGGAATAGCGAAACTGGGCGCCGCGCAGATCGGCACCCCGAAGATTCGCCGCCGACAGGTCAAGGCCCTTGAGCTTTTCATTCTCGAGAGACTCGCCCCGGGCTACCTTTTCAAGTACCGACTCGCGGGTATGTTCTTCCACAGGCAAAGGCATAATCGCTGCAAAACCAAGCGGTAACGCCCTTCAGTTTACTCAGGCGCGGCCATGATTGCCAGCTTCGGGTAGGCCCATGGGGTGCGGCAGGGCTGGCGTGCCGGGTTTCCGTGGCCCGCGCCCTGCTCGTCGAGACTTGAGGAACCTGTTCACTTCTCCCGGGCGCTCCGCATTTCGCGTTCCGAGTTCCCGCGTCTTTGGGATCCCAGATCGCAGATCCCAGATCCCAAAAAGCGGAGTCGATTTACATGTTATGCAGTCCGAAACCGCAGTTCTCCTATTCCGGCGTTCCGCGTTCCGTCTTCCGCGTTCCCGGAGTTCCGCGTTCCCGGAGGTTCGCGTTCCGAGTTCCGCCATAAGCATGTAACACGGCCGAGCCCCCCCTTCCCCGAACGAAAACAGCACCTTATCTTGGGGAAAACGGGGCGCGCAGACCTCTCCGACAAACCCGCTTGACGCACATGACGCGCCGTGTTATAAACACCGTTATGGAGGCCCCCGAAGACTGAGGGAGCCTCAGCGGCCCTGTGGTCTGCATCACTTTGGCGGGAGGCTTCTCGTGAAACGAGCGAAGGCGAACTATCTCATTCAATCCGTGGTTCACGGTTTGAACCTGCTTGAAGAATTCAAGGGCGATCAGGACGAGCTCGGCGTTACCGAGCTGAGCAACCGGCTGAACCTGCATAAGAACAATGTGTTCCGCCTGCTGGCAACGCTCGAAACCAAAGGTTACATCGAGCAGAACAAGGCCACCGAAAACTACCGACTGGGCATCAAGGCGCTGCAGCTGGGCCAGGTTTACGTGCGCCAATCGGGTTTTCTGCAGCAGGCGCGCCCCATTCTGCAATCGCTGGTCGAAGAAACCCACGAGACGGCGCTGGTTGGCGTGGCCAAGAATCAGGAAGTGGTGTACCTCGACGGTGTCGAGTCGCCCCTCAGCGTTCGCGTGGTGAACCGCATCGGCCAGCGCGCCCCCATTCACGCAACGGCCATCGGCAAATGCTGCCTGGCCGCCTGCAGCGAAGAGGAATTCGAGCGGCACGTGCCCGGCGACCTGCAGGCCTGCACCCCGCACACGCTTGTCGACCGTCGCGAACTGCGGAAACAGCTGCGCAAGATCGAGTCGCAAGGTTACGCGCTCGAACATGAAGAGTTCGAGAAAGATGTGCGCTGCGTGGCTACCCCGGTTTACGACTACACCCGCAAGGTAGTGGGCGCCATCAGTGTGGCAGGGCCGACCTTCCGCATGACCGACGACCGCCTGAGAAAGGAAATTCTGCCGGCCCTGCAGCAGTCGGCCGAACGGCTCTCGCGTAAGCTGGGCTACGAGGCCTCGCTTCGCGCTGCCAGCTGACCGTAGACGCAGAGGGAACATAATTCCCACCAGAGAGCCGCCCTCAGGCCTCCTCAACTTCAGGAGGGCCCGGGCCTCATCAAAGACTCGCCTCCCCTCCACCGCGCGTCGCCTTCTCCGTCACGGGGGCAACGCGGTGGGCCCGGGCAAATATCTTCAGCACCTGGCCGGTTCTCCGGCCAGGTGCTGAAATACGCACTCCAGCGCCGCACAGGCCCTTCAACGCCCATGGGTCCCCGGCATCGCCGCAAGCGACAGGCCGGTGAGACGGCTGCCGGCGGGCGCCAGATAGCATGGGAGTGAACCATGCCGGCCCGGCGTGATTCAAGCAGAATCCTGAAGTAACGCATCCACGTCACCTACGGGCCCAAATCTGCCCCGGTGTTCTACGTCGCCACGACGGCATTGTCGGCCGGAATCAGCTCAGGGAATGAACCGGAGGCTGAATGAACCAGGTGGAAGAGGCAATCATCAAGGAAACGCGGGCGTTCGCAGAGGCGATGAACGCCGGTGACGCTGCCCTGGCAGCCTCGTTCCATGCGGAAGACGGCGTGCGGGTAGGCGGTTTCGGCGACGTCCAGCACGGCCGCGAAGAGATTGAAGCCGCGTACGATCGCCTTCTCAACCAGAGCATGCCCGGAGCTCAGCTTATCCAGGAGCGAGGATCGGTTCGAATGCTGACCCCGGAATTGGCGGTCTGGCAAGGCAACCTCGAGATCGTTATACCCGGACGCGAGGCGTCGCTCCGAGGTCATGTCGTCCAGGTAATGCAGAAATGCAACGGCAGGTGGTTGATCCTGGAAGGTCACCCGAAAATTTATCCGCCGCCGCCAGGCGGCGGAAGCTGAACGTCAAAGTGCTTCAACTGCTACGAAAACTCCACAATCCCCTTCGTCGTCGTCGCCACGAGCCGTAGTCGATTTGCTGAACGCAGATACCGAGCCGTACCCGGCAGGCTCAATTCATCGTTAGTTCGTCATTAATTCATCATGGAGCGATAGGGCAGCAGTTCGCTGACGAGCTTGCGAAACTCCTGCGGAACGATAGGCTTCTCAATGAAAGCCGTGGCGCCCATTTCGAAGGCCTTATCCTCCCATTTCTTACGGGAGAGGGCCGTTAGAACGACAATCGGCGTGGTGGGAAAGATCGTGCGGATGAGCTTCGTGAGCTCGAGCCCGTTCATGCCGGGCAGGTGCAGATCGATGATAAAAAGCGCAGGTTCGCGTACCAGGTGCTCAATGGCTTCCCGGGCACTCGCCGCCGGCAGAAATTCGGCCTGGTCCTTGAGCAGGAGGCGCAGAATTTCCCGGATTGGCTCTTCGTCCTCTATACAACATATGGTTTGCACGGGTACTCCTTGACTCAGAGTGTCAATATACTGGTTTTTCAGATGTTATCAAGGGGGAAAGAGGCAAACGGGGTTCTATTCGCGCCGCCATCCACGCACTACCTAGTGGCCCGTTTGATTAATTCGCATATATTCGGACATCGATGCATCCCGATTGGCTGCGTTGCTCTTCGTCGCCGATGCTACGGCATCGACTCCTCATCGCGCCTTGCCACTCGGGCGCCTCGATGCCCTCGGTATGCATACGAACTAACCGCACGGGCCACTAGCGGTGTTCTCACCGACGGCACCAAGCCTAAGAAAAGTACGCAGGCGTTCACCGAAACGGCGAGCCTGCGGAAGACAATGCCTTCATCGACGGGTTATCATCAAGAGAAACCAATCCTCGCCGTTCACCCGCACCACGGATTGCCGGTGTTGACACTGTTGCTGCTTACCGCGCTGAGTCTGTCCGATTCGGCAACGTTCAAGCTCGAAATCGCCCGCACGCCCGATGAGTTGGCGCGCGGCCTGCAGGGCCATGCGCCCCTTGCGGCCGACGAAGGCATGTACTTCATTCTGGGTAAGCCCCAACGGGCCAGTTTCTGGATGAAGGATGTGACCTACCCCATCGACATCATCTTCATCGACGGTGAAGGCGTCGTCGATCACGTGGCGCACAGTGTTCCCCCCTGCGAGGAAACGCCCTGCCCCGTCTACCGTTCGCGCTCCGATGTCACGAATGTGCTCGAGGTGGCTGCCGGAACGGCCCGCCGCCTGCAGATCGAACCGGGTACGCATATCGGCGTCGACGTGGAAAAGAAGCGCGCCCGACTCAACCCTCGTTCCCGCGAGCGTTAACCATGCGAATCGCTTTTTTCGATCTGGATCACACCCTGCTGAAGGGAAACAGCGCCAACCTGTTCATTCGCTACATGCTGAAACGCGGCGAACTCGGGTGGTCCGATGTCGCACGGGGGCTCTATTACACCCTGCTTCACCGCTTCAACCGCGTCGACATCGAACAGATCACGGCGCGTTACGCCGAAAAGTATCGCGACATTCCGGAAGTCGACGTCATTAACCAGAGCGACGAGTGGTTCGATACCTACGTGCGACCGGTGTTCTATGACGACGGAATCGAGCTCATAGCAGAGCACAGAGAACGGGGCGATCACCTGGTGCTGCTTACGGCAAGCACCATCTATGCCTGCATGCCGATCAGCCGGCATCTGGGGCTCGATCATTTCATCGGAACCCGGCTCGACGTGGCCGACGGCGTTCTCACCGGTAAGCTGACGCTACCGCTCTGTTACGGCGCCGGTAAGGTCGAACAGGCGCAGGCTTACGTTTCGCGGTTTCCGGGGGCCAGCCTCGACGACGCGTGGTTCTACAGCGACAGCGTTACCGACCTGCCCATGCTCGAAGCGGTGGGAAACCCCGTGGCCGTCAACCCCGATCCGCTTCTCGCCCGCGAGGCAAAACGCCGGGGCTGGCCGATTCGCCGCTTCCGCCGGTGAAGCCTTACTCTACGGCCGAACGAAGGCCGATTTCAAGAACAACCGGTTCGACGTGGCAACCGTCGGTCGTGCGCCTGACGACCACGGGGGCCGAGCGGTAGGTTTCGTAGCCTTCGCGGGTGACTTCGGCGGTGTAGGTGCCCGGTCGCTCCCAGGCCCCCGAGTAGGAGCATTCTATCTGGCCGCCCGCAAAACGCTCGAGCGTTTCGCGGTATCCGTCGGCGCCGGTCAGGGTAACCCGGGCGTCGCAGATGGAGCCACCCTCGTCGATGGAGTCCACGTAAACGGTCACCCCGGCGATCGCCATGTCGGTGCAAGGCGTACCACCAGGACCGTTCACCAGTGGGTCGCCGCAAGAGGCGGCGGCAAAGGCCAGGGCTGCCGTAAATGTCGCACCAAGGATAACGCTTCTCATCGTCTTGCTCCGTCCCCGCGTTCGTAGGTCATACATCGTAAGGCCGTTCCCGGCGGCCTGCAGAAGTGGAACCAACCTCCCCGACCTTCGGAATCACCCCTCTTCACCCCGGCCACGCGCCCGGCGGTTCCACCCTGCCTTGAAGCAGCTTCCGTGCCAAGGCCACGGAGACGGGCGCTTTCCCCTCGAAAGGCCCGCTTGGTTACACCTGCTCCGCGTCAGAACCCCGTATCCGGGCAGTTTGCCTGACTTTCCTGTCAGGTCGGGCCCCCTGTCCTCGACGCGCCGACTGGCTCAGAATGAAAGAATATGATGTTTTCACCAGCCGGCATAGCAATGGCTGTCTGGGGGCGGCGCCTTACCTGCCTTGGTCTCGTCCTTTGCTCGGTAACCGTGACGACAAAGGCCGAGGGGTTCGAGTACCTCGAGCACAGCTACTTTGCCGATCGGGCCTGTCGCGCGGCCCAGCTCGAGCTGGCGCAGAAGCTGACCCGGGGTAGCGCCTCGGAAACGGAGTACGAGCGGTACCTGGCCCTTGCCCTCGTCTGCCCTGCCCGGCAGCAGGTCGACTACTGCGAGAACCAGCGCAAGACGGCGTTTGCCGGGCTTAACCCTGCGAGTGCCGAAGGCGACACGCATGCCATGACCTTCGGCGACTTCGCCGCGCTTCCCGACCATACGTCGAAATTCGGTCCCCTGCCGGGTATTGCCAAGGCCACCGACAGCCAGGGCGGGTTGACATTCAGCCTGCTTCACTGGATGTCGCAGCGTGACCCCGAGGCCGGGGGGGTCGTGGGCGACATCGCTGAGAAGGCCTGCTTCGGCGACCGCGACATGGTCGACTGGGAACGGGTCGAACACGATATCGACGACTATCTGGCCCGCTACAATCAAGATAAGCGCCTGCCCGACCTGCCCCGCTTGCTGCAGCCGCGCTATCTGAGAAGTCAGGTGCAACGGGGCCCTCGCGATACGGCGGTACTGTACGCCTTCGCAAACCCTCACTTTCTCGACCTCGCCCTTCGCGACACCCACCACTTCGGCGAATACGCCTACAGTTCGTGGCTGGGTTTTCACAGTGCCGCCATTGACGTGGCGGCTCGCTCGTGCGAAGGCAACATGGGGCTGAATGCGCGCAGTCTGGCACGCGTGGCGAGGGCCCTGCCCAGGCCTCTCCGACTTGAATTTGCTGAAATGTCCGATGCAGACAGGCACCGTGAAGCCTGCACCCTGTTTGCCGCCGCGGCGACCGCTCGCCTGGCGACGTGGCTTCAG